>CAKRQP010000056.1:0-14355 GCA_934393555.1 uncultured Lachnospiraceae bacterium
CCCGTTTCAGACATGTGATAGACCATCATTTCATCCCGGCCATACACACAGTTTTCCAGAAGCATGACCGGCACACGGGTCCGCTCGTAAGCTTCAACGATCTTCCAGCATTCCTGCACGCTGTACGCGCCGCCGACCTCACAGCCTACATATTTTCCGGCTTCCATGGCCTCGATGGCAAGATTCAGATGGTTCTCCCAGGAAGTGCAGAGGATCACTGCATCGATCTCAGGCATGGCAAGAATCTCTTTATAGTTCTGTGTGGTCAGCGGACGGGGACGGCCTGCCTTCTCGATGGCCTCTGCAGCCTCCTGGCAGCGGTCCTCATAGACATCGCAGACTGCTGCAAATTCCACATCCTCATGATGTACAAAAACATCCTTCAGAAGGCTGAAGCCACGGCATCCCAGACCAATCACGCCCAAAGTCACTTTTTTTCCCATAATAAAAATCCTCCTATTTTCAGTCGCTGCGAACTACTCTGAAGCGAAGCTGCTCTTTTGAGACTTTCGCCTCTGTGGCTTCATCCTATCATATGTATTTCACAAAAAAAATGTCACAACAGGCCTATTTTTTATAACATCGGATGCTCTTACTCTACCTCTGCAATGAGCCGGATCGTCTCCTGATAATCTGCTTTGATCTTCTCAAAGGCTTCCCCGATCCCTTCGGTGCCGCCGTTCCTGGTGATCTCCACAAGAACACAGGTATCTTCAAAAAGCGGCTTCAGGCCAAGGTTGGCGGCCACCCCTTTTAACGTATGGGCCTGACGGAAGATCATCTCTGCCTCTCCTGCCGCCATTGCCTCCTCCAGCGCCGCATAAGTCTTATCCGTACTGAATTTTTTCAGAAATTTCAAGACCAGCGCCTCACTGCCTGCCAGACGCTCCAGCACTTCTTCATAATTTTGTCCGATGGTTTCATAAAATTCTTTTGCAGTCATGTTTTTTTCCTTTCCTGTGGCACGTTGCCTGATCCGTAGCTTTCCTGATGCCTTCCGTTCCGGTCTCCTCAATGGAGCAGACGGAACTCCTGCCGGCGGCTGTTTTCCTGAATTGCCACATCCGTTACATCTACCCGGGCCATTCCAACCCGTTCCAGTTCCTTTGAGATATAAAAAAGCTGATATTTTTTTATCCGGTGGATCCCCTTTTCATCGATCAGCTCCAGAAGAAAGCTGTAGCTGTCCTGCTTTTCCAGTTCTCTGCGGATATGATCCTCCTGAAGGTTCTTAAGATACCACTCTCTGTTTTCTTCGTCCATGAAGCGTTCTGCGATCTTTCCGATCTCATCTGCGAAAATGCCTTCGTTCAATACATTCTCCCGGCATTTCTCCTTGACCTCCACCAGATGGTGTCTGCCTGTCTTCAGATCGATATCACAGATCAGATCATATTCCATTGCTGTCACCTTGCGGAGCAGAAGGTCTTCCATCTTCTGTTCCGTCACATTCAGTGTATAGAAGAAACAGATCACATCTCCGCTCTCCGGATTCAGGCACAGGCGGAAATCCGTGCTTCCGTAAAAAACCGTACCGTTTTCTCTTCTTCTCTGAAGCTCAAAATGATACTCTTCTTTTCCATTATAAAAATCCTGAAGAACCTGATCCCGCTGCATGATCTCACGCATGAAAACACCATCCGCCGGATCCACGGCGGAAGCTGCAAGCCGTTCGATGATGGTCTCAAAGCTTTCACCGACCTGCGTGGTCACCAGATCAGAAGTCATCACACAGTTTTCCATCCGGTCTGTGGTGAGATTGATCCGTCCCTGGGTTCCTCCTTCCGAGAAGGGCAGGCGGGTAAAGTAGCCCAGTTCCTTTTCATAGAGCTCTTTTTCTCTCTGTTCCCGCTTCTTATCCTCCGTGGCATCCAGGCAGACTGCCAGCCGTCCTTCTCTGCCGTCCTCTGTCTCAATGCTGCAGCCCGTGTCATGGACCCAGATATAGGTACCGTCCTTTTTCTTCATCCGGTAATCGACCGAATACCGGTTCTGCTTATCCAGTTCTTCATTCACCTGCCGGCTGACCCGTTCCCGGTCCTCCGGATGAACCCCGTTTTCCATGCAGCCGTTTACATCCTTGAGAAATTCATCCCGGTCTTCGTAGCCAAGATAGCTGATCAGACTCTGATTGATAAAATAAACAGGAAAGCCCTTCTCCCGGTAACCGCCGATCATGCCGCCCGGAAGCGTGGTGTTCAGAAATTCCTGCTGCTCCTTGAAACGGTTTTCCCTTGCTATGTTATTCAGATATCCTTCATCTGCCCGTTCCCGCCGGAGCATCTTTTCTAACCGGAGCCGGAAGGTCTCGCCAAGCCTGGTGTCAGGAACATACTCGTCCGCCCCAAGCTCCAGAGCCTCTTTTTCTGTCTCCTCGTCCTCATCTCCTATGACAAGGACCGGTGTTTTCCAGACCTTTTTCTCCCGCTGGATGAGCTTCCACGCGGAATGTTCCTCCCTGCGGACTGCCTTCATGCCGACCAGAAAAGCAGCGATCCGGTTGCCAAAGCTTTCGATGTTCCGCAGGACTTCTGTTTCATTGACCGCCGCGACCAGCTCATAGCTGCCTTCAAAAAGTCTGCTCAGACGTTCCTGCTTCTCTTTCCGTTCATCCGCCAGAAGGAGGATTCCCTTTTTCTCCTTCTGTTCACCGGCAAGCCGGAAGTTCCGTTCCCTGTTCTCCTTTTTGACGAGCTGTTCCCGGAGCAGTTTTTCAAAATCGGCAGGATCCAGCGGCCTGGAAAGATAATATCCCTGAATGTAATCACAGCCCAGATCCTTCAGATGTTCCAGCTGTTCCTTTGTCTCCACGCCTTCCGCCACCACGCTCAGATTCAGCCAGTGCGCCAGACCGATGATATAACGGAGTGTCCGTCGGCTCTCCGGCATTTCCATCTCCGTACGGATAAACTGCATATCCAGCTTCAGGATATCCATGGGCATCCGGTTCAGCATGTTCAGAGAGGAATAACCGCTTCCGAAATCATCCATCTCGACGACAAAGCCTTTTTCCCTCAGCTTTGTCACCGTCTGGATCAGCTCGTCCGGATTTTCCATATAGACCGACTCCGTGATCTCCAGATGAAGCCTCTTTGGTGCGATCCCATACCGTTTTACCAGTTCCAGCAGGGTATCTGTCAGGTTTACGTTGTAGATATCTGCCCTGGAAACATTGATGGAAATATTGACCGGCTCCAGACCTTCCCGGTCCCACTGCTGCATCAGCTGGCAGACTTTTTCCCACACGTACTGGTCCAGCCTGGTAATGAAACCGCTTTTTTCAAAAAGAGGGATAAACACTGCCGGAGACTGCATGCCAAGCTCCGGATGAGACCAGCGCACCAGAGCCTCTGCATCGGAAAGCAGACCTCCAAAAGCCTTGTATTTCGGCTGAAGTTTTACCTGGAACTGCCCTTTCTCCAGTGCCTCTTCCATGCAGTCCAGGATCGCCTGCTCCTGAAGCATTTCATCCCGAAGCCTGTCATCATAAAAGGCAAAATACCGTCCATACTGTCCTTTGATGCTTCTGGCTCCCTGCAGCGCCCGGTCACACATCTGCTCTACGGAGATCTGTCTGTCATCAGTCACATAAATGCCCCATTTGATCACAATGTTGCTGATGCCGCATTTTTCTCTGACCTCTGCAGTGAGCTTCTCAAAAAGCTCATTTGTATAGCTTTCCTGACGTTCCAGCATGCAGACAAACTGGTCTGCATAAAAACGGCTGCTGATCCCATGCCGTTCCTTCACATGAGCATCGCAGACCTCCGCTATGATCTGAAGCACCCGGTTGCCGGTCTGCATACCGAAGGAATCGTTGAGCAGCTTGAAATTCTCTGCATCCGAACAGATGATATCATAGGTCCTGCCCGGGTTTTCCTGAAGGATCTTTTCGGCCTTCTGACAGAAATATTCCTTGCTGTAAAGGCCTGTCGTCCGGTCCTTCCGGAACAGATGGAGCATCGCTGCGTTTTCCCGCAGATGGATCATGCTGGCCACACGGCCCAGGATCACCTGTGCCTTATACGGCTTGCTCACAAAATCCGTTGCTCCGTGCTCCAGTGCCTCAAGCTCGTCATTTTCCCCTTCGCTCTGCGTCGTGACGATCACCGGAATAGCCGCCAGGGCCGGGTTATTTTTCACCACATCCAGAAATTCGTATCCGTCCATCACCGGCATCCGGATATCCAGAAGGATCAGAGAGATCTGTTCTTTCTCTTTTTCCAGGATCTCAAGGCCGGCTTTTCCATTCTCCGCTTCCAGCGTATCGTACTCGGAAGATAAAATCTCCGCCAGAAGCGCCCGGTTCCATTCGTTGTCTTCAATTATCAAAATCTTTCTACGCAAACTCATCTTCTCTTTCCCTTATCTGTTTTTACTGCTGTCATTCTCTGCCTTGTACCTGACACGTTTTTCTCCCTTCGGATCGCTCCGTTTCCAGATAACCAGCGAAATTAATATTTTATTCTATCATATTTCATGCTTTCCGTCATCGAAAAAAGCAAAAAAATGTCTGTTTTCACAATTTTTTTCAGTTTCATGAACATTTCAATCAACATACGTTTAAATAAATGAACAAAAAAGATAAAATAATGAATGACTTTTTAACATGTTTGTGATATGATGCAGATAAACCGCCTTCCGTTTTTCTACCGGAAGGTTTGATCTCCAAATGATCTATATGCAAAGGAGGATTTTCAAATGAGCACAATGGAAAACACAGAAGAAAAAGAACAGGACATCGTCAATCAGGGTGTCCACAACTACAGTGCCGCCGAGACCTACTGCCGTCCCGCAGAGCCCATTCTTCAGGAGAAGCTGGAATGGTTCCAGGACCAGAAGCTGGCTCTCATGATGCACTGGGGTCTTTACTGCGAACTTGGCATGGTGGCATCCTGGGCCCTGAGTGACAAGGACGCTGAATGGTCCCGTCACCAGGTCAACTGGACAGAGGACAAAGAAACCTTCAAGAAACAGTATTTCGGTCTGAACAAGTCCTTCAACCCCGTACGGTTCCAGCCGGAAGAATGGGCACAGATGGCAGAGGACTGCGGTTTCCGTTATCTTCTGCTGACCACCAAGCACCACGACGGCTTCTGTCTGTGGGATACCGCCTACACCGATTACAAGGTTACCGCCGAGGACTGCCCGTTCCACGAAAATGAACATGCGGACATCGTAAAATCCATGTTTGATGCTTTCCGCGAAAAAGGCATCGGTATCGGTGCGTATTTTTCCAAGGCAGACTGGCACTGTCCGGATTACTGGAATCCGGAGCTTCGCAAGGACGGTCTGACCTCCCGCGGTCCTTCTTATGATCCGAAGGAATATCCTGAAATCTGGAGCCGTTTCCAGGAATTCACCAAAAACCAGGTTCTGGAGCTCTGCCAGAATTACGGAAAACTGGATATCCTCTGGTTTGATGCCGGCTGGGTATGTAAAGCCAACGGGCAGGACATCGATCTGGGCGGCATTGTGGATGAAGCCAGAAAGATCCAGCCCTGGGTCCTCTCCGCAGACCGTACCATCGGAGGTCCGTATGAGAATTACGTGACACCGGAGCTTTGTATTCCGGAGGAACCTCTTTTTGTTCCCTGGGAGAGCTGTCTGACCCTTGGCGCCGACTTCACCTATGAGTACGGCGACCATTATAAAACGCCCCGCGAACTGGTCAACCTGCTCGTGAACATCGTGGCAAAGGGCGGAAACATGGCCCTCAACGTCAGCCCGCAGCCGGACGGCCGGATCCCCGTGGATGCACGGGAGAGCCTCTACGGTTTCGGCCAGTGGATGAAGACCTACGGCGAAGCCATCTACGGAACCAGAGTCTGCGCCCCCTACCAGAGCGGCAATCTCTCCTTTACCCAGAAAGGGGATACCGTCTATGCGATCCGCCTCTATCCCGTAGCGCAGGAATCTGTCGAATCCAGGATCTTTGTTCCCTACACAGGCAAGATCTCCGAGATCCATATGCTGGACAGTGGAAAAGAGGTTGCTTTCACGGAGACAGACGGCGGTCTGACACTGACCGTTCCTGCCGGTTATCGCCAGGGAAGCGCTCCCATCGCTCTTGTGTTTGAAATGAAAAAGGCAGAGTAATATATGGTATGAAAAAATCCCGTCAAATTGACGGGATTTTTTTGTAACTATTCAGAACCAAGCAGATTTTCAGGAAAAGTGTGAGTCATGCTTGCATGAACGAACACTTTTTTCTGGAAATCTATTTGGCGAGAAGCCACAACGAGATGAAGCGCAGCGGAATCGAGTTGAGGCTCTGAATAGTTACCGGCGCAGGATCAGGGTCAGGATCTCGTATGGGCGGAGGGTATGTTTGTAGGCGGAAATTTCGCCGGTGGATTCCGTTTCCGGGAGTCTTTCAAGCTCTTCCTCGATGACGTTGCTCAGGAAAGCTTTTTCTGCCCAGGCCGGCTTCGTCACAGTGAAGCGCTGGGGCTTATCGCTGTGGTTGACGAAACGGAGAACCAGATCGTTTTCTCCCTCGGGCATCCTCTCGCTCTCTCTTGCCTTGAGGGCGGTGAGCTCGATCCCTTCTCCGCTCCAGCTGAGATTGCTGTATTCTGCGGGAAGGCTGCCTTTGTGGGCGTCGGTCACGACCGCCAGAAGGCTCGTCTGGAACTGTGCTCCCTCTTTGATCGTCTCATAGAGCTTTCCTTTTTCAAAGGGGTAAATCCCATAGCGGGCGGTATGAGTTCCCGGAAGCTGGGCCTTCGGTGTCGGGAACACGCCCCAGTCTCCCATCTCTCCCACAGCCCGAAGCAGGGTGATCGCGATGGCGTTGTCCTCTTCCGGCAGGATCTCGTACTCATAGAGGCCGAAGTTTGCTGCGAGAAGGCCGCCCTTCTCATCCTCCATAGCTGTGAAACGCTGCTGATGCTCACAGCCACTGGGATTTTTCCACCCGGCACTGTGATGATTGTTCCGTTTCACAAGCTCGAAGGGGCAGTCTGCGAAGTGCTGCTCCGTGGCAAGACCGGTGGGCAGAATCACCCGTACCCGATGATCTTTGGCCAGATTCTCGAAGGTAGTCTCGGCACTGACGCCTTTTCCGTTCTTCTCAAGGGAAAGCTTTGTGGTGAGAACGAGGGGCACCGTTTTTTCGCTGCGGCCTGCTTTTCTTCCGAAGAAGTCGCTGCAGCGTCTCCGCTCCTCAGCCAGAGTCTCATCGGCGCTTTCCGGAATCTCGACGCAGCTTTCGATGCGGTAAACAGCCCGGTACGGCAGATCCTCCTCCAGCGTGATCTTCGCCGGAGTGCCCTTGGTCACAATGGGAGTCGTGTTTTTCGACCGCACATAGAGGTACTCGTTTCCGATGTCCCCGGTGTCCTCAAAATAGCCCAGCGGACCGTAGGTTCTGCCGGAATTTTTCTCCGTCAGGGTGTAGGTGCCGTCTTTCAGAATTTCTACTTTGAGGAAGGCATTTTCCATCGTGTTTTCTCCGGTGACGAGGCTGGTCTTCTCTTTCGTCGGCGCGGCTTTCTTCAGCTGATAGAGGCGATGACCCAGAGCCGGAACCTTCTCCGCCTCGAAGGTCACGCGAAGCTGTCTTGCCATGTAGGGCTCGCGGAAACGGTCGTCCGGCAGGAAGTAACCAAAGTTCGCGCCCAGATCCTCCACCTTCGCCGGGACCTCGTTTCCTTCGGCGTCTTTCAGGACAAATTCCGGAAGGGACAGAGCCTTCATCCGGTCGTAGCCATCCCAGATGAAACGGTCGTAATCCAGCTCATAGTCAAGAATGGCTTCCACGAGGCCGCTGCGCTCCCAGCCGCTGGGATTGAAGACAATAAAAGGAAGGCCTCCGGCGTTTTCCGTATCGATCTGATCTGCCAGATATTTCGCGCTCTCCTCCGTCACGGTCTCGGCCACCTGGCGGCTCTTGTCGAAACGGGTCTTCATCTCGTCGTTGATCGCATCCACACTGCAGCCGCAGATGCTGTCATGAGGATGGTTCTGCATGAGCTTTTTCCAGCTGTAGCGCAGAAGATCCTCGGGATATTCCTTACCGGCCAGGGCTGCCAGAGCTGCCAGGGGCTCCGCCTCTTTTTCGAGGGCAGCCTCGCCCCGGCGGTTCTCTTTTTTCAATTCCACATGGGAGGAGCAGGTGTTTACCAGAGTCCAGAAGCCGTCGGTTTCCTGGCTCGTGAGCTCGCCGCGGACTGTGGAAAGACTGTTTGTGGGATTTTCTTCCAGATCCTTTTCTACTGCCTGAACGTAGGTCTCAAAATCGGAATGGATAAAATCGATATCGGGATAGAGCTTCCGGGCCGTCTCGATGGCGTCTCCCAGATTCTTCTGAACAGGCTGATGGTCGCAGCCGTTCATGAAGAGAAGCTGGCTGGTTCCGGCAAAGCGCTTCGCCGCTTTGAGGCGCTGATCCCAGTATTCCTTCGCCTCCTCCGGCTCCACGGGAATCTCTGCCCCATTGTTGTACCAGTTGGCGAAGAGGATGCCCAGAAGGCCGCTGCCGTCCATGGACTCCCAGTTCATCTCGGAATAGGTGGATTCGTAAGTTCCGCCCTCTTTCGCTTCATTATTAAATCCCACAGGCTTCACGCCGCGACCGAAAGCCACCGCCTTCATGCCGGCCTGCTTGAGAAGCTGGGGCATCTGACCTGCGTTTCCGAAAGCATCCGGGAAATAGCCCACCGGGCAGAGGCCGCCGAACTCTTTCGCCTCCCGCATGCCGGTGAGGAGGTTTCGTATGGCCGCCTCACCGCTGGTCAGGAACTCATCCTGAAGGATGTACCAGGGTCCCACATGGAAACGGCCTTCCTGCACATATTTTTTCAGTTTTTCCCGGTTCTCCGGGCGAATCTCCAGATAGTCGTCCAGAACGATGGTCTGACCGTCCAGATGGAAATTCCGGTAACGCTCATCCTTTTCAAAAAGCTCCATGGCGTTATCCATCAGTTCGATGAGTTTGACTCTGTGTTTCTCAAAAGGTAAATACCACTCCCGGTCCCAGTGGGAATGAGAGATGATGTGTACGGTTGTCTTCATATGATCCTCGCTTTCCTGTCACCTGCGGGCTCTCGGCTCCCAGGTAGTCTTCCTGCCGTCACTGGCTGAACTTGCTGTCTCAAGAGTATAGCATAGTTTCCAGACAAAAAGAACCCCGGAACCGTAGTTTTTCGCACTACAGTTCCGGGGCATATGTTTTTTCAAATAATTCAGCCTACCTGCTGAAGGGAATCCTCGTTCATGGTTTCATCCAGAATGGAAACACATTTCTTCATGGAATTCTCAAATTCTTTCTCATTGTTATTCTTGAAGATAATGAGGGAATCTTTGGCTCCCGGACGTTTGAGGTTCTCGGGAATCTCAAAGTTACAGCCTGCGATGTACTCATCCCAGTGCTCCAGCTTCCAGGTATCTCTGTCAGAGTTTCTGTCGATCATGCGCTTATGAACGATTTCCGGAGAAGTCTCAACCCAGACAACCACGAGGGTGGCGTTTTTCTCAGCGAGCTTTTTCTCCAGGCCTTTGATGTAGTTCATATCGCGGATCTCACGGGTAAAGGGTGCATTGATCAGCACCTTGTCCTCGTAATCCAAGGCTTCCAGTGCCAGGTCCACAACACAGTCATACTCATAATCACGGATGTTGTCTTCAAAGAACTGGCTGCTGCGGTTGTACGGCTGATTCGCCACTGCGAAAATCTGTTTGGAAAGGGTGATCAATGTATCCTTGTCCAGATATACGACATGCTCCAGACGGGCTGCAAGTGCTTTTGAAATGTAAGTTTTTCCGCATGCGGGCGGAGAAGTAACCAGTATCAGTTTTTTAACCATTGTAATGTCCTTCCTTTTCTATAAATGGCAGTGTCCCTTTATTTTCAGGCACCGCAGATGTATGTCAAGGCAGATACTTCAGAGCTTCCCGTGTCTGCCGCTTATCATGGTTATCGAACCGAAGCTTTCCAGCCTGTCTTCCATCTTCTCCGGATAAACCAGCTGTTCAAAATATAAGGAAATCGTTTTCCAATCTGATGCTTCTTTTGTTCTTGGTATGTTATAGCACTTGATTTTCCTGCTGTCAAGCAGATGAAACCAGCTTTTTGTTAAATTTTTGTTAATCTGACTTACAGGATCTCTCCGTTGGAAGCGATCACTTCTTTATAGAAGAGGCCGGAATCTTTCATGGTGCGTTTCTGGGTCTGGTAGTCTACATAGACCATGCCAAAACGCTCGGAGTAACCGTACGCCCACTCAAAATTGTCCATGAGAGACCAGGCAAAGTAACCACGAAGGTCTACGCCGTCGGCGGCCGCTTTTTTGAATTCTCTCAGGTAACGGTGCATGAAGTCCACACGGCTGGCATCATGGACTTTTCCGTCCAGAGCCACCCAGTCATGAGAGGACATCCCGTTCTCTGTTACATAGATCGGTTTCTGATAACGCTCATAGAGGAATTTCGGAGCCCAGTAGAGCACCTCCGGAGTCACCGGCCACTGGATGGCAGTCTTCGGGAAGCCCGGATAGCGGTCTACACGGACCGGATTGCCGTTTTCATCCGCACGGACGGGTACGGCATTGTACACATTCTGACCGTAGAAATCCAGGGGCTGAGAGATCAGCTCCAGATCCTTCTCCAGTGTCTTCGGGAAATACTGGCCAAAGCTCTTCATGATATCCTCCGGATACTGTCCTAAAAAGACCGGATCGGCACAGAAAGCCACATCCCAGCTTGCCGCACGGATGTCTGCCTCAGGAAGTGCAAAGCATGCTTTTCTTGCCGCCTCAATATCCTCCTTCGCATCTGTCGCCGGATAATACAGAGCACCGCAGGGGGCCATTCCCACACCGACCGGACGGACTGCCGCCTCACGGATCGCCTGTACGCCGCGTCCATGGGCTTTCAGGACATTATGCCAGATGGTGACATAATCATGCGGACCAACCTTCAGGCCAGGTGCATGTTCACCGGTCACATAGCCAAGACCAACGGTGCACTGCGGCTCATTGAAGGTAAAGAAATGGCTGACGCGGTCAGAGAAATGGGCAGCCATGAGCTTTGCATACTCATAAAACCATTCCGGAGACTGCGGATTCAGCCAGCCTCCTCTCTGATGAAGCGCATAGGGAAGATCCCAGTGATACAGCGTCATATAAGGCTCAATGCCGTTTTCGATGAGGCAGTTTACAAGATTATCATAATAGGCAAGGCCTTTCTCATTGACCTTTCCGGTTCCTTCCGGTAAGATCCGGGCCCAGTTTACAGAAAAACGGTAGGCCTTCAGTCCCATCTCTTTCATGATCGCTACATCTTCTTTGTAACGGTGGTACTGATCACAGGCTACATCACCTGTATGATGCTCATAGACATGGCCGTCTTCTTTACAGAATACATCCCAGATGTTCAGTCCTTTGCCATCTTCATAAGCGGCACCTTCCACCTGATAGGAAGCGGTTGCGGCTCCCCATACGAAATCTTTTCTGAAGCTCATATTTCTTGTCTCCTTTCATTTCTCTGACGTTCACTTCTTCACCTGTGTGCCCGTTTTGGCAGACAGGCGTATTTTTTATGCATACGTATGATATACGTCATAAACCCGGATCTCCGGTTTCACGCCAGGTACGACACCCTTCACCGGATGCAGCACCCGTTCTTTTCCGTCTGTCATGGCCAGAACGTTGGAATCCCAGATGATATCCTCATTGACACCCTCAACCATGCAGTAAGGTGCAAAGCTCTTCGCAGAAAGGGTCACGGTTCCGTCCTCCTGACAGGACACGGTAAGCTCCGGATCCTTCAGTTCCAGATGTTTCACGGGAACAAAGGTCTCAAATTCGCAGCGCTCCGCGGTTCTGCCGGTTTCCTGATCGGTTACTTTGTATTCCATCGTGACAAATACCTGCTCACTGCGACCCTCGATGAGTTCGGAGAAATCCTTCGTGAGAAGGTCTGCTGCAGAAAGCGGAGCCACCGTTCCGGAAACGGTCTCCTCGTAGAGCACCTTGAAATCCAGATCTTTAAGGCTTACTTTTACCTCCACAGCGGCTTCTTTCAGGCTCTCGTTGGAGATCCAGAAGCCCATGGTATTGCCCTCTTTGCAGATGCTTCCTGCCACAGACTCATTGAAGACACGGGCCATATAGTGGAGTGCCTTATATCTTCCATAGTAATCCATGCTGGACCAGGAAGCCACCGGCCAGTTATCGTTGAACTGCCAGTAAATGCTGCCCATGCATCTGCCGCGGTTTCTTCTCCAGTGCTCAGTTGCCACCTTCATGGCGTAGCCCTGCAGGATCTGACTTAAGAAGGTCAGGCCGGAAAGGTCTCCCGGATAACGGAAGGTCTCGGAAAGATAATACAGGATCTTTCCGTTTGCTGCCGGGTTCTTCTGATGGCTCTCCATGACTTTGGAGAAGAGGTTCCGGTCTTTTTCCTCCGTAAACGTCTCAATGGTCTTGATGGACGGCAGGGACTGGAAGCCAAACTCGGAGCAGAAACGGAAATAGTGGTTCAGATACTCACTGAAGGGCAGCTGGCCATGCCATACATCCCAGTAATGGGCATCTCCCCGGTTGTCATCGTTTGGCTTGTCAAAGCTTCCGCCTGAAGACGGGGAAGAGGGCCAGTAGAAGGTATCCGGTGCCGTTTCTTTTACTACCGCAGACAGAAGATATTCAAACTGGATCAGATAGTCTCTTTTCAGGGAAGGTGCATGTCCCTTCATCGCACTCCAGTCGGTCCATGCAGACTCCAGCTCATTGTTTCCGCAGATCAGGGCAAGGCACGCATGGTTCCGGAAACGGAGGATATTGTCTCTTGCCTCTTCCACGATGTTTTTCTCAAAGGACTCTGTCAAATCGTAGATGTTGCAGGCGTACATGAGATCCTGCCAGAGAAGGATTCCGTACTCATCGCAGAGATCATAAAATTCATCGGAGGGATAATAACCGCCGCCCCAGATACGAAGACAGTTGAAGTTTGCGAATACTGCAGCCTGCACATCTCTGAGAAAGACCTCTCTGGTCAGTCTGGAATAGTAGCAGTCATCCGGAATATAGTCTGCTCCTCTTGCAAAGATCTTCTTTCCGTTGACGGTAATGGCAAATTCCTGGCCCCACTCGTCATCCTCTCTGGAAACAGTCACCGTACGAAGACCGATGCGGTAAAGCTTCTCCTGTGCCGCTTCTCCTTCGCTCTCCATGATCACACGGACCGTATAAAGGGGCTGCTCTCCGTTTCCATGCGGCCACCAGAGTCTCGGCTCTTCGATCTTCACAACAGGATCACTTCCGAGATAAAGCAGCTTTCCATCCGGATCCAGGACCTCGTAGGTCAGCGTTACGTTTGCATCCGCATCCTTTTCCACATCGGTGGTCATGGTCAGCGTTACCTGGCCTTCTTCGTGCTTCTGACGGATCAGCGTATCCAGAAGACGGGCTTTCTCATAAGTCACAAGCTCAATCTTCCTGAAAATACCGGCATCCGGAAGCTGAGGACCCCAGTCCCAGCCAAACATACAGTGCGGCTTTCTGAGGTACTGGTTGCCCGGCATGGTACCGGTGTTGCACATATGGATCTCACGGCCTTTTTCCGGCTTGTAGTCTTCGATAAATTTCAGCGGGGAAGCCAGATGAAGCTCCAGAAGGTTCTCTCCTTCCTTTGCCCATTCTTTGATGGAAAATGGAAAACGGCGATGCATGTTTTCCGTATGGCCAAGCTTATGGCCGTTCAGATAAAGATCTGCCACCGTATCGATCCCGTGGAAGATCAGAAGCAGATGCTCACTGGAAAACTCCTCCGGGCTTATTGTAAAATGTCCACGGATGTCAAAATCATTGCGGAAAAACTCCCGCACTTCATATTCATTTTCTCCATAATACGGATCCGGCAGAACGCCTTCCTTTACCAGGGTATCCATAGCGGAACCCGGAACCGTCATTGCATACCAGTCCTCGGTACCGGATACTCGTATTTCAAATGATTCATTCAGTTCTCTTTTCATCGGTATATCCTTTCACATTTCAGACTTACGGCCGTGCTTTTTTCACAGCCCGGGAAACGGTTTCATTATAACAGATACCAGTTCTTTTTGCATCACTGTTTTTCTGTTATCACGCCTGTTCTTCATACCGGAACCAGGCCACATCCGCATAGTTTTTCCGGTCTTTCATATCCTGTACGGCAATGCCGGTAAAGGCTCCAGTAAAACCGTCTGCAAAATCATCCGAGAGAACAAAGGCATGGAGCAGCGGTCCGAGCTTCTGCTTCTCTCCCGTTTCATCCAGATAGAAAAACCGAACTTCATCCTCTTTTACGGAAAGAGAAAGTTCATAGGCCGGAAGCATTCCCCCCGGGAGTCCTTTTACCGGGACGGATGCCTCC
>CAKRQP010000057.1:0-14302 GCA_934393555.1 uncultured Lachnospiraceae bacterium
TGGAGATCGGTCCGGTTCTTAGCAGAGGCTTTCTGGAAGATGGAACACCGGATATGTATACGGAAGAGTTTCGCTGCAGCATGTTCCCGGATATAGCATTTACATCTCGGGAAGGGATGGAAATTACAGAGAACTTTATACAGACACTGGCGTCCTATTTGAAAAAATATGGCTGGGATAAAAAGGTGCTGCTACATATTCATGATGAACCGGATGTACATTACAAAAACGACATTGCGTTGAATAAGAGGATAGAACAATACGGCATTGCCGTAAATATAGTGAAAAAGCATATTCCTGAGGCACAGATCATAGAAGCAGTGGGAACAACAACGTTCAAAGATAAAATTGATGTCCTGGTCCCAGTAACATCCTGTTATGAAAGAGACAAGACTGAGTTTGAAAAGTGTCAGAAAAATGGCAAAAAGGTCTGGAATTATGTGTGTTGTGGACCGGAGGGAAAATGGCTGAACCGATTTCTTGATTTTGCAGTGCTGAAAGGAAGAGTATTGTTCTGGGGATTTGCAAAATATGGAATTACCGGATTTTTGCATTGGGGTTTTAATCAGTTCCCGGTACAGATGGATCCGTTTGTTGGAACCAGCTGCTATAATCCTACAGGCATTGGAACGAATTTTCCTTGTGGAGATGCCTTTATTGTTTATCCGGGAAAAGACGAACCCTGGCTGGGAATGCGTCTGGAGGCACAGCGGCAGGGGGCAGAAGATGTGATGCTGCTGAAAATCTTACAGGAAAAACATCCTGAAAAAGCAGAGGCATTGATCGGACAAGTCTTTGAGAGCAATACAAAATATATGGAAGAACCGGACAAATTTGAGACCGTTTATGAAGAGTTATTGAGAAGTCTGGAAGATCTGAGATAAGGCTGTGAAAAAAATTCACATAAAAAGGAGAATGAAACAGTGATAGTAGAAAAAAGAATAAAAGATTTTTATGAAAAAGGACTTGGTCTTTTTATTCATTATGGTCCGTATGTTCAGTATGAACATGGAGAATGGGCTATGAAGCTGCGGAACATGGATCCGGATTTGTATGAAAAGAAAGCATTGGAGTGTTCTTACAGCAGTTTTTGTGCGGATAATCTTGTGAAAGCGGCAAAGGCGGCAGGAGCCAGATATCTGACGTTTACGGCAAGACACCATGATGGGTTCTCCATGTATGATACCCGTGGACTTTCGGAGTATGATGTCATGCATACACCGGGAGGAAGAGATATTTTGAAAGAATGGATAGATGCCTGCCATGCAAATGATATTCTTCCATTTGTATATCATACCACGTTAGACTGGCATCACAAAGATTTTGAAAATAATTTCAAGGAGTATCTGAAGTATCTTCGCCAGTCAGTAGAAATAATCTGCAGAAATTATGGCAAGATCGGGGGCTTCTGGTTTGACGGAAACTGGAGCAAACCGGAAGAAGACTGGGAACTGGATGAATTGTACCGGATCATAAGAGAATATCAGCCGGAAGCCATTATTGTGAACAATACAGGTCTGGATGAGCCGGGAGTGTTTGGGCACAGAGAAATTGACTGCGTGACATTTGAACAGGGACAGGCGGAGCGTCTTGACTGTACGGATAAAGAAAAATACTACATGGGAGAAATGTGTTATCCGATCAATGATCATTGGGGAATTGCGGACGATATCAACTGCAAATCTGTCAGCCGGATCTTGAAATCCATGCTGCAGGCGAGAAATGCAGGAGGAAATCTTCTCCTTGGTGTGGGAACAAAACTGGATGGTTCACTGTCTACGATGCACATGGGATTTCTGGAGGAACTGGGAAAATGGACAAAGGAAAACGGAGAAGCATTTTATGAAGCCATTCCTTGTGACATCGGAAGTTTTGGACAGGATTACTGTCTGGTTTCCGGAGATACCTTGTACGCAGTGATCGTAGAGCCAGGAACCTGGGGAGATGATTGTGTGTTAAAAACAAAAGCAAGAACTTACAGCGCTTTTGAAAATGTGGATGCGGAAATTAAAGATATTGTATGGCTGGATACCGGAGCAGCAGTGGATTACAGCTATGATGCACAGAAAAAACGATTATTCATAAAGCCGGAACCATTTCAGTATGGCCATGGAAGAATTGCAAGAGTCGCAAAGATCCGGTGCGAAAAGCTTCAGAATGTCCGGACAATTTATGAATCATAGAGAATGAAAAGCGTGAAATAAAAAAAGAAACAGGGATCCTGCAGAAGTTCGCACAGCTTCTGCAGGATCCTTTTCTGTATCTTATTTTTTCAACAGGAAGCCTATTCATCCGTTGCTTTTCAGTATATAATGATTACAGTGTCAAAAGGTCTGATCCCACCTGTGCTTGCACAAGGGTGGGAGAATGACCTTGGGACACGCCCCGATATGAGCATAAAAGTGGGATGTTAATCCCACGATATGCGAATAGCGGGAAGGATTGTGGGAGTGCAAAGCACGAAACAATCCGTGTAATCATGATTTTGGTGTTTTGACACCAAAATCATATAATAAGAACATAACCTGCCCAACAGGAGTAAGCAGCAAAAGCGGATCACAAACGTCCGATCAACGAAAGAAAAGGAGAAAAACCATGAATTTATCAGCCATTCACCATGTAGCGATCATTGTATCCGATTATGAAGCATCAAAGGATTTCTATGTAAAGAAATTGGGGTTTTCGATCATACGTGAAAATTATCGCCCGGAGAGGAAGGACTGGAAGCTGGATCTCCGGCTTTCAGACAGCGTGGAACTTGAAATTTTTGCGGAAGAGAATCCGCCGAAACGTGTAAACCGTCCGGAGGCCTGCGGTCTGCGCCATCTGGCATTTCAGGTAGACTGTGTGGAAGAAACCGTGAACGAACTGGCAGCACGCGGGATCGTGTGCGAACCGGTCCGGGTAGATACCTATACAGGAAAAAAGATGACATTTTTCTTTGATCCGGATGGTCTGCCATTGGAGCTGCACGAGTAAAAATTTCATTGACTTTTGCATAGAAGATGATACAATATGGACAGATTGTATACAAAGTACCAGATGATTTCCAAGAAATAAGGGGACCAAGTGATGAAGAAGATTCGTTTGAAAGCAATGGCAAAGATCAATCTCGGCCTGGATGTGGTCGGGAAGAGAGAGGATGGGTATCATGAGGTGAAGATGATCATGCAGACCATCCGTATGTATGACCAGATCGAGCTGGAGTCCACGGAAGAGCCGGGCATCCGGGTAAGCACCAACCTGAATTATCTGCCGACCAATGAGGACAACCTGGTGTATAAGGCAGCGAAGCTTCTGATGGATGAATTTGATGTGAAAAAGGGAGTCAAGATCGACCTTCGGAAATTTATCCCTGTGGCAGCAGGAATGGCCGGCGGAAGCTCGGATGCGGCCGCTGTCATGGTAGGGGTCAACCGTCTGTTCCATTTGAATCTTTCCAGAAAAGAGCTGATGGAGCGGGGCGTAAAGATTGGCGCAGACGTTCCGTATTGTATTTTGAGAGGAACGGCTCTTGCTGAAGGGATCGGTGAGAAGCTGACACATCTGCCGCCGGCACCGGCCTGCTATGTGCTGATCGCGAAGCCGGGGATCCATGTTTCCACAAAATTTGTATATACCAATCTGAAGGTAAATGAGCTGGAAAGCCATCCGGACATCGATGGTCAGATCCGGGCGATCCGGTCCGGTGATCTGAAAAAAGTAGCGGAGCTCTGCGGCAATGTGCTGGAGACGGTAACGATCCCTGCTTATCCGGTGATCGAAGAGATCAAGAATATCATGAAAGCCGGTGGTGCCCTGAATGCCTGCATGAGCGGCAGCGGACCGACGGTATTCGGACTTTTTGAGGACAGGGAAAAGGCACAGGCTGTCTATGATACGCTTTACGGCGGAGAACTGGCAAAACAGGTGTACCTGACGACCTTTTTTAACAACCGGAAATCCGGAAGATAAACGTGCGTTGACGGATCAGAGGGACTGCGGGAATTTTGCAGGATCCTTATCAGCACGGATGGGATGAACAGAGGAGAAGAAAACGGAGGAGATACGAAATGGCGGACAATTTTGAAATCCGTATGGATGAGTACCTGCCTTTGCGAGATGTGGTGTTCAACACCTTACGGCAGGCGATTTTAAAAGGAGAATTAAAACCGGGAGAAAGACTGATGGAGATCCAGCTGGCAAATAAGCTTGGTGTGAGCAGGACACCGGTCCGTGAGGCGATCCGGAAGCTGGAGCTGGAAGGTCTGGTACTGATGATCCCGAGAAAAGGTGCAGAGGTTGCTGAGATCACCCGTCAGGATATGGAAGATGTGCTGGAGGTGCGGACGGCACTGGAAGAGCTGGCAGTGAAGGATGCCTGTGACCACATCACAGATGCCCAGCTTTCCGAGCTGAAGAAAGCTTCCAATGAATTTAAAAAGGCACTTCTGGAAGGCAAGGATCTGGTCACCTGCGCAGATGCGGATATGCATTTTCATAATGTGATCCTGAGTGCTACCAACAACCGGCGGCTGATCCAGATGCTGAATAACCTGAGCGAGCAGATGTATCGCTACCGTATGGAGTATCTGAAGGATGAGCGGACGCACAAGACTCTGCTCGATGAGCATGACGCCATTCGGCGGGCACTGAAAAAACATGATAAGACCAAAGCCGGAGCGGCCATCCGTGTTCATATCGATAACCAGAAACGGTCCATTCTGGAAAGTCTGACCGAGAAGGAAGAAGACGAAGAAATCTGAGATCATGTATGATTTTCCCATAACTGGATAAAGTAAACGTAAGAGGATAGGTGGAATGCCTATCCTTTTTGTTATGCTGAAAAGGGGGAAAACCGATGGAAAAGATCGCGGAGAAGATTTCAGAAAACAGGAAACGCATAGAAGAAAGGATCAGTGGCTGTGACGACATCCTGCTTCGGCCGATGATGCTTGGGAAAGAACGGGAAACCGAGTGTTTTCTGATCTATATTGAGACAGCGGTGAGCAATCTCATGCTGGAGGATTCGGTGATCGGAAGATTTCTGAATGAACTTCGGGAGCTGGAGCAGGCGAAGCTTTATGAAGCGCTGAAAAAGGATGCACTCGGGATTTCGGATACGGGAAAGCTTTTTGATACAGAGGCGGCTCTTGCAGCCATGCTGGCCGGGAATGCCGTGCTTTTTGTGGACGGTCTGGACTTTGCTTTGAAGATCGGGAGTAAAGGGTATCCCGAAAGCGGTGTACAGAAGGCAGAATCAGAGAAGGTTCTCAGAGGCTCCAGGGAAGCCTTTTCCGAGTCCGAGAAAATGAACACAGCCCTCATAAGAAAACGGATACGCAATACCAGCCTCAAAGTAGAGGAACTGCCGCTGGGAGAGATCTCGCATACGATGACAGCCATCCTTTATCTGGAGGAAATCGTTTATCCGCCTTTCTTGCAGGCGATCCGGAAAAAGCTGCATGGGATACAAAGAGACGGGATCCTGGACAGCGGCATGCTGGAACAGCTGACGGAGGAGGTCTGGTATTCGCCGTTTCCGCAATATCAGGTGACCGAACGGCCGGACCGGGCGGCACAGGCCCTGCTGGATGGCCGAGTGGTGGTGGTGACGGACAATTCACCGGAGGCGCTGATCCTGCCTGCCACATGGAATACACTTTTTCAGACCAGTGATGATACTTACCGGCATTTTGCCATTGTGTCCTTTCTGCGGCTGATCCGGTATGCGGCGGCTTTCCTCGCACTGGCGCTCCCGGGGCTTTATGTGGCGGTGACAACGCTTCATCCAGGGATCCTTCCGACCAATCTTCTTCTGGCTTTGAAAAGCGCCAGAGAGGATGTTCCCTTTCCGAGTCTTCTGGAAGTCCTGCTCCTGGAGCTGGCATTTGAACTTCTCAGAGAGGCAGGTCTTCGGATGCCGGGTCCTGTCGGAAGTACCATCGGGATCGTAGGCGGACTGATCATCGGGCAGGCGGCGGTGAGCGCCAGCCTGGTGAGCCCCATGGTGGTTGTCGTTGTGGCGCTGACTGCCCTGGGAGATTTTGCCATTCCTTCGGAAGAACTGTCGGAAGCCATCCGCCTGGTGAAGTATCTGATGCTTTTTCTGTGTGCCTGGTTTGGAATCCTGGGATTTTTCCTTGGTCTGGTGTTTCTGCTGACGCATCTTGCCGGTCTGAAGAGCTTCGGGGTTTCTTATCTGGCGCCGTATTCCGCCTGGAAGCTGAACCGGGGAGCAGACCGGAAGGACAGCCTGGTCCGTTTCCCGTTGATCTTTTTGAAACGGCGGCCGCTTTTTGCGCGGGCAGACAGGCGGGTGCGGACCGGAAAGGGGGAGTGAGGGTGTTCTCAGAAAATGGAAAGATTTCGCCGCGACAGCTTCGCTGCCTTCTGACACTGGATTTTTTCGGAAAAGGAGCCCTGCTTCTTCCTGCGCTTGCGGAAGGGCTGACCAGCCGGGAATTTATCAGCTGCCTGCTCATCGTTTTTCTGCTGGTGTTCGCCTACGGGAGACTGGTGGAGCGGATAGGAAGAGACTGCGGCGGGAACTTTAAAGCTTACGCGGAGCAGAGAATGGGAGAAAAAACAGTAAAAATTTTTCTCGTTTTCTTTTTTCTCTATGCCTTCTGGAATCTGGTGTATCTTCTGAATACCTTTGGAAGTATAGGACAGGCTTTTATCCTGCCGGGGGAGAAAAAAGGAGTTCTTATGATTATGGTGCTGGCGGCTGGTGTCTGCATGGCCTATGGCGGCGCGGAAGTCCGGGCCAGGACGGCGGAAGTGCTCTATCCGCTGCTTTTTTTCCCGATTCTGCTTCTGATGCTGCTCAGTGCCTTTCATCAGCAGCCCGGAATCAGCGAGGCGGGTCTGGTGTTTGGTGAATATCAGGGAGCTTTGGGGCAGCTTTTGAAGATGTTCAGTGTTTTTGGAGGGTTAAGCTTTTATGTGTTTCTGGCACCTTATGTGAGCGGACAGGAAAAAGGACTGGCAAGGAAAGGGTTATGGAGGGCGGCGGCCGCTCTTGCAGCCTTGTTTCTTCTGGTGGCAGCTGCTTTTGGCGAGCGGGGAATGGCGCTTCTTCCCTGGCCGGCGGTGTCGTTTATGAGCAGCGCCAGGGTTCCGGGAGGCTTTCTGGAGCGCTGGGATGTGATTTTTGCGGGGCTTCTGGAGACGATGCTTCTGGTGAGTGCGGGAAGCTCGCTTTTTTACCTGGGACTGATTGGAAAGCTGCTTTTTCCAAAAGTGGGGAAAAAACTTCTCTGGTGCGGTCTGGCTGTGCTGGTGCTTCTCGTTGCTCTCTGGTGCGGGGAAAATGGAAAGGCGGCAAAGATTTATGTGATCTGGAACAGCTTTGTGGCGGTTCCGGTGAGCGTAGCGTTTCTGGTGATGGTACGGTGTATTGGGAGAAAAACAGAAAGGAAGGGTGCGGTTTCGTGTGGAAAAGAACAGAAAAGCGGACAGAGAAAATCAGGGGATTGAATGATAGAAGGCATTTGGGAGCAGCGGGGTTTGTCGCGTGCTGGATTCTGCTGACTCTCTCCGGTTGCTCCGCCCAGGAGCTGGAAGCCCGGGATTTTGTGTCAGTGCTGACGGTCCCGGATGGTGATACGGAAAGCCTGCTGGCAGAGCGCCAGAGAACGAGCGCCTGTACGCTGGATTACAGCCATACCAAGGCGGTGATCCTTGATACAACTCTGACGCAGAATCCGGAGCAGCTGGACAACGTGCTGGAGACGCTGCTCTCCCGCCCGGAATTTGCCTGGAATCTCCTGGTTTTTACGGGGGACGAGGAGACACTCCGGAGAACGGATGAAAAGAAAGAAAAACTGGGCCTGGAGCTGACAGCCTATTATAAGAACCATACGGCTGAGGAGGAGAGTGGTGAACTGGTACCTGTAACGCTTCTGGACCTCTGGAACTGGCGGACCGGAAGCGGAGAGGAGTTAAGCTTACCTGTATTGAGCTGGCAGGAAGATAACCTGATTCCGGATGGTGTTCTGATGATAAAATCCCCTTGCTCATCCTCAAAAAGAGATTTACAATGGATCATAACAGTTTACCAAAGAAAGGGAGTGGGTTATGAAACGAATGAAAAAATTTTTGAGTTTGCTGTGCGCCGGCCTGGTGCTTTGCGGAAGCTTTGGAGGACTGGGAGTGCAGGCCTCAGAACCGGCTGAGACCTCCGAAAATACAACGCAGGTTCGTTACCGGCCGGGCTATATCCGGACGCTGTACCCGACGAAATATCACGATCCGGTGAAGCTGCCGGTCCTTTATGACCAGGAGAAGGATACGGTTCTGGTAAATCCAGAGGCCTTTTTTGGAATCTTTCCGAATTATTCTTATACCTTTGATCAGGAGGATCGGTCCGGGGAAATTTGGCTCTATAACCGGAGGATGGCTTTCCATGCGGGTTCGGATGTCACAGCTTATAAGATCAGCGGCTGCGAGGGCTTTTTTTCGATGTCCACGGAGGCGGTTCTCTGGCAGAAACAGCTCTGGGTTCCGGCAAAGGACCTGCTCTATTATCTGGGTTGCCAGAT
This sequence comes from uncultured Lachnospiraceae bacterium, assembly GCA_934393555.1. Taxonomy (GTDB): domain Bacteria; phylum Bacillota; class Clostridia; order Lachnospirales; family Lachnospiraceae; genus Limivivens. Next base: position 8,526 of record CAKRQP010000057.1, read on the forward strand.
TCTTCCGCTTTCGATAACGTTGGAGGAGACCTATAAGCCGAAGGAAGATCTTCTGGTGGTGGGTGATCCGGCGTATACGCTCCTGGACGCGCTGGCGGATCTTTTTAAGGAGAACAACGGCCAGAACTGGATGTTCAGTTTTGCGAAGGATTTCGGTTTCACGAGTATGGATCAGTTTAAGCTGGCGGCTTCGGCGGTGGTGGCGGACAGCCTGTACGGTACGGTGACGCTGGATCTGGACACGATCCTGAGCTGGGGAACACAGCCCTTTACGGATTTTTACAATAATATCGTAAAACTTTCCAACACCTTTTTCGATACGGAGTGGAAGGAGACCGGCTCCTGGTATGACGGGAAATTTATGCGGAAGTTTCTGACGGCCATGCAGCAGCCGATGGAGGAACAGAGCACTTCCATCGCGGAGCTTTCCGATACGGTAACGGGGGCGATTTCTCCGATTATCTCGGTTTATGCGGAGGATGTGCAGGAACATCTGGTCAACAGTCCGGAGCAGATGGCGGAGCTGATCAACGACTGGACCTGGGATGGCAAATATTTCAATGTTTTCAAGGATTCTATCGAGGAATTTGAGAAAACGAATGAGAGTTATAAAAAGCTTTCCAGCGGCTTTTCGAAAGGTTCGGACATTGGAGGCACCATGGCTACCGCCGCCTATTTTATCCTCTCCGGATTTGAGATTCTGGACCAGACGAAAAATATGGATCAACAGATGATGGAAGCCATGAACCGTTACATATCGGCTTCCAAAGAACATTCTCTGATGCCGGAGACCGCCAGATCGGCTTTGGATACACAATACGCGCTCCTGAAGAGTCAGATTGCATTCAGTATGTCAGAGGTGACGTCCAATGCATATAATAAACTGATCCCGGATTTTGCACTGGATGCGCTGGGAACGGGCTACTCTCTGGTACCGACGATGACGAAGATGCTTTGGAGCGTTTTTGAGGAAAATCAGAGTTTTCTGCCGAAGGTGGAGGAACCGGAGGCCATGCAGTTTGCTACCTATGGCATGTATTATGAGAGCGATGCCTGGAATGAACTGGTCTGGAGCTACCAGGGAATCGCCCTCCAGGATGGACTGGATGGCTATGAAGCGCTGAAAGAGTGCGGTTATCTGGCGGCCAATTATCTGAAAGCCTGTGCCCTCACGCAGGAGGCGGGGCTCAAATCCATGGAGAGCTCCGATTTCGCGAACTCCGAGGCTTATCAGGCGACGGAGGAGAAGTTGAAAAAGACCACCGCTCTGCTCACACAGCTGCTGACGCAGCTTAGGAGGGCGGAGGATACGAAAACGCTGGACAAGATCCCCAGGAGCTACGGTCTCCTTCCCAATACGGCGGCAAACAGCGATTCCAATTATTCTTATGACATGCTGCTCTATCCGTCGCTTATGGAAATGGACAAAATCTACCAGTATTCCAAGCGGCCGCTGGCGGCTCCGGAGGTAACGCTTCTTCCGCTGGTGAATTTCACGGATTACTATGAATTTATCCATGAGAAACTGCTTCCGGAATATGGATATGCAAACATCGGGGAAAATTCGATTTTCCTGGAGTATCAGAACGGTTATCAGAATGAAAACTGGGATCGGAGAGATGGAATCCTGGATGCGGCGATTAAAGATCTGAACGGAGACGAGGTGGAGGATCTTCTGGTATTCCGCTTCGGTCACTGGGATGGAGATCCGACGGAGGGCGATGCCCTGGGAAATCAGGAAGGACGCAGGATCATTCTGGAAGGAGAAAACAGGCTGATTGCGGAACTCTATTCGATGGATGAAAACGGAGAAATTTTCCTGGCGGGAAGACAGGCCTTAGGCAGCTATTCCGGCCTTACGGGAGAGTGGCTCGCAGCAGGAATCACGGAAATCGACGGAACGACCTATCTGTATACAGAGAGCTATTCGAATGCTCTGTTTGCAGATGGTTTTTATCTGGGCTATGATTTTTATGAGTATACAAAAGATGGAGCCTTCCGGCCCTGCATGAGTGTGTGCAAGAGCGACGGCGGAAGCAGCGGCATCGCTTACTCCGTTCTCCAGAGAGAAGGAGAGGAAAAATGGCGGAAAACGGTGCTCCAGGGAGACGGAGAGTTCCGGATGTATACAGAAGATAAGATCTTTTTCAATGAGGATATCTCAGTGAGAATTGCCCTCGATTATGGATTTTCTGTCCTGGGCTTCCCGTCTACGCTGAATGATATGGAGCTTTACAGTGAATATCCTACCTATATGGAAAATGAGGAACTGATCGAACCGCTGTTTCACCTTCTCTGTCAGGGAGACAATGGAAACGGCGGCTGGAGTATCCATACCGAAGTGAAAGAGCAGTCGGATTTCCGCTGGGTTATGAAAATGCTTTTCGGAGATGAGAATGATGCGCCGGACACCGTTCCGGGCAGGCCGTTTCCGAATACAACGACAACATCATAAGGCATAAAAAATCCCCGGCAGGAAGCGAATCGCACTTTCTGCCGGGGATTTGTTTTTTATTTACTCAATCGGGACAAAGTCTGCAACGCCATGTTTGCAGAGTGGGCAGATGAAATCATCCGGAAGGACATCGCCTTCGTAGATATAGCCGCATACGGTGCAGACAAAGCCTTTTTTACCCTCTGTCTGGGGCTTCGGCTTTACATTTTCCTGGTAGTAGGTGTAGGTCATCGTGTCTTTCTTGTTGATGACTCTGGCTTCGGTCACGGAGCAGATGAACATGCCGTGGGTACCGAGATCCACATACTGCTCGACCTTCAGGGACATGAAAGCGTTGATGTATTTCGGAAGAATCACCAGTCCGTTCTCAGAACGCGGAGTCTCCCAGCCGGCAAATTTGTCTGCCTGACGACCACTCTGGAAACCGAAGTTTTCAAATACCTGGAAGGGAGCTTCCACAGAGAGGCAGTTGACATTCATGACACCGGTCTGTTTGATCACATGATGAGAGTAGTTTTCTTTATTGATATTGACAGCTACCCGGTTGGGCTGATCAGTGAGCTGGATCACGGTATTGACGATGAGACCGTTATCCTTTTTTCCGTCGTTTGAGGTAACGACATAGAGACCATAACCGATGCGGAACAGAGCCGTAGGATCTACTTTTTTCTCGACTTCACCTGCACGGGCAATGTACTCTTCGCAGAGCTCGTTTGCCATGCCTTCCAGTTCGTCCATGTTTTCCGCACTTAAAGAGGAGAGGATGCGGACGGTATTTTCCAGCCAGGTGATCTTTTTGCTCTTTTCAAACATGCCTTTCATGATTTTGGCAGCCAGAGGAGCCCAGCTTCCGTTCTCGATGAGACCGATGGTGCGGTTCTGGTAGTTACGCTCGGTGAGATGCTCGATAAAGGTACGCATGAAGGGATAGATCTCTGCGTTGTAGGTGGTGGTAGCCAGGATCAGTTTGCCATAGCGGAAAGCATCGGCAACCGCCTGAGACATATCGCATCTTGCCAGATCGTAGACAACGACCTTTGGACATCCTTTGTCACGGAGCTTGTCTGCCAGGATCTCAACGGCTTTCTTTGTGTTTCCGTAAACGGAGGTGTAGGCGATCATAATGCCTTCTTCCTCAACGGAATAGGAGGACCAGATGTCATATTTTTCAATGTAGTGGCCCAGGTTTTCTTTCAGAACGGGACCATGGAGAGAGCAGATGGTCTGGATGTCCAGAGTAGCGGCAACCTTCAGAAGCTTCTGCACCTGCATGCCGTATTTTCCGACGATACCGATGAAATAGCGGCGTGCCTCATCATCCCAGGGTTCGTCAGCATCCAGCGCACCGAATTTTCCGAAACCGTCAGCTGCAAAGAGGACCTTGTCGGTGCTGTCGTAAGTCACCATAACCTCCGGCCAGTGCACCATGGGAGCAAAAACAAAGGTCAGTGTGTGTCTGCCGAGAGAAAGAGTGCCGCCGTTCTCTACTTCCAGTTTTCTGCCTTCGAGAGGCATATCACGGAAGAAGTTCTCCATCATGCCGAAGGTCTTGGCATTAGCCACGATCGTGGTGTCCGGATAAACCTTCATGAAGTTGTGGATGTTTGCGGAATGATCCGGCTCCATGTGCTGGATGATGAGGTAATCGGGTTTCGCTCCATTCAGAACGGTAGCGATGTTGTCCAGCCACTCATGGGTGAAATTGGCATCTACGGTGTCCATAACGGCGATCTTTTCATCCTTGATCACATAGGAGTTGTAAGCCATGCCGTTGGGAACCACATACTGTCCCTCAAACAGGTCTACCTTGTGATCGTTGACGCCTACATAAAGAATATCATCGGTTATTTTCATGATGGAACCTCTCTTCTTAAAATAATTTTCATAACAGTAACTATTATTATCTTTGATGACTTTATTATATCACAAGACGCAGGAAAGTCAATAATAAATGGGAAAAAATTTCCGATAAGGGCGCCCATTGCCACTTTTGGCAGAAACTGTTATAATGGAATGAGCGTTAGCGAGAAGAACATGCTGGCATGTTCGGCGAGCGGTGAATGGCACCCATGAATAGCAGCGAAGCTGCGGTAAGCGCGGAGCGCGGTTCATGGGGGTCCAGATACAGGGCGTTTATGCCCTTTGGGAGGAAAATAGAAGTGAAAAAAAGTAAATATGAAATCGACATGTGCAGCGGATCGATCATGGACAAACTGATCTCGTTTTCGCTGCCTTTGATGCTGTCCGGAATCCTGCAGCTGATGTTCAACGCGGTGGATATCATCGTGGTGGGACGGTTTTCAGGGAGCGAGGCGCTGGCGGCTGTCGGGTCCACGACGGCCCTCATCAGCATGTTCACAAACCTGTTCATCGGTGTCTCGCTGGGAACCAGTGTGCTGACAGCAAGGTTTTATGCGGCGGGGCGGGATCAGGAAGTCTCGGAGACCGTTCATACTTCGATCATGCTGGCATTATTAAGCGGAATTCTCATGGTCTTCGTGGGGCTCTTTTTTTCCAGGGGAGCTTTGGAGCTTATGGATACGCCGGATGATGTCATCGATCTTTCCACTTTATATATGAAGATTTACTTCGTGGGCATGCCGTTTTTCATGCTCTATAACTACGGAGCCGCGGTGCTCCGGGCAGTAGGAGATACGAAAAGGCCGTTGTTTTTCCTGATTATTTCCGGTGTGCTGAATGCCGGGCTGAATCTGTTTCTGGTAGTCGTTTTCCATATGGGCGTGGCCGGTGTCGGTATCGCCACGGTGATTTCCCAGATGGTCTCCTGCGTGCTGGTGCTGATCTGTCTTTACCGGGCGGAGAGCAGCTATCAGCTCCGGCTCTCGAAGCTTACGATGAAGGGCGTTTATTTAAAGCAGATCTTTCAGGTCGGAGTTCCGGCGGGAATCCAGAGTACGGTCATCAATTTTTCCAATGTGCTACTCCAGTCCTCGGTAAACTCCTTCGGCTCCATCGCTATGGCGGGTTACACGGCGGCCAACAACCTGCTGGGCTTTCTCTATGCGTCGGTGAACTCCATCACCCAGGCCTGCATGAGCTTCACGAGCCAGAATTACGGCGTGGGAAAATGGAAGCGAATGGATCGGGTGCTTATCGACTGCATGATCCTGACGACGGGTGTGGCGCTGGTGATCGGCGGCGCGTTCTATGGCTTTGGCCCGGAGATTCTGAAAATTTATACGGATAACGAGGAAGTCGTGCGAAGCGGTATGGAGATTCTGTCCTTTACGACGCTGACCTATTTCCTCTGCGGCCTCATGGATCTCTTCCCGGGAGCGCTCCGGGGCATGGGTCATTCCGC
>CAKRQP010000058.1:0-14148 GCA_934393555.1 uncultured Lachnospiraceae bacterium
GTTCTCCGTATGCATGGCGACAGAGGACCTTACAACATTCCGGCCCTGGATGACCGTGACTGGGGCGGCGGATATCTGCATACCGGTCAGCCCAATGAGCTCTGGAGCTATGGCGAGGAGAATTATCGGATCATGAAGAAATACTATGATATCCGTATCTCCATGCACGATTACATCCGTGATCTTTACAAAGAAGCTTCCGAGAATGGCTCTCCGCTGATCCGTACCATGTTCTATGAATTCCCAGAGGATAAGAAATGCTGGGAGCTTCAGGATCAGTATATGTTCGGAAGCGAGTATCTGGCAGCACCGATTTTCCATCTGAACCAGTTTGAGAGAGAGGTTTATCTTCCGGCCGGATGTCGCTGGACGGACACCAGAGACGGAAAGGTTTATGAGGGTGGACAGACGATCCTGGCTGACGCTCCGCTGGATTCCATGCCGGTATTCAGGAAAACAAAATAAAAAAAGAAGAAGATATCTGTAGAACAGGAAAGCTGTCTTGCATGACTTCCGGAAGTATGGTATGATGGACTACAGTAACGTGATGCAGTGCATCCGAGTGTAGGAAGGAGAGCAGACGAATATGTATATTACCTGTCTGGATGTAGAGGGAGTGCTGGTACCGGAGATCTGGGTTGCTTTTGCAGAAGCGAGAAATCTCCCGGAACTGAAGAGAACTACCCGGGAAGAGCCGGATTATGATAAGCTGATGAAGTACCGGCTGGATATTCTGAAAGAACATGGCCTTGGACTGAAGGAGATCCAGGAAACCATTGAGACGATCGAACCGCTTCCTGGAGCCAGAGCATTTTTGGATGAGCTTCGGACGTTTTCCCAGGTGATCCTGATCAGTGATACCTTTACGGAGTTTGCAGCACCGTTGATGAAGAAGCTGGGCTGGCCGACGCTTTTCTGCAATTCCCTGGAGGTGGCGGAAAATGGTGAGATCACCGGTCACAAAATGCGAGTGGAAAAATCGAAGCTCACGACGGTGAAGGCTCTGCAGTCCATCGGCTTTGAAACCATTGCCAGCGGAGACTCCTATAACGATCTTGGCATGATCCGGGCAAGCAAAGCCGGTTTCCTTTTCCGGAGCACCGATAAGATCAAGGCAGAAAATCCGGATATTCCGGCCTATGAGACCTACGGGGAACTTCTGGATGCAATCAAAAAAGCAATGAAAGACTGAGCAAAGGAGCTGTCGTACGAAAGGGTATGGCAGCTTTTTTGGCGCGAAGCAGAAGAATGCGATGGAAAGGTGCAGCATATGATTACGCTGAATGACTATTTATATTCGGGAGATACGATCTTTCGGATTTTGCAGAACTATATGGACGATCTTCGGAAAGAAGCAAAGAAGAACCGCAATGAGATTGATATGATCCACTGCAATTTTCTACTGCAGATCCGGGAACTTCTGGCCCACAATGACTTCCTGACGGCCCAGTCCCAGCAGATCCGGGAGTTTTATAAATATATGGCCAGGGAGTATCCCTTTCTTGCCTTTACGTTCCGGGGACGGATCAAGTCCTTGATCCGGGCGGAGGAAAAATTCAACAGCTATATCGTGGAACATATTTACAATTACTATGAGAAAAACGGAAGCTATCCGCCCATCGCCGAGCTGAAACAGCGTCTGAGCTGCTTCCGGGATCTCATCGCTTACCGGATTGTGATCTCCATGCCGAAATGCCATTATGAGAATGAGGCGGAGCGGGAAGCGGCGGAGATCCGCTGTCTTTATGACATTGCGAATATCCTGCCGGGCTTCCTGGAGGAGAGAGGCTTTACCGCAGAACCGGCCAACGGCGTGCAGGTGAGCACATCACCTCTGATGGATGAAGCTGTCCGGCCCTATTACCGGGATTACATATCGAACCACGGTTCTTATGAATATCAGTCTCTTCACATCACCTTCTATGACAACAGTTCCAGAAGCTATATGGAGGTTCAGCTCCGGACCAAAACGATGGACGATGTGGCGGAGATCGGTCCGGCCAATCACCTCGGCTACGAGAAACGCCAGGAGAATGAACGGAGCCGCCGGGAACTCATTCCTGTGGGTGAAAATCTCTACTTTGACGAAGCCTATGAGAGGGGCATGCGTCTTTTGAAACTGGAACTTTCAAAACTGGATGTCAATATGTTCTCCGCGGTGAACAACAGCCTCATCAACGATGGCTGCGGCCTCTACCGGGGAAGGCTGATTCTGCCCTATGAGCATCTGTCACGGTTCCAGAATGATTTAATCGACTGAATGGTCAGGAAAAATGTATATGGAAGTGAAAACTGTCCTGCAGCTGCAGAAAAATATGTGGCTGTGAGGGCAGTTTTTTTATGGTGACGTGAACAAAAAAAGCAAAGTTGTGCAAGAAAAGAGCAAAGTGCGTCAATTGAACCAAAAAGAAAAACGAATATGCTATATTGAACCCATGCAATGCCGGAAAAGGCCTGAAAATCCTCGTTCCTGACGTTGGATTTGGAGTTGTTTTGCGGCAGAACAGAGAAAGATGAGGAGGAAAGAAAGATGAAGAGAAGACTTGCATGGTTCATGGCAGTGCTCATGTGTGTGACAGGCGTACCACAGGGTACCTTTTTGAGCATGGCGGCAGAAGACAATTTGACAGAAGCAGAAACCCTGCAGGCAGAGGAAAGTGAAGAGAACATTTCCCTCACGGCAGAAACAGAGGATAGCTTAAGTCCGGAAGAGACTAAGACTGCTGTGGCTGAGACAATGACAGCGGAAACAGGTGAAACGGAAACTGTGGCAGCGGAAACAGAGGAGATCAGCAAGCCTGAAACCTCAGAAACCAGCGAGCCGGAGACAGATACCACAGAGGAAGCTACAGAAGAACCGGTCGAAACGGAGACAAGTGTCATCGAAACAGAGGAAATTTCCGAAACGGAGACAGTTGTATCGGAAACAGAGGAGACCGAAGCCACCGTAGAGCCTAAAACTGCTGCGTCGGCTGTTGCTGTCTGCGAGGAGGAGTCGGAATCGGAAAGTGAAGAAGAGAGTGAGAGCGAAGAAAAACGGACAATCAGCAGCATCACCCTGAAAAAAGACTATACCACCTATCTGCATAACCTGGAGTGGGACCATGAAAATGGCCTGGAGATTCAGCTTTCTTATGAGGGTTCCGATGAGACGGAGATCCTTTATGGAAATGCATTTAGAGATGGAATCGCCGAGGATTCTCATGGGAATAAACTGAAGCTTACTTATCTGGATGCTTCGGGCGGGGAAGCTTCTTACCGGAACTCCATCGGCAGTTATAAGTTCCATGTGGAAGACTGTGCCAACAGTGGAATTTACGGGGAACTCGCCTTTTCTATCGTAGATCCGGAGACGGCCAATATCGCCAGTCTGGAGCCTGGAAAAACGACAACCTTAAGACTGGATCACGGCGGCCGGGTCTGGGGAAAATACTCTGTGGAAGAGAGTGGAAAATATTCCGTCAAGATCCGCGGGGCCTATCCCATGGAGATAGAAATAGACGGTATCTCATGGGGAAAGGCTGGAGGCTTAGACCGGAATTGTTATCTGGAAGCCGGTAAAATCTACTATTTCCGTCTGGACAAAAGCAATTTCCAGGAGGAAGACTTCGATATTTCTGTGGATTTTGAGAAAGCACAGAAGATCGAGAGCCTGAAAGTAACACCGGGAACTACGAAATATACTGAGCATCCTGAGGATGGAGTGGATCGCTGGCATTTTGGCGACTGGAAGGTTCGGGTAAACTTTGAGGATGGTACCTTTGATGAATTTGATTTTCTGGATGCGGTAAAAGATGGAGAGGAGTTCACAAACGCCGATTATATTACGAAGTATAACCTTAGCGTAGAAATCTATCAGAAGGATTCGGAAGATCTTTATGCGGATGACCCCTACGAGTTTGACTACTGGGCAGCTGGCGAGTATGAAGTTGTTTTCAAATGCCCGGAATACACGACAAAGCGTTTTGAATTTCAAATTCTCTCAAAAGCAGATCAGACAGAGACAGTTACGGGCCTGGGTGAGCTGAAAATTCAGAATACAGAGCCTCTGTTTGCCAATACGAGTTACCCCGATGACTGGTTGGAATATCAGGTTACTTATAAGGGAGGTCTTACGGAGACAGTCAGCGGAACTTCCGATAGCAGAGGAAACTATTTTGAGGCCACCGTTTCGGACGCTTCCGGCAATACTTATTTCTGGGGCGATAAGCTGAAAGCGGGCGCTTATACCCTGCATGTAAAGCAGGAAGACGGTGAAGTGGAAACGACCTGTGGGTTTACTGTCGTCAGTGCCAGAGATCTGGCTGGAGAAAACAGCGTTGTTTCTGATGAGAGCAGACGCTTTGAGAAAACAGACGAGGAACGTTATGTCTATTTTAAATACACAGCCCCGGAAACAGGAACCTGGGATGTAAGCTTTAACCGAAATCTCAGTGGTCTGACCGTTGAAAATGAGGCGGGAGAAGCAGTTACAGCCTGCCAGGGAAATAACAGCAGACATTATACCCTGCAGCTGAATCAGGGAGAGACCGTATACTTCATCGCAGATGCCGGTGAAAACTGGAAAACGCTTCGGATCAAAGTGACAAAAGGCAATGCGATCACGAGTGTAACCTTACGGACTTCCCGTAAAGGGCAGGACAGTTACTATGTGGGAATTGATGAGCTGGATAAGAGGGATTTTTATCTGGAGATTACTTATGCCGACGGTGGAAAATACCGGCTCAACGCAGGCAGCAGCGACAGTTATGGAAACCGTTTCCGTATCTGTGCGGCGATCAATGCGGAAGAGCCGGAACTCTCTGAAAACGTGATTCCGGCAGAGCGCACACAGTACCTTATCAAGGCTTATCTCGGAGAGGAAAAACAGGAACGGGCCAGCCTGATACTGACCTGCAAAAATCTGGATTTTGATGCGCTTTCGGAGCTTCAGACGAAAACGCCTGTCACAAACAAGGGAGAAAATGACAGCTGTTTCTATCGTTTTACCCCAAAAGTAAGCGGTAATTATGAAATGACCGGGTCTTATAACGAGTTTTGTTTCTATTATAAAGAAGAAGGCCAGTGGACACCGTATTATGATTCTTATCTGGAAAAAGGAACAACTTATCTGGTAAAGCTGAGCTATGCAGACGGGGCTGTCCTTTACGGACCGGGAGAACAGGATACGGCTGAAAAAGAAAGAACGGTAGAAGCTATCAGCTTATGGCATGAGAATAATGACGGTTCTGTCTACTGGACTCTGCCGGAAGGCTTCCCATACAAAACCATGAATGCATCTTATCATCTGAGTGTTTCCTATCGTAACGGTGACTGGGAAACCATTGATTTCAGTGATTTCAAGCTGCAGGATGGCGGCGGTTATGTGTATGATTCCGCTGGAAATGCTTTCCAGGTGATTGTGCGTGCAATGGTGGAGACCGGCGAGGCACAGCGTTGCCATATCAGTGTCGGTTATAAGAATCTGAGAGCGGAAGCCGATTATTTTGTTGCAACGGCAAGTGCGGTTAAGGCGCTTACCGAGGGAAGCGCTCAGACATTTTCCTGCTCGAAGGACGATGATATCGATGCGGTAAAATTTTTAAGCTTTACGCCTTCTTCTGACGGCTATTATAAGGTTTTCGCAGAAGGAGAACAGGTGCTTGCGCCGCTGGTAAAGGTCTATGAAAAAGATTCCGAGGCCAATGCAGTTCAGGCCATTTCCCGGACTGCCGCTTACAATGGGTACTGGCTGGAAAAAGGAAAGGACTACCTGATTGTCGTCAGCTTCCGGCGTCAGGCAAAAGAAAATATAAACGTAAGTATCACCAATGTCACCGGGAAAGAGATTGTCGATCTGGAGCTTATCGGGGATCCCACAGATCTTTATGCAGTGGAGGACCTCTGCTATGCGGACCCGGAGGGAGCCAGACTGAAAGTGACTTACGCGGACGGAACAACGGAAGAAATCGTTTATAACTGGAAAAAAGAAAGAGAAATTTCTGTATCTGCCGACTATTCTACGGATAAATCTTACCGGATGATTTTCACTATGGGAGATTATTCCGTAGAAAAAGAGATTCCGCTGCTGTCTGTTTCAGAACTGCCGGAGCTGGTAGGTGGAGAACTGAAAAATGTGCGTTTTTCAGGGACAAAACAGGCTTTTCGTTTTACTGTGGATAAGGATGGTCTGTACCGTCCCGGTATTACCAATGCAAATGGAGAAGAGGTTTCGACCTGGTCAGAAATTTTGCAGGAATATGGTGGGGCCGTGGAGACTGATCCGGATCAGAAGACCTGGCAGCTGAAAGTGGGAGAAACCTACTATCTGATCGCAAAAGCAAAAGGAGACGGTACTGTATCGGTTGCTTCTGTCTGCGAGCATCAGTATGAATGGGTTACAAAAGATGCCACCTGTACGACGGAGGGAAGCAGGACGGAAGTCTGCAAGCTTTGCGGCGATGTGAGAAGCAGCGAGAGCATTCCGGCTCTGGGACATGATCTGACAACCGTCATTGAGAAAAATGCGACCTGTGGAGCAAATGGAAGCAAACATGTGGAATGCAACAGAGGTGACTATAAAGAGGCTTCCGTTGTGATTCCGGCTACCGGGCAGCATACTTATACCACGAAGATCGATACACCGGCCACCTGTGGAACAGCCGGAAGCCAGCACAGAGAGTGCAGCGTTTGTGGATATAAGGAAGCGGCAACTGCAATTCCGGCCACCGGCAAACATATTTACACCACGAAGACAGACAAAGCCGCCACCTGCGGAGCAGATGGAAGCCAGCACAGAGAATGTACAACCTGCGGCTACAAAGAGGCAGCTACCGTAATTCCGGCCACCGGCAAACATACTTACACCACGAAGACAGACAAAGCTGCCACCTGCGGAGCAGATGGAAGCCAGCATGAGGAGTGTACGGTCTGCGGTACTAAGAAGGCAGCTACCACAATCCCGGCAACAGGAAAACACAGCTTTGGCGCGTATGAGACTACGGTTGCGGCCACCGTTCTGAAAGCGGGCACGAAGGAGCGTACCTGTACCGTATGCGGAAAGAAAGAGACCGCTTCGATTGCAAAACGAAAAGCCACAATCAAACTTTCTGCGACAAAGATCACCGTGCCGCTGAAAAAGACTATCGCAGGACCGACCGTTACCTTCGGAAAAGGCGACAGTATCAAGAGCTGGAAATCCGCCAAGACTTCCGTAGTTACTGTCAATTCCAGGACCGGAAAACTCACCGGAAAGAAGGCAGGAACAGCTAAGGTTACTGTAACCCTGAAGAGCGGAAAGAAAGCGACAGTCACCGTAACGGTCAAGAAGATTATTACGACCACAAAGCTGAAAGCCAACCAGACAGCAGTTACCCTGAAAAAGGGAAAGAGCTTTCAGCTCAAGGTTACCGTGACTCCGAAGAACAGTCAGGAAAAAGTGATTTATAAATCTTCCAATACAAAGGTTGCAACCGTGACCAGCAAAGGAAAGATCACCGCGAAGAAAGCAGGAAAAGCTGTGATCACGATCACTTCCGGAAAGAAGAAAATCACCTGTAAGGTAACAGTAAAATAAATTTTTTATGCAGAAAAAGGGCTGTCGCACTAACGTGCGGCAGCTCCTTTCTTTAATCCTGAATTTCGTAAGCGTAGAGCTCGTGAAGGGCTCGGGTGGCAGCGATGTATCTCGCCTGGCGGACCAGAGGCCGCTGGTCTTTCGCCGGGAAAATGGAGAATACCTGGTCAAACTCCAGGCCTTTCGCCAGATAGAAGGTAGTGACGGTGAGACCTTTGCGGAACGTGGTGCTGTCCCGGTGAAGAAGGGAGAGGGCATTTTTTACATCGAAACCTCTGGTGGAGAGTTTTTTACGGAGAATCTCGTAAGCCTGCTCGGCCTCCGCGGCGGTGCGTAGAATAACAGCGGCGGTCTCGAAAGTGGGTGCGTTGTCAGCAACCGGTTCGCCTGGGGTGTCAGAATCGTGCCTGTCTGCATTCCGGACAACAGGACTTTCACTGGAATCATTTTCGGGAAATTCTTCCGGTGATGCAGCTACCAGCTCCGGATCGAGACGAAGTTCCTGTACAACAGCATCCAGGGTCTGATCCAGAGAAGCAAAATTCTGTTCTGTCACCGGTTTTCCATGCCGGTCGAAGAGCTCCACATCATCCACGCCGGTGAGGGCATTGGCATAGGAGGAAATCTCCACGGTGTTCCGGTAACTCTTGTTCATGACGATGCGGCGAATATCCTTTCCGAAGATCTTCGGCAGGAAGGTGAGGGCGTCCTGCTTTTCATCAGCCATGGTCTGCGCACGGTCGCCGAGGATCGTCATGCGGCAGGAGAACATTTCCTTGAGGATGAGATACTGAAGGCGGGAGTAATCCTGCATTTCGTCTACGACCAGGTGTTTGATGTCCTGTCGTCCCTTGCGCTTCTGAAGCCGGTATTTGAGATAAAGGACGGGATACACATCTTCATAAGCCAGTTTCCGTTCCTCGGGGGGAAGATCCGGCAGCAGGGGCAGCCCTTCCTCCTCCAGAAAACGGTTGTACAACACATAGAAATCCCGCGTGTCGTACATCTGACGGAAACGCTCGATCAGCTCCTGTTTTTCCTCCTCTGGAAGGTCTTTGTTTTTCAGGGTCTCGACCTCATCGATAAAAGTATCTGCCACAGCATCCATACGGGAGAGAAGCGGAATCTCCCCAAATTTGTTATAGAAAAGATCCAGGAGCCTGCTTTCTGTCAGGGTCACATTTTTGTACTCTACCGGGGCAAAATTCATCAGTTCATCCTCCAGGCGGAGCAGGAAGCCTTCCATATGGGTGATGAAGCGCTGAGACTGTTTTTCAAGAGCCACCGGATCCTCTTTATCGGCCAGAAGATTCCGCTCGATCTGATCACAGCGGTCCTCACAGTCGGCAGCTGTTCCCTTGAGCTGGCGGTAGGCAAAAAGATCAAAGCTCATTTCCTGTATGTTTTCCTCACCCAGCTCCGGAAGAATGTGGGAAATGTAGTCGGAAAAGACGCCGTTTGGGGATAAAATCAGGATATTCGAGGATTTCAGATGCTTCCGGTCATGGTAAAGGAGATAAGCGATCCGATGGAGCGCCACAGAGGTTTTTCCGCTTCCGGCAGCACCCTGAATCACAAGGATCTTATCACTGGTGTTGCGGATGATAGCGTTCTGTTCCTTCTGGATCGTGCGGATGATGTTTTTCAGCTGGATCTCACCGTGGCTGCCGAGCTCTGCTTTCAGGATCTCATCATCGATCTTGGTGTCACTTTCAAACGCGTAGACCAGTTTTCCACGGCGGATCTTGTACTGCCATTTGGCTGTGATCTCGCCGGAAAGTTCGCCCATGGGAGCCTGATAAGAAGCCGGACCCTTATCATAATCATAGAAAAGACCGCTTACCGGAGAACGCCAGTCATAGATCAGAGGCAGAGCACCGGTTTTTTCGGCAAAATTTCCGATGCCGATGTAAAAAATCTCCGGTTCCTCATCGCCCTCGTAGCAGAAATCCACCCGTCCGAAAAACGGAGAATCCAGCATTTTTCGAAAACGGTGCTTCAGCTTCAGCTGTTCCTGATTGGCATTGATCTGATGGAGCAGAGCCTGCTGGTTGTCAAAATTTTCATAGCCGTACTCGTCCATCTCCGTATAGTTCTGCCAGTAATACTCATGCATTTCATCAATTTCTTTCTGGCCTTCCAGAAGGGATTCGTCAATGGAAAGAATCCGCTGCCGTATTTTTTCCAGAACTGCGTCCAGATAAATCCGGCCGTCTCTGTTATCTATCATAAAAACCTCCAGTTTGTCGTAATAAAAGGATAACGGTCCAGAAACATTTCTGAACCGTTATCAGTATAACAAAGATCGTCTGCCTTCACAAGGTAGTTTCTTTTTCGTTTTGTGCGATCAGTTTTCTGGCATAGGCAACAAGATGACCGCGATCCTTCTGATCCAACTTCAGATAGATGGTCATCAGCTCTTTTTCTTTCGGAGGAAGTTTTTCCAGAAAGGAAGAGCGGTCAAAAAACTGGGGAATGGTAAGTCCCAGGCCTTCGCACATTTTTAACAGGGTGCGGTAGGTCGGAGTGGTGCCTTTCTGAAACATGTTCCGGACGGAACTTTCCTGAAGTCCGGAACGTTTGGCAAGTTCGTAAGAAGTGATATTGCGTTCCTCACAGAGCCGGCTGATCTCTTCTGCAATTTCTGATTTTTTCACGTCCATGCTCTGTATGCTCCTTTCGACAGTTTCCTTCTTTTCTGATATTAACTGTCATAAGTATATCCAGAGCCGCTACTTTTCATAAGTACGTAAAAATAAGAGCAAATGCAACTAAAAAGAGATGGTAAAAAAGCCGGGAAGCTTAAGAATCTTCCCGGCTTTTGCGTTCATCGTAATCATCAAGGAAACAGTAGGCTTCCTTATCTTTATGGTAACCGATGATGGTACGCAGATTGACATTCTGTACACTGTTGAAAATATTGGATTCAATAAAGGGGCTGATCTTGCGGAACTGGGCGATGAGCTCTTTCATTTCATCGCGTTTGGAGCCCCGGCCGCC
Organism: uncultured Lachnospiraceae bacterium; assembly: GCA_934393555.1. Taxonomy (GTDB): domain Bacteria; phylum Bacillota; class Clostridia; order Lachnospirales; family Lachnospiraceae; genus Limivivens. The sequence continues at coordinate 10,556 of CAKRQP010000058.1, forward strand.
GCCGCAGGAAGCACAGTTTTCCGTGAAACGGCAGGCACACTGGATAAAATGAAGATCGTTGGAATCTCTCCAGGCCTTGATATCTGCTTCTTTTACCAGGTAGAGGGGGCGGATCAGTTCCATACCTTCAAAGTTCTGGCTGTGAAGCTTTGGCATCATGGTCTCGATCTTGGCACCGTAGAGCATTCCCATAAGGATGGTCTCGATGACATCATCAAAATGATGCCCGAGAGCGATCTTGTTGCAGCCCAGTTCTTTGGCATGGGAATAAAGGTAGCCACGGCGCATTCTCGCACAGAGATAGCAGGGGTTTTTGTCGATCCCGGCTACCACATCGAAAATTTCCGTCTCGAAAACGGTGAGAGGGATTCCGAGGATCCGAGCATTGTTCTGGATGATCTTCCAGTTGTCGGCGTTATAGCCGGGGTTCATCACCAGGAAAACCAGCTCAAAGGAAACCGGACCGTGTTTCTGGATCTCCTGCATGAGCTTGGCCAGAAGCATGGAATCCTTGCCGCCGGAGATACAGACGGCGATCCGATCCCCATCCTGAATGAGCTGATAATCCCGGATGGCTCTGGTAAAGGGACGCCAGATGGATTTCCGGAACTTTTTGATCAGAGTCCGCTCGATCTCTCTGGTCCGTTCGGTTACGGAATCTTCGGAAACCATGCGTTCCAGGGAAAGGCGGAGCCAGGAACGGTAGCCGCCTTCAATATTTACAGCCTGATAACCGAGACCGGTCAGGATCTTGACGGCCTCCTGGCTCTGATTTCCGGTGTGGCAGAACACGTAGACGGGACGGTTTGCAGGGATCGCGTTTTCTACTGCCCGGACGGATTCCGGTTCAAAAAAGCCTTCCTCTGCGTGCTCTTCGTCCAGATTTTTTTTCATAGGGACATGGATGGCTCCGGGAAAAGATCCCCTGCGGAAATCGTCCTCAGAGCGGATGTCCAGGATCGTAATATTGGAACGGTCGAGGTTTTCCAGTTCTTCGACACTGATGGTATGCATAAATTCCTCCGTGAAAATAGAATAGAAAGGTTTATTTTTGCCTCTACCATCATAAGGATTCACTTTTTAAAAGTCAACTGTTTTTTGCATCCGCTTTTTCAAAAGCAGGTTTCAGCTCAAAAAGCCGGGCCATAACCGGTTTTGGAAGAGCAGCCTTCACTGCTTTTTGGACAGGATCGTAAACCGCATCGGCACTTTCCCGGTCAGGGTAAATGCAGGTAATGGAAAGTTCTTCGCAGCCGAGAGCATTCCGTACCGCAGCAGAGACGGGAAGAGTCACGCAGTCAGTGTTGCCGCTTCGTTTCCACACAGCCAGATAGGCCTTTCCTTCTACGAAAAGACCAAGGCTTACGATCTCATCAGAATAGCCGGCGAGACCGAGAGGCCAGAAGGGGCGGGAAATGCGGATATCCTGGCGGATGGTCTTATAAATATCCAGTGCCTGTTTTACGAGGGCTTTCCGTTTTGCATCCAGCTTTGCCAGATGGCCGCTCTGATGGATCCTGAGAAGCATGGCACTGACCATGTTGAAAATCACTTCTTCCCGGAGTGCATCCGGGGAAATGGCTTCTTCATGGTTCATGGGATATGCCCAGACAGCAGCCTGTTCCGGGGTAACGCCGGTAGGTGCATTGGCTGCAATGACAGCATACTGGAGATAGTTTTCCTGATCACTGGTGGACTGGATGCTGCAGCGGGAGAGCATACCATAATCCATACGGAGACCGCCGCTGGAGCAGTTTTCTATGATCAGCTCCGGGTGGCGTCTGAACAGACCGTCCAGCCAGGAAAGATAAGCACGCTCGTGTTCCAGCATGCCGTCACCGACACTGTCCGCATAGAGTTCTGTTCCGATGCCGGGTTCGATGTTATAATCGGTCTTTATATAACCGACACCGTAATCACGGACAAGCTTGTCCACGACCTCATCCATATGGGTACGGACGGCAGGATTGCGGTAATCCAGCTGGAAACGGCTCCGGTCATAGACACGCTTTCCATGGCGGACAAAGAACCAGTCGTCGGGAAGCTTTCCGGCAAGGCCACAGCGGATACCCATGACTTCCGGTTCCAGCCAGACACCTGGGATCAGCCCCTTGCTTCGGATGTAATCCGTGACCTTTTTGACACCTTCCGGAAAGCGTTTCCGGCTTTCTTCCCATTCGCCTACGCTGTCCCACCAGTCGCCGTCTGCATACCAGCCGGCATCGATGCAGAAGTATTCGCATCCGGCTTCTGCAGCCGCATCCACCAGCGGATATTCTTCCTCTGCTGTCGGGTGACCCCAGAGACAGTTCATATAGTCGTTGAAAATGACAGGCAGCTTTTCATTATCCTGATTTTTTCTGCGGATCTTCCTGCGGTATTCAGTAAGCGTGCCCATCGCATCGTCAAAACCGGTTCCGGTGACACCGACTGCGGCCGGTACGGTGGTGAAACGGTCGCCCGGCTTCAGATTTTTGAACCAGTGCGAATAGAGCTCATTGGGGCCGCCAAGTGCCAGATAGAAATGACCGTTCTGGTCACCGATCTCCCAGTGCCAGGAACCGTTGTGGTCGATCTCCCAGAAAAGACCTGTATGTACCTCCGTATTTTCCAGATAAGCCATGGGAAGGTATTCCTTGGCAGACCAGTTTCCGGTATTGGAAATATGGAGATGATTGGAGGAACGCTGGATGGAGGGCTCCTGGACCAGCTCCATGCCGAGCTCCGGGAAGGTATAGGTCTTCCAGTTCAGTTCCCGCTGCCAGCCGTTGTGCGGGATTTGGATCTTCAGCTTTTCATCTCTGGGAAGGCTGCCTTCTTTTTCAATTCCTTCATAATGGAAGTTGGCGATATACTCCAGAGTCTGTGTTTCCGTGCCGTTATTTGTCACGGTATGCCAGGTGCGGATCACGGGAAGTCCATCGTAAAACTGCCAGAAGGAGTCTGCAGTGACGCCGGTTTCTTCATCCTTCGTGTGGAAGGTGATAAGCCGGCCATATGCGTTCCGTTCGTCGGAATGAGAAAGATACTTCATCCGGTAACCGGGGGCAGTGACGATGTATTTATTGCCATGACGCTCATAGGGGCGGTCAAAGCCGGAGAGATTCATACTGAGGAAGGGGAAGCCTTCCGGAATGGCCTCAGCGACCAGGTCTTCTTCTTTGAGAGGAAGTGCGGAAAAATGGAGAAGCTTCAGATCCCGGCTGTCGGTGACGGCGAGACGGATGTAGATCTGATTTTCGTGAAGATCAATGAAATGCATAGTAGAAAACTCCTTTCCTGAAAATAGCGGTTCACACAGTAAGTCTGCTGGCATCAGCCGGGGGCAAAAGACCTTTTGACCCCGATATCACCATTATATCACAGTGGAAAGAAAAACGGATAGAGTTACAAAAAATCGTCCGGATGTCGGAAAAAGACTTGTATAATCAGAAGGTATGGCGTAAACTGGTAGAAAATAAAAAAAGGAGGAAGAGAAATGGGATTTACAGGAGGTTATTACACAGGAGGAGGAAATGACTCTTCAGTAGGGTTTATGGTAGCTTTATTTGTTCTGGCAGTGGTACTGACGATACTGGCTTTTATTTTTATCG
>CAKRQP010000059.1:0-14120 GCA_934393555.1 uncultured Lachnospiraceae bacterium
TTCCACGGTATTCCGGCTGTTTTCCTGTTTACTCCTTCACGCTCAGGCGCACCAGCGCACGCTGGAGCTTCGCCTCGGCGATCTTGTATTCTTTATCGGTGAGTCCTCCTTTGGCCAGCATTTCTTCTGCGTGTTTTTTCGCTTTTTCTGCACGCGGCTGGTCAATGTCCTCTTTCCATTCCCAGGTGGTGGCCAGAAGACGGCAGGTGCCGTTCATAACAGAAAGCATGCCGCCGATGCAGGCTGCAGCCCTGCGGGTCCCATCCTCCATAACAACGGTGGATTCACCCATTCCGAGGGCTGTGCAGAAGTTGCAGTGGTCTGCCAGGATGGCCAGGTCTCCGGTGATGGTGCGGCAGATGACTTTTTCCACGTTTCCTTCAAAAAGAAGGCCGTCGGGAGTTCCGATATGCAATGGAAATGTCTTCATGAGCGACGCCTCCTTTACAGATTCTTGGCTTTTTCGAAAACATCATTAATGGTGCCTGCGAAGAGGAAGCAGCTCTCGGGAAGCTCGTCACATTCGCCGTTTAAGATCATCTGGAAGCCGCGGAGCGTTTCCTTTAAGGGAACGTACTGACCGGCCATACCGGTAAACTGCTCGGCTACAGAGAAGCTCTGGGAGAGGAAACGCTGTACCTTTCTGGCACGGCTTACGGTGAGCTTGTCCTCTTCGGAAAGCTCGTCCATACCCATGATGGCGATGATATCCTGAAGCTCTTTGTAACGCTGGAGCACTCTCTGAACGGCACGGGCCGTCTCGTAATGCTCGGTTCCCACGATATCCGGGGAAAGGATACGGCTGGTGGAATCCAGGGGATCCACGGCCGGGTAAATACCCTGGCTGGAAATCTCACGGGAAAGTACCGTGGTGGCATCCAGATGGGTGAAGGTGGTGGCCGGAGCCGGGTCTGTCAGGTCATCGGCAGGTACATAGACAGCCTGTACGGAGGTGATGGAACCTTTTCTGGTAGAAGTGATACGCTCCTGAAGAGCGCCCATCTCCGTTGCCAGAGTAGGCTGATAACCAACGGCAGAAGGCATACGGCCCAGAAGAGCGGATACCTCGGAACCTGCCTGGGTAAAACGGAAAATATTGTCAATGAAAAGAAGCACATCCTGATTTTTTACATCACGGAAGTATTCTGCCATGGTAAGTCCGGAAAGACCGACACGCATACGGGCTCCGGGGGGCTCATTCATCTGGCCGTAAACCAGGGCGGTCTTATCAATAACGCCGCTTTCTTTCATCTCATTATAAAGGTCATTTCCCTCACGGGTACGCTCGCCAACGCCGGTAAAGACGGACAGTCCGCCATGAGCGGTGGCTACGTTGTGGATCAGCTCCATGATGAGGACGGTTTTTCCTACGCCGGCACCTCCGAAAAGACCGATCTTACCGCCCTTTGCGTAGGGGCAGATCAGGTCTACGACTTTGATTCCTGTTTCCAGGATCTCTGTTGCCGGCATCTGCTCCTCATAGGCGGGAGCCGGACGGTGGATCGCCCAGTGCTCTTTGGCTTCCGGTGCCGGCAGATTGTCTACCGGATCGCCCAGAAGGTTGAAAACACGTCCCAGGCATTCTTCACCTACCGGTACCTTGATGGGGCCGCCGGTATCCAGGGCTTTGGCTCCGCGGACCAGTCCGTCGGTGGAATTCATGGCAATGCAGCGGACCGTGTTGTCACCGGTCTGCTGGGCAACCTCTGCTACCAGCCGGGAGCCGTTGTTGTCAATTTCAATGGCGTTGAGAAGGGCAGGCAGTTCATCATGGGCGAACCGGATATCAAGAACCGGGCCGATGACCTGCACAACCTCGCCAATATGTTTTTCAGTCATTATTTAATCTCCTTTTCAGAGTCCTTCCGCACCGCCGACGATCTCCGTGATCTCCTGGGTGATGCTGGCCTGACGGGCTCTGTTATAATAAAGATTCAGTTTATCGATCATATCCTCCGCATTGCTGGTAGCGGCTTCCATGGCGGTACGGCGGGCAGCCAGCTCACTGGCAACGCTTTCGCAGACACCGCCGTAAATAAGGCCTGCCAGATACTCCGGAACGATGGCGTCAAAGACCTCCACCTCGTTTGGCTCATACCAGATCAGATTCCGGATCTTTTTCTCATCCGGGGATTTCCCGTCGTCAGTAAGATCCGAGAGGGGAAGCATGGAATAGACCTCCGGCACCTGGGAAAGCATGGAAACAAAGCTGGTAAAGCAGAGCTCGATGTGGCCGAATTCCCCTTTCTTGAAGGCAGAGCAGAGGATTCTTGACATCTCAAAGCTGTCGGCGACAGAGATCTCTGCAATTTCTGCAAACTCTTCTGTGAGAATGGGGAGTTTTTTCCTGTGCGCGTATTCCACTGCTTTTTTTCCAATGGGAAGCACAACAAAATCCTTTCCGGCGCTGGCTTCCTCCAGGCATTTGAAAAGGTTGACATTATAGCCGCCGGCCAGACCGCGGTCTCCGGCGATCACAATGTAACAATACTTTTCACTGGAAGATTTTCGGGCATAAATGGAGGAAAAATCCAGATTTCCTTCCGTAATGTCCACCAGAGTCTGATGGAGCTCCCGGAAATAAGGACGGCAGATATCTGCGCGGTCCTTGGCTTTCCGGAGCTTGGAGGAGGCTACCAGTTCCATGGCCTTGGTGATCTGCATGGTGCTTTCCACACTCTTGATCCGGAGTTTTACGGATTTCATATTTGCAGCCATAAAGATTCCTCCTGTATAAATCGTACGTTTCAGCGTGTACTTTCGAATGTTTGGCGGGTTTCAGACTTCAACCCGGGTTATACAGGTCTGGAATCAAGGAACTGCTTCGTATAGGTGCCAAGTACCTCTTTCAGCTTTGTTTCCGTCTCTTCTTCCAGCTTTCCAGTGGAACGGATGGTCTGCATGACGGAAACGCCTTCCGGATCGGTGTCCAGATAGGTGTAAAGTCCTGTTTCATAGTCGTGGACATCGGAAACCTTGACTGCGGAGAGGATCCCTTTGGTAACTGCATAGAAGATGGCTACCTGTTTTTCAACGGGAACCGGGGAATTCTGATTCTGCTTCAGAACCTCTACGATACGGGCACCCTGTTCCAGACGGGCCTTGGTATCTGCATCCAGATCGGAACCAAACTGAGCAAAGCTCTGGAGTTCGCGATACTGGGAGTAGATCAGCTTCAGGGTTCCGGCTACCTTTTTCATGGCCTTGATCTGAGCATTTCCGCCTACTCGGGAAACGGAGATGCCGGGGTTTACAGCCGGCATAACGCCGGAGTGGAAGAGCTCGGTCTCCAGGAAGATCTGGCCGTCGGTGATAGAGATCACGTTGGTGGGGATGTATGCGGAAACGTCTCCTGCCTGCGTTTCGATGATGGGAAGAGCAGTCATGGAGCCGCCGCCGTGGGCGTCATCCAGCTTTGCAGCTCTCTCCAGAAGTCTGGAATGAAGGTAGAAAACGTCACCCGGATAAGCCTCACGGCCTGGCGGACGGCGGATCAGAAGAGAAAGTGCACGGTAAGCCACCGCATGCTTACTCAGGTCATCGTAGATGATGAGTACATTTTTTCCTTTGTACATAAAGTATTCGCCCATGGCACAGCCGGAGTAAGGCGAAATATACTGCAGAGGGCTGGCCTCGGAAGCAGTAGCGGCTACAACGGTGGTGTAGTCCATGGCGCCGTTTTTGGCGAGATTTTCCACAAGAGCAGCCACAGTGGAACGCTTCTGGCCGATGGCAACGTAAATACAGATGACATCTTTGCCCTTCTGGTTGATGATCGTATCCGCAGCAATGGCGGTCTTACCGGTCTGACGGTCACCGATGATCAGCTCACGCTGACCGCGGCCGATCGGGATCATGGAGTCGATCGCCTTGATCCCGGTCTGGAGCGGCTCATGAACCGAGCGCCGTTCACAGATACCGGGAGCCGGGCTTTCAATGGCACGGTACTCGTCCGTCAAAATGGGACCGGCACCGTCGATGGGCTGTCCCAGTGCATTGACGACACGACCGATGAGGGCGTCACCGACGGGAACGGAAACAACTTTTCCGGTCCTCTTGACGCTCTGGCCTTCGCCGATCTTTTCACCGTCTCCGAACAGTACGATGGAGACGCTGTTTTCTTCCAGGTTCTGCGCCATGCCGTAGCTTCCGTCCTCAAATTCCAGAAGCTCACCAGACATACAGTTGACAAGACCGCTGGCACGGGCGATACCATCGCCCACCATCAGGATGGTTCCGGTCTCGTTCTGATGGATGGCATTATCATAATATTTGATCTGGCTGCGGATGACCTTGGATATTTCTTCAGGTTTTAATTGCATGGTTCCATTTCCATCCTTTTATATAGTTTAACAGTTCAGAACATCAGCGAAATGAAAAAATCAGACCTGTGGCTTGCTGCTCTGAACGTCCGATTACAGTGTCAGGCTGTCCAGCTTCCGGGAAAGACCGTCGAGTCGGCCTTTTACCGTTCCGTCCAGCTCTTTGCCTTCCAGCTCCACGCGTACTCCGCCGAGGAGAGAAGGATTGGTTTTCAGACTCAGGGAGATTTTCTTTCCACTGAGTTTTTCCAGTTTTTGTTTCAGTGCTTCTGCCTGTGCTTCTGTCAGGGGAACGGCACTGGTTGCTGTTGCCTCGGCGATCCCGTTATCCAGGTTATAACGCCGGAGGTATTCATCGCAGCAGCCGCCGAATTCCCGGAGAAGATTTTTTTCACAGAGAAGCTTTATAAAATTGACCAGATATCTTTCCGCCTGCTTTCCGAAAGCGGTTTCGATGAGATCGATCCGCTCGTTTCCCGGAATGGAAGGTTCTGAAAGAAGATGGACATAATCCGGATTTTCCTGGAAAAGTCTGCGAATGACTTTCATTTCCTCCAGGATCTCACCGGAAAGCCCTTCGGAGAGGGCAAGCTCATACATGCTTTCTCCATAGACTCTGGCTGCCTGTGTCATGAAATATCACCTGCATTTCTGTCAGTATCTGCCGGGGAACCGGTCTGGTCCACCTGCGAAATGAAATCGTCGATGAGTTTCGCATGATCCTTTTCGTTTACTTCCCGTTCAATGACTTTGCCGGCGATCTCCATAGCCATACCGCCGATCTCGTCTTTCAGTTCGTTGACCGCTTTGCGTTTTTCCTGAACGATATCAGCCTCTGCTTTTTCTTTCAGGGCAGCGGCCTGTCTGGATGCCTCACGGAGCATTTCTTCACTCTGGATGGCAGCCGTTTTCTGGGCGGTAGTAAGGATCTCACTGGCCTTGTTTTTGGCATTCTGCATGTTTTCTTCATATTCTGCCTTCATGGCCTGCGCTTCTTCTTTTGCCTTTGTGGCATCCTGGATCTCTGCATCGGCATGTGCCTTCCGCTTTTCCAGGATCTCATTGATGGGTTTAAAGAGAAAACGCTTGATCAGATAAACCTGGATAAAAAGGTTTAAGATCGTGGCAACGAAGGTCCATGGCACAATACCTACTAAATCCTGTACCTGCATATTTATGGCCTCCAAACCTTGTTCTGTCTTCATACATTCGGAATCCGTGGATCTGTTTTGTAGATCACTGCTTCCTCCTGTCCGGCGGGTCTTAAGTTCAAACGCCTTATCGTGCAAGCACGAGCGGCTTTTTGAACTCTGTCCCCTGGTGGGATCAGCTTAAAAAGTTCATGAACATTCCCGGAGCTACGAAGATCAGAAGAAGGCCGGTTACGAAACCGTAAATACCGGTGGTCTCAGCGATGGCACAGCCAAGGAGCATGGTAGAAGTAACGTCTCCTTTGCACTCCGGCTGACGGCCGATGGCCTCAAGAGCCTTTGCCACAGCGTTACCTTCACCAATACCAGGTCCGATACCGGCGATCAGGGAGCAGCCTGCACCGATTGCACAACCAGCTAATGCGATACCTTTTGCGAGCATCTGAAATTCCATAATAAAAGTCCTCCTTAGAGTAATATATATTTTTTTTAACCTTCTTCCGCAGCGTTTGCGATATACATGACGGTCAGCATACAGAAGATAAATGCCTGCATACAGCCTGAGAACCAGTCAAAGTAGACGGACAGGATGGCAGGGATTCCCACATCAAGGAAGGGGATCTTTGAGAGAACATCACCCACAACACCGGGGATCAGTCCGAAGAGCGCGGAGCTTGCCACGGCCAGAGCACCGTAGATCAGGGCATTGATGACCACACCGGAAAGAATGTTTCCGAAATGACGGCAGGCCATACTGACCGGCGTTGCCAGTTCTGACAAAATATTGAAAGGCGTCATGACCGCGATAGGTGTGGTAAAGCCCTTCAGATATCCGCCGAAGCCGTTGGTCTTGATCTTCTGTGCGGTGATCATGATAAATACCACCACTGCCCAGGCAGCTTCTGTGGAAAGATCAGCCGTTGGACTTCGAAGACCGATGAGGCTGATCAGGTTGGAGAGGACGCTTGTGGCAAACAGTGCGGCCACAAAAGGAACGAAATAGCGGAACCTCTCACCCATATTTCCGACGACAAACTGGTTGGCTTTCTCAACGATGAGTTCAGCCAGTGCCTGTCTCTTGGATATGTTCTCTTCCTTCAGATCACGGGTAAGCCAGATGCACGCGCCGGTGATAAGAAGCATGACAAGCCAGCTGACCACCATCGTCTCGCTGATCTTAAGCTGCCCTAAGACAGGCACGTTGATGGGTGTTTCCCAGAGGATCCGGGCACCCGTAATATCCAGTTCCATTTGTTTTCACCTCCGTTCTTTACGAAAACTGCGATCACAGTCATTCTTTATGAATCAATCCCATGAGCTTGATCCCGAAACTCGGGAAGAGCAGGGGAAGAATTCCGGCGGCAAACTGAAAACAGGGAGCCGTGATGGCAACGATCACCCACGCCATCTGGAGAAGGGTCCGGCGGGAATAGCTGGCCTTCATGCGAAGTCTTGCGTTGTCTTCATTTGTCTCGGCACTGACCTTCTGTACGGTGATGCCCATAAGGAAAAAATTCAGGATGGCTATAAAGCCCCCCAGAAGGCCGCCCAGGATCACGGTGTAGTCGAAAGGAATCTTTTCCGGCATGCAGGCATGAAGGATCAGAAAAACGATCCACATGACGACAACACCGGAAAAAGTAAAGATCCCCACACGCTTTGTCTCTTTTCTTATAGCAGGTGCAAGGTTTTTCAACAGGTTCATAAGTCTCACTCCCTTCTTTTAATGATGTCTGTTAAAAGAGATATGCTGTTTTTTCTCTTTCCGTTCTTTTTTCTGATGATTGCAGACAGAAAGGTAAAGCTTATAAGCCACCATGGCAGAACCGCCCAGTCCAAAGAAAAAGCCGGGAATATAGATCCAGGGACCAAGCTGGAATTTTTCCGTCAGCCACCAGGAAAGAGCCAGACACAAAAGAAGCGGGGTGATAAAAGAAAGGCCGAATTGTGTCAGTATGGTCAGGTTTTTCAGGATATCTGCCCAGTTTTTCATTATATTTCCCTCATTCTGAAGTCTTAAACAGTAGTAGTTAAAGTCTATCACAGCACATTTTAAAATTCAATCCACCGTACAATTAATATTTTATAAAAAATTCACAAATAAGTGGAAAATGAATAATAAATCCGGGAATTTATTAAAATATTTTTAGACTTTTGAAAAACGCATCTTGAAAAGCAGATGGAAAAATGGTAAAATTTTATAAATTTTGACCAACACTTTTACAATTTAAAGTTTAAAACTTTCTGGCGATAAAGCGATGGCCAACTGGAAGAAAAAAAGAGAGGAAGTACCTATGAGAGAAGAAGGATTACTGAAGAAACTGGTTGCCGCCCATGGTGTCTCCGGTTTTGAAAAAGCCGTCCGGAAGATCATCGAGGAGGAAGCAGCTCCTTATGCGGATGAGATGACAGTGGATGCCATCGGAAACCTGATCGTCCTGAAGAAAGGAAGAGACGGGGCAGATAAAAAGAAACTCATGTTTGCGGCTCATATGGATGAGATCGGTTTTATGGTGAAAAAGATCGAATCAGACGGTCGTCTGAAGGTCTGCAACATGGGATGGAACTGGGCAGGCTCTGCCTACAATGAAAGAGTTGAATTTCAGAACGGCATCAGCGGCGTGGTAGGCTGCGAGGGCTGGATCGAGGATGCCAAAAACGATGTGGGCAAGCTTTTTATCGATATCGGAGCCACTTCCGCAGAGGATGCGGCAAAATATGTGAAGCTTGGTGATGTATGCGGTTATTTTGGTCCCTGGATCGATCTTCAGAATGACCGGATAAGCTCCCGCTCTCTGGATAACCGGATCGGCTGTTATCAGCTTCTGGAGGCTTTGAAGGAAAACGATGGCAACTGCCCCAATGATGTTTACTATGTATTTACCGTTCAAGAGGAAGTAGGCTGCCGCGGATCTCAGGTGACAGCAGAGCGGATCCGGCCGGATTTTGGAATCGCCGTGGATATCACACCGGCGCATGATTATCCCTGTGACCTTCAGGGAAGCAATACCGTGGATGGCGGTACCGGCATCAAGATCTGTGATCCTTCGGTTATCTGTGACGAGGATCTTGTGGCTGCCATGGAAGAGTGCTGTAAAAACAACGGCATCAAATATCAGAGAGAGGTCATCGATAAGGGCGGCACGGATGCTTCCAGTATGAATCTTTCTCATCAGGGCGTAAAGGCCGGCGGCATCGTTACCGTTGTCCGTTATCCCCATGCCCAGTGTTCGGTGGCATCGAAAAACGATATTGAAGCAGGTGTGGATCTGATGAAGGCCATTTCCGCTTATAGATTTAAGGACTGAAAAAAGGAGGAAGATATTATGAAAAAAGTAACAGCATTTCTGGCAGCCGTCGCAATGATGGCATCTCTGACAGGCGGCGCTCTTTCTGTTCAGGCAGCAGACAAGACCGATCTTACCATTGCCGTAGATGCGGATGTGGATACCCTGCATTCCACGGATTACAGCACCACGGTGGAACATGATATTTTAAGCCAGATCTATGATCCGCTGATGTACATGAATCCGGACGGAATCCATGATCCCGAACCGAGGATCGCAGAATCCTATGAGATCAGCGATGACGGACTGGATTATACGTTCCATCTGAGAAAAGATGTAACCTTTCATAACGGCACACCTTTGACGTCCAAGGATGTAAAATTCTCCCTGGAGCTCTGCCAGGCTTCGGAGTATCAGGGTTCTATGGTAACGGGGCTTGACAGCGTGGAGGCACCGGACGATTATACGGTTGTCTGCCATCTGAGCAATCCGTATTCTCCCTTTATGCTGGGTGTGTGTCAGGTAAACATTGCTTCCAAGGATTACTATGACAGCTCAGCAGATGATTTTGCAAACAACCCCGTAGGAAGCGGTCCGTATAAATACACCGGAAGAAGCAAAGGAAGCAATGTAACGCTGGAGGCTTATGACGGCTATTACAGAGGAGAGGCTCCGATCAAAGAAGTCACCTTTGAAGTGATCCCGGATCAGTCCACCACAGCCATTGCTCTTCAGACAGGAGAGGTAAACTTTGCAACCATCGAGTCCTCTACCATCGCGCAGCTTTCCGCAAATCCGAACATCCAGATCGCAGAAGTGGCAAACTCCGGTTTCACCTATGTATCCATGAACACCGAGAAAGAGCCCTTCAATGATGTGAAAGTACGTCAGGCTGTCAACTATGCCATCAATCGTGAGAACCTCGTTCAGGTCTGCTACGACGGTGAGGCAGAGGTAAACTCCAATATCTGCTCCAAAGACCGTTTCGGCTACTCGGATGACCAGTTCCAGTACACTTATGACCCGGAGAAAGCCAAAGAGCTTCTGGCTGAGGCAGGCATTGAGACTCCGTATGATCTGGGTGAGATGCTGGTAGCCGAAAAATATTCCAATATCGCCACAGTTCTTCAGAGTGATCTGGCAGCTGTGGGACTGAATGTAACGATCTCTGTAAAAGAATTCAACTCTTATATCGGTGATCTGACCAGTGGAAATTATGGCATTACCGCTCTTGAGATGACGCTGGACGGCGATACCCAGATGCTTGAAATGGCATTTACCACCGACTATATCGGAACAGCCAACAATGCCCGTTACAGTGATCCGGCCATGGATGAACTTTTTGAGAAGACCAGAACAGAAACGGATACAGACGCAAGAAAAGAACTGTTTAACGAGATCCTTACGAAAGCACAGGATGAAGCGATTTATGCCGTGATCGACAACCCGCTGACCCTGTTTGCTTACAACACCGATCTGAGCTGCCCGGAATTCCCCTATGAAGGAATCTACTCCATCTACGATTTTTCCTGGGCTGAGTAACTGATAAGAAAGGCAGGCGCTGTCAGAATGACCAGCGCCTTTCTTCGTTTACAAAGGAGAGCATTTTTATGCACAAATATGTTATCAAACGTCTTCTTTACATGATCCCGGTGCTTCTTGGTGTGGCATTTCTGGTATTTACGATCCTTTCCCTGACACCGGGAGATCCGGGTTCCATCATTCTGGGAATGACGGCAAAGCCGGAGGCCATTGCGGCACTGAACAAGGAATTCGGTTATGACCAGCCGTTTCTGGTCCGTTTTTTTAATTACATTGGCGACATTATTTTTCATTTCAGCCTGGGAACCTCTTATCAGAGCCGTCAGCCGGTGATCACTGACATTATGGCCCGTTTTCCCAATACCTTGCTTCTGACGGTCTTTTCCATGTCGATCGCCTCTATTCTTGGTATTTCTCTGGGAATCCTTTCTGCGGTCAGACAATATTCCGTACTGGATCATACCCTGGTGGTCGTAGCATTGATCTTTGCTTCCATTCCGGGTTTCTGGCTGGGTCTGATGCTGATGCTTCTGTTTTCCCTGAAGCTGGGCTGGCTGCCGTCTTACGGTGCAGGAAGCCTGAAGCACTTTATCCTGCCGACCCTGACGGTCTGTATGGGTTCGGCCGCGGGACTTCTTCGTCTGACCCGGTCGGCCATGCTTGAGACTGTCCGTCAGGAATATATCCGCACGGCAAAAGCAAAGGGAGCCTCTCCGAAGCGTGTCATCTGGAAGCATGCGCTTCGAAATGCCCTGCTTCCGGTGGTAACGACTCTGGGAACCAGCTTTGGCGCTTCCCTTGGCGGAGCCATCATCGCAGAGACTGTTTTTGCCATGCCCGGCATGGGAACCCTGATCACTACGGCTATCCGCCAGAAGGACATTCCGATGGTTATGGGTGCGACCCTGTTTCTGGCGACCCTGTTCAGCCTGATCATCCTTATTGTGGATGTGCTGTATGCATTTATCGACCCGAGGATCAAGGCAAAATACCAGAATGGAGGAAAAGTCCGTGAATAGAAAAAGAGCGAAAAAACACGCCCAGCTGAAAGAATTCTGGAGACGTTATAAAAAGAACAAAGCGGCTGTCGTCGGACTTGTCATTCTGTGTGTCATTGTGGGGATCGCCGTTTTTGCCGATCTTATCGTTCCTTATGCCAGATGTGTGGAGCAGGTAGGTGCAGACCGTCTGCAGTGGCCCAGTGCCGCACACTGGTTCGGAACGGACGAGTTTGGTCGTGATCTGTTTGCCCGTGTGGTACATGGAGCCCGTTATTCTCTGTTTATCGGTGTGGCAACGAGCCTGATGGCTCTGGTGGCAGGAGCGATCCTGGGCGCCAGCGCCGGTTATTTCGGCGGTATGGTGGATAACGTGATCTGCCGTATCATCGATGTTTTCATGTGTGTGCCGCCGATCCTGCTTTCTCTGGCTGTCGTGGCAGCTCTGGGAACCAGCATGCGGAACCTGATCATCGCCATTACGATCTCCTGTATTCCGGGAAATGTCCGTCTGATTCGTTCCGTGGTGCTCACGGTGGCGGATCAGGATTACGTGGAGGTGGCCCGTTCTTACGGCGCTTCCAACGCCCGGATCATTTTCCGGTATGTGCTTCCCAATGCCATGGGACCGATCATTGTAAATACGACCATGGCGATTTCTGATATGATCCTGTCTGCGGCAGGCTTAAGCTTTATCGGTATGGGGATCCAGCCGCCCTCACCGGAGTGGGGGGCGCTTCTTTCCGCAGCGCAGACGTACATTTTCACATCACCTTATCTTCTGGCATTTCCCGGTGTGTTTATCATTTTAAGCTCCCTGTCCTTTAATCTGGTGGGAGACGGACTGACAGACGCCCTGGATCCGAAGCTGAAGGACTGACGGGGAGGATATTATGGGAAAAAAAGTTTTGGATGTAAAAAATCTGACCATACAGTACCGGACGGACCTGGAGACTGTTTATGCGGTAAACGGGATCAGCTTCTCCCTGGAAAAGGGAGAGACGCTTGGTCTGGTAGGAGAGACCGGTGCCGGAAAAACGACGACCGCCCTTGGGATCATGGGGCTTTTGCCGGAGCGTACCGCTGTGATCCCGGAGGGAAGTGTGGAGTTTGAAGGCAGGGATCTTTTAAAGCTTTCCGAGCAGGAAATGCAGAAGGTCCGCGGAAGTGAGATTTCCATGATCTTCCAGGATCCGATGACGGCTTTGAACCCAGTGCTTCCGGTAGGAAAGCAGATCGGTGAGGCGCTGTTTCTCCATAACGACGAGAATCTGAGCAGGGATCAGATCGAGAAAAAAGTGGAAGAAACCCTGGAGCTTGTGGGAATCCCGAAGGAAAGAAAGGTGGAGTATCCTTATCAGTTTTCCGGCGGCATGCGTCAGCGTGTGGTCATTGCCATTGCGCTGGTCTGTAATCCGGCTCTTTTGATCGCGGATGAGCCTACGACTGCATTGGATGTAACGATCCAGGCGCAGATCCTTACCATGATCTGTAACCTGCAGAGAAAATACGGAACATCTGTGATCATGATCACGCATGATCTGGGTGTGGTGGCAGAAACCTGTGACAAAGTAGCCATCATGTATGCCGGAGAAGCTGTGGAATACGGAACGCTGGCAGATATTTTCGGTGGTGAAAAGCATCATCCGTATACGGTGGGTCTTTTTGGATCCATTCCAAGTCTTACGGAGGACAGCAGGCGGCTTCATCCGATTGAGGGGCTGATGCCGGATCCGACGGAAAAGCCGGCGGGCTGCTGGTTTGCACCGAGATGTCGTCACTGCACGGAAAAGTGCAGAAAGCAGGTGCCGCCTGTTTATGAAAAGAATGGTCATCAGATCCGCTGCCATCTTTTTGGTGCGGAAGAAAGGGAGGTGCGGTGATGGAAGAGAAGCTTCTTGAGGTCAGACACCTGAAAAAATATTTCCACACGCCGGCCGGGCTTCTTCATGCGGTGGATGATGTGGATTTCAGTATCCCGAAGGGAAAAACCATGGGTGTGGTCGGGGAGTCCGGCTGTGGAAAATCCACACTTGGACGGTCTTTGCTTTGTCTGGAGCCTCCGACAGCCGGAGAGATCCTTTTTGAGGGAAAAAATATTGCGGCTCTTTCGAAGCGGGAGATGAAGAAGGTACGCCCGAAGATCCAGATGGTCTTCCAGGATCCGTATTCCAGTCTGAACGGCCGTATGACGGTCCG
This sequence comes from uncultured Lachnospiraceae bacterium, assembly GCA_934393555.1. Classification (GTDB taxonomy): domain Bacteria; phylum Bacillota; class Clostridia; order Lachnospirales; family Lachnospiraceae; genus Limivivens. The sequence continues at coordinate 13,500 of CAKRQP010000059.1, forward strand.
TCAGCTGATCGCCGAGCCGCTGCTGGTCAATAAGATCTGTAAGAACCGGGCGGAGGTTGATCAGAAGGTGGATGAGATGATGGAGACCGTGGGTCTTGCAAAGCGGCTGGACATGGCATATCCTCATGAGCTGGACGGAGGACGGCGTCAGCGTATCGGTATCGCCAGGGCTTTGATCCTGAATCCGGAATTTGTAGTCTGTGATGAGCCGGTTTCTGCTCTGGACGTTTCGATCCAGGCGCAGATCCTGAATCTTCTGATGGATCTTCAGGAGAGTATGAATCTTACATATATGTTTATCACGCATGATCTTTCGGTTGTGCGTCATATTTCCAATGAGATCATGGTGATGTATCTCGGAAAGTGTGTGGAGCGGGCAGAGGCGAAGGAAATTTTCCGAAATCCGGTCCATCCTTACACGAAGGCGCTTCTGGCTGCCATTCCGATCCCGAGTATTGAGTCTTGTCATAAGAAGAGGGAGCTTTTGCAGGGAGAGGTTACGAGCCCTGTCAATCCGAAGCCTGGATGCCGGTTTGCAGTGCGTTGTCCGTTTGCCACGGATGAGTGCCGGAGGGGGGATATTCCTCTCCGGGAGGTCGCTCCGGGGCATTTTGCGGCTTG
>CAKRQP010000060.1:0-13944 GCA_934393555.1 uncultured Lachnospiraceae bacterium
AAGAGTGTCCGTCTGCAGCCGATCCCGGGCTCCCCGCCTGATATGACAAATCCGCCGAAGGGCTGTCCCTTTGCACCGCGCTGTCCTTACGCACGCTCCATCTGTGCAGCAGAACTTCCGGATTTTGTGGAGGTCGGAGAACGGCACCGGACCCGGTGCTTCCTGCAATATCCGGATGCACCGGCAGATGCACACAATCCGTTCAAAAAGAATCCATGGAAACAGTGAGGAACATTCGATGAGTGGAGAAAATATACTGGAGGTCGAGAACCTCACCAAACATTTCAAATTATCCGGAAAACAGATCGTTCATGCAGTGGACGGAGTCAGCTTCGCCATTCCGAAAGGAAAGACCCTGGGACTGGTAGGAGAGTCCGGCTGCGGAAAATCCACCTGTGCCAGGACGGTCATCCGGATGTATGATGTGACCGACGGAAGGATCCTTCTGGAAGGAAAGGATATTACAAAACTGAAGCAGAAGGAACTGAAGCCTCTCCGGAAAAATATGCAGATGATCTTTCAGGATCCCTATGCTTCCTTAAATGCACGTATGACGGTGCGCGATATCATCGCAGAACCGCTGCTTGCCCACGGGATCGTAAAGAAAAAGAACGAAGCGGATGAGATCGTTTATCCGATGCTGGAAAGAGTCGGACTGACAAAAGAGCATGCCAGCCGTTATGCACATGAATTTTCCGGTGGACAGCGGCAGAGAGTCGGCATTGCCCGTGCCCTGGTGCTCCAGCCGGAGCTGGTCATCTGCGATGAGCCGATTTCCGCCCTGGATGTGTCCATACAGGCACAGGTGATCAATCTTCTGAAGGATTACCAGGAAGAAAAAGGGATTTCTTATCTTTTTATCGCCCACGATCTTTCCATGGTGCGTTATGTATCCGATGAAGTCGGTGTCATGTATCTGGGTCAGCTTGTGGAGCTTGCGGAGGCAGACGAGATCTATCGTCATCCGCTGCATCCCTATACCAAAGGCCTGCTTGGAAGCATTCCGGTGGCCAATCCGAAGCTGGCACGAAAGAAAGTAAAAAGCAGTATCGAAGGCGATATCCCAAGTCCGATCAATCCGCCGCTGGGCTGCCGTTTCCATACCAGATGTCCCTATGCAAAACCGGAGTGTTCCCGTGTGATGCCGGAAATGAAGGATATGGGAGGCGGTCATAAGATCGCCTGTCATCTTTATAACTGAGGTTTTCCGGAGCTGTTTCCATCAAAGCAGATCCTGAAACATAGACAGGCGCATATTTGCGCCAGACAAAAAAACTGCAGGCGCCGGGATAAAATCCACGGTACGCTGCCAATTCTACAAGGAGGAGAGAATATGAAAAAAAGACTGAGCTTTCTTCTGGCAGTCGGAATGATCATCGCAAGTGCATTTCCGGGTGTCGCAAATGCAACAACGATCGATGACCTGGAGCAGGCCGCATCGGAAGAAAATGAAACCGGGGATGCAGAAGCAGCAGAGCTGGCAGATGCACAGGAGCTTACCTTTGTACTGAATAACCAGCCGGACGGTATTGACCCCAATGTGACGAATAACTCCTTTGCCACTCCGTTTCTGATCAACTGCTTTGAAGGTCTTGTAAGCTATGACGAAGCAGGTGAGATCGTTCCGGGTGAAGCAGAATCCTGGGATGTCAATGATGATCTGACCGTTTACACCTTCCATTTAAGAGATGGCTTAAAATGGAGCGATGGAAGCGCTCATACCGCTCAGGATTATGTTTATTCCGCACTTCGCGTCCTGACTCCGGAGACAACGGCACAGTATGTAAACATGATTTCCGATTATGTGGTAAATGCACAGGAATATTATGACGGTACCGTATCCGCAGAAGAAGTCGGAATCAAAGCACTTGACGATACCACCCTGGAATTTGACCTGAAAGCTCCCTGCCCGTATTTCGTAGATCTGGTAAGCATGTGGGTATACGATCCGGTACAGGAGGCCACCATCGAGGCAAACGGTGACAAATGGACCAACCAGGCAGACACCTATGTCTGCAACGGCCCGTTCAAGATCACAGAGATGAACATGGGTGAAAATGTGGTTCTTGAGAAAAACGAGAACTACTGGGACGCAGAAAATGTCACTCTTCAGAAGATCAATTACCGTTATATCCTGGATACCTCCACAGCCCTGACGGCTTATGAGAGCGGAGAGGTAGACGGTGTAAGATCCATTCCTTCCAGTGATTATGCACGTCTGAAAGCAGAAAATGCAGGTGTCAGGGTCGAAACAAGCTATGGTACGGTATACTATGATATCAACTGCGCCAAAGAGCCCTTCAACAACCCGCTGGTACGTAAGGCACTCTGCCTTGCCATCGACAGAGAGGCTCTGATCAACAATGTCGCTCAGGTAGAAGCACAGCCGGCTTACAGCTTCCTGGCTCCCGGCTATGTGGTTGACAGAAAAGATATCACAGAAGGACGTTCCGATTATGGTCTGTCTTCCACTGCAGATGTAGAGGGTGCAAAGGCTGCCCTTGAGGAAGCCGGTTATCCGAACGGAGAAGGTCTTCCGACCGTACAGCTTTCTTTCTATTCTGATGACAATGTAAAGAAAATTGCAGAAGCGATCGCAGAGATGTGGGAGACCAATCTGGGTATCCAGGTGGAAGTAACCTCCGCAGACTGGGCAGTTTTCTATGATGCGGTACAGGCCGGCGATTATGATGTGGCAGCTATGGGCTGGAGTGCTGATTATGTCAATCCGATGAGCTTCCTCCCGCTGCTCTACACCGATGATGTATCCAACAATGTCTTCTACAGCAATACGGATTATGATGCAGTAGTAGATCAGATCAAGGTGGAAAAGGATCCGGCGAAATTCGCAGAGCTGGTAATGCAGGCAGACGAGATCGCTTCCAACGAGTATCCGGTACTGCCGCTCTACTACAAGTCCAACAGCTATCTTCTGAAGGACTATGTACAGGGTGTGTATATGACATCTTCTTCCAATATCTACTTTAAGAACGCTCAGGTTCTTGCACACTGACAGGAGGTACTATGCGCTGTACGATCATGACGGAGGGATTCGGGGATATGGTTTTTGACCTTTACCCGGAGCTGGCTCCGATTACAGTAAAGAATTTTGTGGAAACCGTACAAAGCGGTTTCTATGACGGGCTTGCATGGTGCAGGATCGTGAAAGGCTATGTGATCCAGGGCGGCTCTCCGGACAATGACATCATGACAGACAGTGACTGGCACATTAAGGGAGAGTTTGAGGAAAACGGGATCCCGAATCCGGTCCGTCATGTCCGCGGTGCCATCTCCATGGCGCGTGATGACGGGTATGATACGGCCGGAACACAGTTTTTTGTGGTCCATCAGGATGCGGAAAAGCTGAATGGAAGATATGCTGCCTTTGGGCAGCTGGTTTCCGGCTTTGAAGTGCTGGATGCCATCGCAGAGCTTCCGACCTCCGGTCCCGACACCTGGAACAAACCGCTCCGGATGCCGGTGATCCGAAAGATCACCATCGATCCGGAGAAATAAGGTATCGGAACAAACAGGAACAGATGATTTTCAGAAAAAAGCAGGAAGGACAGTCTCTGGCTGTATCCCTGCTTTTTTTGTTGAAAAGTTTCTTGTAAAAAAAGCAAAAAAATGATATTATCATCGACAGTTAAGAGAGTCAGGAGAGAACAAAAAAGATGAAAAACAGGTTGGTTTTCCGGATCGGTACGTGTTTGCTGTCTGCCAGCTTTATGATGGGCGTGTTCCATACGGCTGCAGGCCAGAACGTATTGGCAGAAGAAGCGTCAGGAGAAGAGCTGGTTACGATCGTGCCGGAGGAGACAGAAACTCCGGAGACAGCAGAAACATCAAGTGAAGAAGCCGGCAGTACTGCGCCGGAGGAGACAGAAGTTACGGAAACACCAGAAACAGCTGGACAGCAGACAACAGAGAAGGCTTCCGAAACTGCGGAAACAGAAACGGATCAGGAGGTTGTGATCGTGCCGGATGTCCGGGAAACGGAAGGCATGGAGCCGACAGAAGTGCCGGCACCGGAAACGCAGGAAACAGAGGAGATCCAGACTGAGATCACGCTTCCCGGAAAAAGCGTGGTCCTGCCGGTTTCTGCATTTTTACCGCTTCAGGAAGAGAAAACGCCGCTTTTTCTGAATGCTTACAGCGGCCTTTATCTGCTTCATATAAAAAGTGATCAGGAAATGACGGAGACGCTGCTTTTCAATCAGAACCTGAAGGAAGAGGATGTCGTGCTGTATCGTTTTGATGCAGAGAAAAACGGGACGGCAGATACGGAACCTGTCTTTGATGTCCTGGAGTTCCAGGAAAACGGAAAGCTTCTCTCACTGAGTTTGAAAGCCTCTTCTGATTATGTTCTTGTGATCTCTCATGCGGAGGCTTATGCAGGGCTTGGCTGCACCGTAACGTGTACGGCCGGGCAGATGCAGGAAACAGAAGTCTCAGGAGAAGGATCGGATATCATTGTGATCGATCCGGAGCCGGAAACAGAGCTTTCTTCAGAGCCGGAGAGTGAAGCTGTCACAGAAGCAGAAACAGAAAGTGAAGCTGTTTCCGAGCCGGAGAGTGAGACCGTCACAGAAACGGAGACAGAAAGCACCACAGAAGCCGTGAGTGAACCCGTTCCGGAAACAGAGCGGACTCTCACATCGGTGAGTCTGAAGGTGGATCAGGATCTGGAGAGTGTTCCGGTCACTTTTCTGGAGCAGTTGAACGAGCTGGATGTGTATTCCGTTGTTCTGGTCTATTCAGACGGTTCGACGTCCCTGCCGGATGAAACATATGACGTATCGGTGGACTATGAGGACGTGAGCAATGCGGATGGAAGCGTTCACAGAACGTATCATGCCGTGGTGAAAGAACCGGAAACCGGTAAGGAATTTGAGGATAGCAGCAGTATTGACATCGGGATAAAAGCACCGGCTGAGATAAAGACGGAAGAAATGACGACGGTCATACTGGCAGGGAAAAAGAAATGGGCTGTGGTCCGGTCGACACCGGAGATCACCGGGCGTTATGCGATGAACAGTGACAGGCTCATAAAAAAGATGTATTACGCTTCAGAGGGTGGTGAGGCTGTCTGCGCTGAAAATGCGTTTGAACTGCAGGCAGGGATCACATATCAGTTTCTGATCAGTCTGAACTGAGAATAAGGTAAGGATTTTTGGGGGATTTCGATAAAAAGCGGAAAAGCTGTATCCGAAATCCCTTTTTGGACGCAGCAGAGAAGAGGATTGAGAATATCAACGTTACTGCTTTACATGGCAGAACAGGAAAAGGAGGTGAAGCCTGCATGGAATATCCCGCACGGGAAGGATCCAAAGAGCAGAACTGCGGCAGCCGGGGGTTAAAACGAAGACTCACCGCAGCCCTGGCCGCTCTTCTGATCACGACGCTGGCTGTTGTTTCTGCAACCTATGCCTGGTACATATACAACACCGGCAGCCGTACAACGAATGTGCGGATGGCAGCAGGAGCAGGCGCCAGTCTTCAGATCAGCAACCGCTATGACGGAAGCTATGGCTCCGCTGCTGTTCTGGACAGCTTCACCGGAAGACTGCGGCCGGTATCCACGAACCGGATCCAGAATGGCTTCCAACGGGTCAGTGAATTTGCTCCGGGAGCTGACGGACAGGCAAAAAGCGTGGCTTCCACGTTTGAAAAAGGAAACAGCAGCGATTATTACAAAACCAGTCTTTTTCTCCGGACCAACGGAGAGGCTACCGATATTTATCTTTCCAATATCGGTTTTGAGGACAGCAGCGAGAAAAATCCGATCTCATCTGCCATCCGTCTGGGACTGGTCGTTCATGAAGCCGGAAAGAACGGCAAAGTTTCCGGAGAATATATTTTTGCCATCAGTAACAGGAAAAATCCGGAAGCAGAGTACAATACGGCAACGGGGCGGGAAGGGTATGTTCTGGATGCCGCCAAAAAGGACGGCAGTACGGTCCGTTTTATGCCTTACACCTCGGAGGCGTTTTGTGAGTATGATAACAATACCGGAGCAGTGACACTGAAAGACAGCTCCTTGAAGCTCTGCACCGTTTCGGGCAGTGCCGACGGAAAAAACGGGGAGCCTGTGGAAATTGAACTTTATATCTGGCTGGAGGGCTGCGATGAAGACTGTACCTCCAATCTTGCAGACCAGACATTGAAAAACCTGGCAGTTTCTTTTGCCGGTGCAGGAAAAAAATAAGAGAGGAGTGGGAACTGTGAGTGAGGAAACAAAAAAACTGAAGCATTCGTTTTATCTTACGTTTTTCTGGGTTTTGCTGCTTCTGGCAGTGGTGAGCGGAACGACATATGCCTGGTTTACACTCAACGGCCGCTCTTCTGTGAATGTGACGCCGACAGGCGGAACCGTCAGTGAAGGCGATACCGTTCTTCTGATCTCAAACAGTGAGAGCGGGCCTTTTGACAAAAGCTGTGAATTGCGCTTATCCGGAGATCCGGAAAGCTTAAAACCGCTTTCTACAGCGGATCTGACTTCTTTTTATCAGGCGACTGCTCAGGATCATGAGGGGATCGCAGTCCGTTACAGGGATTCGTCGGGAGAGGTGGACCAGAATGTGCTCCATGGCACGGTTTATCTGCAGTGCCGCTATGCGCCCTGTGACGTTTATTTTGACAGAAACGAACTGAAGCTTGGAACAGATGCGCAGGCACTGGCTGCCATGCGGCTGGGACTGAAGATCACGACAGGCTCCGGTTCGATGACTTATCTATTGAAAATGGATGATATGGGTGATGCAGCCGGAGCAGAGGCAGTACGGACCGTTCCGGGGGCAGACACCGTGGTTTCTTCTGTAAACGGGGATGGTCAGGCGGTTTATACCGCCGATCCCGCGCAGGAGATCGCAGGATTCTTTGCAGTGGACGGAGAGGAAGACGGAAGCTACGAGGCCGGAAGCAAACGCCTTTGTTCTCTGGAAGCAGACGAGGTGGCCGCTGTGGAATACTGGCTGTATCTGGAGGGCTGTGATGATCACTGTTCGAATCCGGTACAGAATCGAAGCTCTGCATTTGCACTGGCCTTTGCCGGTGTGAGTGCGGAAGGAGAGCAGAAAGGGGGGCAGTCATGAGACACGTATGGAAAACGGGGTTTCAGATCCTCACGGCAGCGGCGGCAGTGACAGCCCTGACTTCTGCAACGTATGCCTGGTTTACCACAAACAGGCAGGTTTCCACCAGTACGGCATCTGCCCGGACCGGGACAGAGTCTTTGACACTGGAGATCAGCAGCAGCGGCGGCAGCGCTTTTCGAAATCAGAGCAACGCACCGATCACGCAGGTCAATGAGGCTGATGCATCAAAGCTTCTGCCGGTTTCCACTGCGGATCTGGTGAACTTTGTATACAGTCCGTCAACCGTGAATGATCAGGCGGTCCATTTTGAAAAGCTGGACAGAGAGAGGTACTATTATCACGGCAGGATCTATCTGCGGGCGGCTGGAGAAGGCTTTTCGTCCGGAAGCAGGCTGGAACTTTATCTGGATCAGTCGGATGGAGTTCTGGGAGAGGCGGCCGATGGACAGCTTCTCAGTGCTTCAAGGCTGGGGCTGGTCTTTGATGAAGATCCGGCCTCTGCCAGGATCTTACGTCTTACAGAGGTGGAGAGTCCGGCTTCGGAACAGGTATATAATACGGTGATCGATGGCAGGACGCTCGGGAAAGATCAGGTTTTAAGCTGGACCGGGACCGGTGTTTCACCGACAGCAGATCCGAGCGTACCGGTGACCGATTATACGGCAGCTTTTACCTCGGATGGCCTGGACCTGCCGGAGCAGCCGCTTTTCACGATGGAACTCGGGGTGATCTATCCTTTGGATGTATACTTTTATCTGGAAGGCTGTGATCCGGACTGTTCTGACAGTGTGAGTTATGACGGGGCGGACATTCATCTGGCGTTTTATGGCGTCTTATCGGAGGAGGACAGCCGATGAGGGAAAAAGAAAAAAAGGAGCGGAAGCTGCTCCGGACCCGTGTGTACACATCGCTTCTTCTGGTGCTGCTGGCTCTTGTGGCAGTGACGGCGGCTACGGTGGCCTGGTTTTCCATTGCAGACAAAACAAAAGTCAATACCATGGGGATGAATGTCACAGGAGACCCGGATCTTCGGATCGACCTGGATCCTCACGGGACTATGGAAGAATACGTAAAGACCTTATCCTTTGAAGACATTGCGGCCCGTATACAGACGGAACGGGGCTTCTCCATGAAAGATACGCCGCTGGAGCCGGTGACGACAGCCGATGAGGAGGTCTTTACTTACGAAAACGGAGCAGTGGTCTCAGATACCAGTGGTGCATATCTCACCTTTACGCTGCATTTTATGGCAGAAAAAGATATGCTGGTCCATCTGACCAGTGCGGACAGTGAAAGCGGGGCAGGGGATGGAACGGCAGTATTGTCGGAAACGGATGGCCTTGCGGAGTCCATGCGGATCAGCTTTTCCGTGGACGGCCAGACCTGGGTCTATGATCCGGGAATGGGAGATGTCCGGGAAGCAGTACAGGGAGCCAGTGTCTTCGGTCTTCCGGGAGCGGCGGCCATGCAGCTGACAGAGAGAAATGCCCTGTTCTCTCTTTTGGAGGGAAAGGATCAGGCGGTTCTGGTGCATGTCTGGATGGAAGGGACCGACCCGGCCTGTACGGATGAACTGAGGGCTGCGGATTATTCGATCCGTCTTCGGTTTACCGGTGAGACAACAGAAAGCAGTACGGAGAAAGAGTCAGGATAAGCTTCACTTTTTCCGGGAAGACAGAGCAGAAAATAACAGGCAGCTGCCTGTGGAAAAAACAGATAAAAAGGAGAAGAAAATGAAAGTTTTAAAGAAAACAGGAACGGTTGTAGTCAGTGTAGTTTTGTGGGTGGTCATTCTGGTGGCGGCGCTGTATGCCTTTACGACCATGGCAACCAGGGATAACCAGAATGTGGCAGATCTTTTCGGCTACACGCCTATGGCCGTGCAGTCAGATTCCATGGCACCGACCTTTGAAAAAGGAGATCTGATCCTGATCAAAAAGTGTGATACCTCCACACTGAAAGAGGGAGATATCATCTGTTTCCACACGATCATCAATAATGAATACGCATTGAATACCCACCGGATCCAGTCCATCGTTGAACAGGGCGGAGCCAGAAGCTATACTACGCTGGGTGATAACAACAACGGGATCGCAGATACCCATGTGATCTCGGACGGTGATATTGTCGGAAAATATGTGGGAAAAGTGCAGAAACTCGGAACCGTCATGGATTTCCTTTCCGGAAGCACCGGTTTCCTGCTTGTGATCGTACTTCCCATGCTTCTCTTCTTTATCTATCAGATCTATCATCTGATCATGATCAGTATCCGTCTGAAAAAAGCCATTGCAGTGGAGACGGCCAGAGAACAGGAGCTGGAACGGCAGAAGGTCGCAGCCGGCAGTCAGCCGCAGCAGGATGCCGAAGCAGCCAAAGCGGCTCTGGAGGAAGCCAGAAGACTGCGTGAGGAGGCGGAAGCCATCCGTGCCAGGGCTGAGGAAGAGCTTGCCAGAGCAAAGAAAGAAAACGGGGAGGATAAGCAGGCGTGAGCGGATTTTTAAAGTTTGCCTTTGAAGTATTGTCTCAGGTGGTGTACAACCTGGTGGCCTGGCTGGCTGCCTTTGTGAAACTTTTTATCACAGGCTGGGCAGAGTATTTCACGATTTTTCTTACGTATTTTAAAACTCTGGATCTCCCGGGGAAAGTGTTATCGGTACTGCTGATGCTGCTTCTGATTGCGATCCCGGTGCTACTCCTTGTTATCCTTATCCGTCATCTGATCCTGAGGCACCAGCTGAAGGCGGATCAGGTGGATAATGCCGTTCTCTATAAAGAGATCGGTCGTCTGAACAAGCAGGTCCTGTCTCTGATGGATGAGAAAAACAGAATCCTGGCACTGAAGGTCAATGCTATGGGCGGCACAGAACGGATCCCTTATATGGGGGCTTCTGCACTGACGGATGATGTGCTTCCCACCGTTGGAAATGTGACAGGAAAGAGAGCAGCCGGCAGTGTGGCTGTGGCAGGTGCAGCATCATCCAGTGCTTCCGCAGGCAGCGTGATCCCAGGCAATGTGACCGTGATCGGCGGAGACGGTTCTCTGGCCGCAGCAGCGGCCTCTGCGGCCCTTGGAGAGACAGCGGCAGCGGCAGTCGAGGCAGTGGAAAATGCCAAAGCCAAAGCGGAAGCGGACGAGAAGAAGAAGGTCATCCGCTTTCCGAAGCTGGCACTTGTGGATGCCCGTTATATGGCATTCCAGTATCCGGCTTACAACAATGAGATTTCGCTGGAGGATTTTGCAGAGGGCTACCGGCTTTTTGCCGCCAGTCAGATGCACCTTTATTACACTCCGGAGATCATCCGGCGTTTTATTGCCGGCATGGCTTCCAGTAAGCTCCTGATCCTGGAAGGTATCTCCGGTACCGGTAAGACCAGTCTGCCGTATTCCATCAGCCGCTATATGGGCAATCCGGCAACGATGGTTTCCGTTCAGCCGTCCTTCCGTGACCGGACGGAGCTTCTTGGTTATTTTAATGAATTTTCCAAGCGTTTCAATGAAACAGAGTTTTTGAGAGCCCTTTATGAGGCGGGATACCGTCCGGATCCGACACTGATCGTGCTGGATGAGATGAACCTGGCACGTATCGAGTATTACTTTGCCGAGATGCTCTCCGTGCTGGAGATGCCTTCAAAAGAGGAATGGGTGCTGGATCTGGTGCCGACAGCCTGGGCAGGAGATCCGAAGCTGATGGAGGGCGGAAAGATCCATGTGTCTGATACGACCTGGTTTATCGGAACTGCCAATAACGATGACTCTACCTTTACCATTACCGACAAGGTTTATGACCGTGCCATGCCCATCGAACTGAATGACCGTGCCGATGCCTTTGAATGTGAGCTTCATGAACCCTGCTATATCCGTGCGGAATATCTGCAGGAGCTTTTCATCCGTGCGCGGGAAGAACATCCGGTCAGCGACGAAATGATGGAGAAAATGGCAAGACTGGACAGCTATCTTGCTACCCGTTTCAAGCTTTCTTTCGGAAACCGTATCATGAAGCAGCTGTATGACTTCATTCCGGTTTATGTGGCCTGCGGTGGAACGGAGCTTGGCGGTATGGACTATATCATTGCCAGAAAAGTGCTGAAAAAATTTGAAAGTATGAATGTAAGCTTTGTCCGGGATGAAATCACAGGACTGATCGATTACATGGACAAAACCTTTGGAAAAAATGGAATGCCCGACAGCAAAGCTTACCTGGAACGAATCCAGCAGCTGTATTGATTCAGAGCCGGACAGAATCAGGTTGTCCCAAAGAGAGGATAAGAAATGTCAGAAACGATCAACGATTTATATTTGAAATATGCGGAAGGCGTCGGGGAGAGCCTGGAAAGCGACCGGTACTTCCAGTATCTGTTTGAAATGGTGCAGGCCGGTGAGAATACGCTGCAGCAGAAGAACCGGATCCTCCATAAAGTGGTGGATGAACGCTGGATCGGAACGATCGAGGAAGGGATCGATGCCATTTTCAACATCATCGACAAGCCGCGGCGTTTTGTAACGACTAAGGAAGAGGTGGTGCCTGTGGCGCTGGCCAGAAAGATCACGGCAGACAGTGTGCGCCATCTGAGCATGAACACCCAGTTTATCGCCAGCGATGAAAACGGAGAGATCCAGCCCACCCGGATCCTGAACGTGTCCACAGAAGAGAGCTTTGATCTTTACGAAAACCGGTTTGTGTATCATCTGATCCAGAGACTGTTTACGTTCGTAGATAAACGGACGGATGTGATCTTCTGGGCTACCGGTGATGAGATCTGCAACACGATGAGCATGGAAAGTAAGGTGGACGATGCGTATGAGGAAATTTCCTATAAGGTAGAAATGACCATCAAAAACCGTCAGAGCTATGCAGAAAATGACAGTGACCATATGGAAGTCTTCAAACGGATCGACCGCCTGCGCCGACTGGTACGGGACTTAAGAAACAGTTCCTTTTGCGAACTCATGGCCGGCTGTGCCAGAGTGCAAAGCCCGATCCAGAGAACCAATCTGATGATGAAGGATCCCAGCTACCGCACCTGCTACAAGCTGTGGCAGTTCATCGAGAGCTATGATGAGGTGGGTTATACCATTGAAGAACAGGATTCAGCCCTGGAATTTGATGAAGAATATCTTTTACAGATGTATATAAACCTCATTACCAACTACACGGTATTCAAAAGTCTTCTGGAATCAGATCCAAGAAGCATGCATGAGATCGCGGAGGAACACCGGGAACCGGTGAAACCGAAATTCATCAAAGAGATCAAAGAGGAGATTGTGGAGGACCGGAATATTCCTGACGTGGAGATCCGGAAAGTCTTTGTGGAGGAAGTGACGCAGGCTCAGATCGAGGCTGAGGAGAAGCTTCAGAAGGAGATCGGGCAGAGAGAGACACTGGAACGTACCGTTTCTGACCTGAACGGTCAGGTGGACAGCCTGAACGACCAGATGGGATATCTGGATCAGCAGCTGGCGGAGGCAAACATGCAGCTTGATCTGCTCCGGCAGCAGTCAGACGAGAGCCAGGCGGCTCTTGCGGCAGCCGGTGAAGAGACCCGGCAGGCGAAGGAGCAGGCAAAAAAAGCAGAAGAAAACCTGCTCATCATCCGCCAGGAAGCAAAAGAAGAAGTGGAAGCGGCGAAGAAAGAGGCAGAAGAGGCTGCGACCGCCGCAAGAGAACGTGCGGAACAGGAGGTCAAAGCCACCCGTGAAAAAGCCGCTGCCGAACTGGCTGCCGCACAGACCGCCGCGAAAAAGTCTGCTCAGTCTCAGGTCGAGAAGGCACGCAGGGAGGCAGATGCAGCTCTGGAGAAGGTTCGCCGGGAGTCCGGACAGGCTATGGAAAAACTCCGCAGGGAAACGGATTCAGCAATGGCAAAAGCAAGAAACGAGGCCAGAACGGCCCAGAAGCAGCTGAAAGAACTGGAAGAGGAGAAAGCCGGACTGGAAGCCCGGTTGAAGAAGATGGAAAAAGAGCTTGACTCCAACCGTCTTTCCCGCTACCTTGTGAACTCTTTAAAAGAACGCCGTGACCGGAAACATTCGAAAGAGGGCAGATCATGATAAAAAAAGGAATCCTTGCCCTGATCGATTTTTTATCGGTAGCCATCATTGCGGCGGCGGTAGCCGTCCTTTGTATCGTTCTGATGACAAAGCCGGGAAAAGCCCCTTCTGTTCTGGGGTATACGGTTCTCCGGGTAACAACGGGAAGTATGGCTCCTACATATGACGTGGATACGCTGCTCGTGGTGAAAAAGACAGAGCCTGAGAAGATCCGGGAAGGAGATGTGATCTCTTTTTATTCCATGGATCCGGCGCTGGACGGTGCGGTCAATACCCACCGGGTTGTAGCCGTGGAAAACGAAGGAGAGGGCTGCCTCTATAAGACCAAAGGAGACGCCAACAATGTGGCGGATGCCTATGAGGTACCGTCGGAGTATCTGCTTGGGAAAGTGATCTGGTCCAGTCTGATCCTGGGAAAGCTTTCCCGGCTGGCAGCCAATCCACTGATCTTTATCCCTGTGATCCTTGTTCCGTTATCTGTGATCCTTCTTGGCAACCTGATCCATACGGTAAAACTGGCGAAAAAGATCAGCAAGGAAGAGGAAGAAGCGGCAGTACGGGAAGCCGTAGAAGAGCTCCGCAGAAGAAAGCAAGAGAAAGATGGAGGGTGTGACTCGGTATGAGTCACACCCTCCCCTTCGTTTATGGCTGATGATCAGATGTTCAGAAGGTTACTGAATACTTTAAGAGCGCCGTCTGTATCGTGCGCAAGCACACGTTTGGCAAGAACTTTACCAAGCTGAACACCTTCCTGGTCGAAACTGTTCAGATTCCAGAGGAAGCCCTGGAACATGATCT
>CAKRQP010000061.1:0-13917 GCA_934393555.1 uncultured Lachnospiraceae bacterium
CCGTTTTCTGCTCATCCAGCTGTGTCCGTGCTTCCGAGAGCTGTTTCTTACCGTCCTCCAGATCTTTTTTTCCCTGCTCCAGCTCCTCTTCGCCATCGGTCAGGGTTTTCTCCGCATCGGCCAGTTTTTCGTCCGACTCTTTTCTGCCGTCCGCAAGCTCCTGTTTCGCATCATCGATCTTCTCCTGCGCCTCACCGGTGATCTCATCATACCGGACCTGACAGCGTTTTTCGGAGAGTTCTTCTACTTTTTCTTTTGCCGTCGCCACCAGGGAATCATAGGCATCCGTAAAAGCAACCTCCTCTTCTGCTCCCTCCACAGAGAGAAAGACCTGTGTATAAACATCCATATCAAAATTTTCCGGAAGAATATAGCAGAAGCCTAACACTTCACCGGAACCAAGCGTCGTATTTCCGCGGCTGAAAGCGATATATGCCGGGCTTCCGCCGATCCCTGCCACCGTAAAGGTCTTTCTTTTCAGAACAGAATCGCTCTCCTCCCCCTCCTCCTGTACGGTGATGGTATCTCCCACATGGACAGCAAAGGCCTGTGCCGCCTGGGCATCCAGAAAACATTCATCGGCTTTTGACGGAAGCGTCCCTTCATCCGGCTGAAGCTTCTGAAAATCCGCTGTAACAGACTCCAGATGCAGAACCTTCTGATTATCCCCTTCTCCACAGAGGACATCTGTCATATAAGCACCTTCCGCCTTTTCTATGCCTTCCGTTTTCTCAAGTTCCTGAAGGTCTTCTTCCGTAAGCCCCAGTGTACTGACCACCTTCAGATCCATGAGTTTTTCCCGGTCAAAATAGACATCCCCGGAACGTTTCATATCCGGTGCAGCCGACTGGATACCGGAATAAAAAGCCACACCCAGGGCCACAATAAAAAGGATCGAAAGAAAACGGTTCCGGCTTTTTCGTACTTCCACAAAAAAATCTTTTCTCAGTGCTTTCTTCTTCATACCTTCACCTACCATTCGATGGTTTCCACGGATACGGGGTGTTCGTTTCTGTGCATTTCCGATACTTTTCCGTTTTTGATCCGGATAACACGGTCTGCCATAGGTGTCAGGGCCGAGTTATGGGTGATAACGATAACGGTCATTCCCCGCTCCCGGCACATGTCCTGAAGAAGTTTTAAAATGGCTTTTCCTGTCTGATAATCCAGTGCCCCAGTCGGTTCATCGCAGAGCAGAAGTTTGGGATTTTTTGCCAGTGCTCTTGCAATGGAAACCCTTTGCTGCTCACCACCGGAAAGCTGGGCCGGGAAGTTGTTCAGACGGTCCCCCAGACCCACCTCTTGCATAACCGTCTTTGCATCCAGGGGATTTCGAGAGATCTGAAGAGCCAGCTCTACATTTTCCAGCGCGGTCAGGTTCGGAACCAGGTTATAGAACTGGAAAACGAAACCGATGTCGTTTCTCCGGTATCCTGTCAGCTGCTTCTGGGTATAACCGGCGATGTCCTTTCCGTCCACCAGGACTTCTCCGCCGGAGGCCTTGTCCATGCCGCCGAGGATATTTAAAACCGTGGTTTTTCCGGCTCCGCTGGGGCCTACCACAACTACAAATTCGCCTTTATCAATGGAAAAATCAATGCCGTCTACCGCACGGATCTGCACTTCGCCCATTTGGTATATTTTCGTCACATTTTTCAGTTTTACAAAATCTTTTTCCGCCATAATGCCTCCTTCTTGCCTTTTTACTCTGTTAGTTCAATTATAACATTATTTTCAGGGATCTGTGATGATATTTATTCTGAAAATTTTGTAAACGTCAAAAACGACTCAATCCGGTGACAGGCATATTTTTTACGATGCATGGATTGACGGATTTTTTTCTCCATGCTATACTCCAACGCAGTTAGTTAGCCTTAACTTACCATTAGAAATTATTTTTAGGAGGTCTTTATGAAATTCAAAAAATTATCCGTTCTTTTTTGTTCCCTGTTGGCACTGACATCTGTTATGGCTGTTTCCGCAGCTGAGACAGAAACTGTTTCTGAAACCGAAGCAGCCTCTGAAGAGGAAAGCACTGTCTCCGGAGCAGACGAGGAAACCGAATATCCCATCACGATCCAGCATGCCTACGGCGAAACCGTTATCGAGAGCAAACCGGAGCGCATTGCCACCGTCG
The DNA here is from genome assembly GCA_934393555.1 of uncultured Lachnospiraceae bacterium. GTDB lineage: Bacteria > Bacillota > Clostridia > Lachnospirales > Lachnospiraceae > Limivivens. The sequence goes on from CAKRQP010000061.1 coordinate 2,138, forward strand.
GCTGGGAAAACCAGGACACACCTCTGGCACTCGGCATTGCTCCCGTGGGTGTTTCCGCCGCCAACTATGGTATGGTAACAGAAAATAACCTGCATCCCTGGACAGATGAAGCCTTCCAGGAGCTGGGGGTTGACGCTCCCAATGTTTTTGACGATGTGGACGGTCTGGATTTTGAAGCCATCAGCGACTGTGATCCTGATGTGATCCTGGCTTCTTACTCCGGTCTGACTCAGGAGGATTATGACACCTTAAGTCAGATTGCCCCTGTCATTCCTTATAAGGAAAATGCCTGGCAGACTACCTGGAGAGACCAGACGATCGAAAATGCCGAGGGTATGGGCATGAAAGCAGAAGGTGAAGCTAAGGTGGCTGAAGTCGAGCAGCTGATCCAGGATAAACTGGCTGAATATCCGGATCTTAAAGGCACCAAAACTGCTTTCTGCTGGATCAATGCTGACGATCTGAGTTCTTTCTATATCTATCTTCCTTCCGCAGACCCGAGAGCTGCTTATCTTCTGGATCTCGGTCTGGAACTTCCGGAAAGTGTCACCAGACTTGCCGGAGACAGCACCGATTTCAACATCACCGTCAGCCGTGAAAATGCTGATCAGTTAAGTGATGTGGATATGATCGTTGCTTATGGCGATGAGACGCTTCTGGATGCCCTTCAGCAGGATGAACTCATGAGTCAGATCCCCGCAGTAAAAAACGGAGCCGTTGCTCTCATTGACAGCACCACTGCCCTGGCAGGTGCCGCAACTCCCTCCATCCTCTCCATTCCCGCTGAGATTGATGACTATTTAAGCCTCCTCTCTGCTGCTCAGGAAAAAATCAAATGAAAAAGCACCGGTTCCTTCTCACCGGTATCATCAGTCTGAGTTGCCTGGCCTTCTGTGTTCTGGCCTCTGTAGCCTGCGGAGCAAAATCCGTAGGCTTTCAGACTGTGATCCGGAGTCTTTTTCATCTGGGCGAGAGCAGTTTTGATGGCAACGTGGTCCAGGCCAGGATCCCGCGTACGGTTTTTGGTGTTCTCGCAGGTGCCGCTTTGAGTATCTCCGGCGCTCTCATGCAGGCCATCACCCGAAATCCCATTGCTGATCCCAGCATTCTGGGTGTCAATACGGGAGCTTCCCTTTTTGTTGTGTTCGGAATCGCGTTTCTTCATATAAATAAAGGCATCCAATATATCGGTCTCGCCTTTGCCGGTGCCGCACTCACGGCTGTGCTGGTCTACGGGCTTGCCTCCATCGGGCACGGCGGAGCCACTCCCATCAAGCTGGCTCTGGCCGGTGCCGCCGCAAGCACCGCGCTCCAGTCTCTGGTCAATACCATTATGCTCCCCAGCACCCAGGTCATGGATCAGTTCCGTTTCTGGCAGACAGGAAGCATCAGCGGCGCGGACTGGGCTGACATCCGCCTGCTTCTTCCCTGTTTTGTCATTGGTTTTTTCTTAAGCATTTTTCTGGCCCCTTCCCTGAACGCTCTGGCGCTCGGTGACGATGCCGCCACAGGACTTGGACTCAATGTTCCTCTGATCCGTGCCTTAAGCGCCCTTGCGGGAGTTCTTCTCTGTGCATCCACTACGGCTCTGGCAGGCCCCATCGGCTTTGTGGGACTGATGATCCCTCATCTCATGCGGCTGCTCCTCGGCCCGGACATGCGAAAAATCCTGCCGCTCTCTGCTGTGGGCGGCGCCTGTCTTCTTCTGTTTGCTGATGTGCTTGGCCGCATCTTAGGCCGCCCCGGTGAACTGGAATCCGGCATTGTCACTGCCTTGATCGGTGCTCCGGTATTTATTTTTATCATTCGGAAAGCGAAGGTGAGTTCTCTGTGAAAAAACAAACGAAAAATCAGCTTTCCACGATAACAGTCGGTTATCGGAAGCGCCAGCGCCGGTACGTCTTTACGGCTCTTACGCTTCTTTTCCTCACTTTTGCCCTTGCCTGCATCATGATGATCTATGGAAACACCGTTTACTCACCGAAAACCGTACTGAGGGTGCTTTCCGGAGAGAATGTGGAAGGCGCCGTTTTTACGATCAAAACCCTCCGCCTTCCCCGGATGCTCACTGCCATCCTCTGTGGTCTGGCCTTCGGCATGGCCGGAAATACCTTTCAGCAGCTTCTGGGAAATCCACTGGCCAGCCCTGACATTATCGGTGTCACCTCCGGTGCCAGCGTGGCTGCCGTTTTCGGCATTCTGGTGTTAAAGCTTGACGGAGGTACGGTCTCCCTGATGGCCGTTTTCTCCGGTCTTCTGGTCTCTGCCCTGATCTATTTTCTGTCCCAGGGCGGCGGTTTTTCCAACGCCCGGCTGATCCTCACAGGTATTGGTATGCAGGCCTTCCTGAGCGCGGTCATTTCGTGGATGCTTCTGAAAGCCTCCGAGTATGATGTAGCCAACGCACTCCGCTGGCTCAGCGGAAGCTTAAACGGCGTAAAGCTGGAAAATGTCCCCCGCTTAACACTTGTCGTCTTCGGAGCAGGAGGTGCGATCCTTCTTCTGAACCGGCAGCTCTCCATGCTTCAGCTGGGAGAAGCCCATGCCGTGACTCTGGGCGTTAACGTCAGAAGGATCCGGCTGGCACTGATCCTTCTGGCACTCCTTCTGGTGGCTTTTGCCACTTCTGTGACTGGTCCTGTGGCTTCCGTGGCCTTTCTCTCCGGCCCTATTGCCACAAGACTCTCCGGAAACGGAAAAAACGGCATGCTCACTTCGGCTCTCACCGGAAGTACGCTGGTACTGGCCTCTGACCTCATTGGCCAGTTCGCCCTCCCCTCCCGTTATCCGGTAGGTGTGGTCACCGGCATCCTCGGAGCACCTTACCTGTTATTTTTACTGCTTCAAATGAATGACAAAGGAGAACATGTCTGATGAACAATCCCATACTTTCTGCTGAAACAATTTCTGCCGGTTATGACGGTCAGAAAATCCTCTCTGATGTCTCACTGACGCTTCCCGAAAAAAAGATCAGTGTCATTCTGGGAGCCAACGGCTGCGGAAAATCCACGCTTCTCAAAACCTTTGCCCGCCTCTTAAAACCAGAGTCCGGTATGATTACACTAGATGGAAAAAGCATTTCTTCCCTTCCTTCCAGAGAAGTAGCCAAAACTCTGGGGCTGCTCCCTCAGTCCCCGGTTGTTCCCGAGGGGATCAAGGTGACGGATCTGGTCGCCCGGGGGCGTTTTCCCTACCGGCGAGCCTTCGGCGGCATGCGGCCGGAAGATTTTGCCGCAGTGGAAGAAGCACTGGAACTCATGGGTATCACAAAACTGGCAGACCGGAGTGTAGATGAGCTTTCCGGTGGTCAGAGACAACGTGTCTGGATCGCTCTGGCCCTCGCACAGCAGACCGATATTCTCCTGCTGGATGAACCCACCACCTATCTGGATATCGCTTATCAGGTGGAAATCCTGGATCTTCTCACGGATCTGAATAAAAAAAGAAACACCACGATCCTTATGGTGCTTCATGATATCAATCTTTCTGCCCGGTATGCAGACTATATTTTTGCCATGTATCAGGGACGGCTGGAGGCTCAGGGTGCTCCTCTTAAGATCATCACACCCGATCTGATCAAAAAAATCTACGGACTGGACTGTCAGATCATTCCCGATCCGGTCTCCCGTACACCTCTGGTCATTCCCGAGGGACGTCATCACAAAACCATACAGGCTTAAAAAGAAACAGGAGGCCGGAGCCCATTGTAAAAAGCAATGAGTTCCGGCCTCCTGAAGTGTCAGTTTTCTTCTCTGATAAAGGCCCGGAATTTTCCCGGAGTCGTCCCGCTCCATTTCTTGAACATTTTCCGAAAAGCCGCCTGGCTCTGATAACCGGTGAGTGCCGATATCTCCGCAATGCTTTTTTCCGGCTCCTTCAGAAGGACTGCCGCACGGTTCATTCGTACCTGATTGGCATAATCCCAGATCGTCTGCTGATACAGCTTCTGAAAACCTGCTTTCAGCTTCTGTTCTCCGATACCGAATTCCTGGCTCAGCGCATAGATCGTCACAAAGGTTTCCGCATGATCCCGTATCCGGTCATGAACCTGTATGATTTTCTGAAAATCCTCTTTCTTCATACGGATCTCTTTTTGCCCTACTTTGATCTTTCCGGTGAGCATCGCCTCTCCATTCGCAAAAACAGAACAGATTTCCGGACGCACCAGCTGGGATACAAACTCTGCAGCAAGAGATCTTAAAAGACTCTCCGTCATTTCTTGTTTCCGAAGAAGCTGCTCTACCCGAAAGATCAGATCCTGCAGTTCCTCCGGTAAATGAAGATAACGAACGTTTTTTTCCAGAAAATCCAAAGCCTTTGCGGAAAGACCCAGGAAAGGAAGAAGTGTTTCCCGGAGATATCCCAGTTCCACGGAGATCTCCACTCCTTTGAAATGCTGGCCCTTTTTCCAGCAGTTGATGCCTCCTGCCGCCTGTTCCATCGCCAGAAACGCAGAAGGTGTGGCAAATTCCTTCATATGGTTATCCACCAGTGAGTAGGTAACACCTTCATAGATGATCCCTGCATGAAGATATTCCGTATCGTATTGAAATTCCGAAAGGAAATCCACCGGAACCGTATACTCTCCGATTCCCATCTGGATTGTATCCATCGTTCCAAAGGTATAGATATATCCCCCTTCATCGTTTCTCCAGCTGTTTCCCGTCTCCTCTTCCTGTTTCTTCAGACCGATCTGGCGGTAGAAAATCGTCTGGTAAGCGGTCGGATCCTTCGCCTGATGGTAGATCATTCCTGTCCTCCCTTCAGAATCAAAGCCTCGCTGAAAGCAGCAGAGTGTCCGGTTTTTCCGTTATTCTGCTTTCCGGATGATATCATCAAACTTCGCCCGGGCAACTTTGGCCAGCGCCCGTGGCTCTACCTTGATGGAAGTGCCGATCCGGCCTCCGCTGACATAGATTTCCTGATAATCTTCTGCACTTTCATGGATCACGGTCGGAAACTGTTTCTTCATGCCCAGAGGGCTGCAGCCGCCCCGGACATAACCGGTGATGGCGGTGATATCCTTCACATGGATCATTTCCACAGATTTTTCACCTACCGACCTTGCTGCGGCTTTTAAGTCCACTTCCTCCGCAATGGGGATCACAAAGACATAATAACCGCCGCTTTTCCCTTTCGCCACCAGCGTTTTAAAAGACTGCTCTACCGGCGCCCCTGTGGCCTGTGCGGTATGAAGACCATCGATAAATTCATCACATTCGTAATTGAGGATCTCATAGGGAACTTTATTCCGGTCGAGGATCCGCATGACGTTTGTTTTTACTTCTTTTCCCATTCTTATTTCATCTCTCCGTAAAGACGTACCAGCTCTGTCAGGGTATCTACCACGATATCCATGCCCTCAGCAGTGGTATGTTCATAAGGACCATGGCAGGCATAGGAGCCGGTACCGAGGTTCGGGCAGGGCAGCCCCATGAAGCTTAACCGGGCACCATCTGTACCACCGCGCACCGGGATCACCTGAGGCTCTACGCCGGATTTCTGAACTGCTTTTTTGGCATTCTCAATGAGGTGGAAATTCGGTTTGATCTTCTCTGCCATGTTGCGGTATTCTTCTTTCAGTGTCAGGCTCACCGTATCGGCTCCATATTTCTCATTGAGCTTCGCAGCGATCTCTTTCATGATCTCCTGTCTCTTTGCGATGTTATCGGCATCGTGGTCCCTCAGAATATAGTTGAGGTTTGCTTTCTCCACGTTTCCGCTCATATGGTTCAGATGATAAAATCCTTCGTATCCTTCGGTATCTCTCGGTGTCTCACCGGCCGGAAGCATACGGTCAAATTCCATAGCCACCAGAGCCGCATTGATCATGGTATTTTTGGCTGAACCCGGATGGATGTTGAAGCCTTTGAAGTCCACGTTGGCTCTTACCGCATTGAAGTTCTCATATTCGATCTCGCTCTCTGCCCCGCCGTCTACGGTATAGGCAAAATCAGCGCCAAAGCCTTTGACATCAAAATGATCCGCTCCGCTTCCGACTTCCTCATCCGGTGTGAAACCGATGCAGATCTTTCCATGAGGCATATCCTCCTTCATCAGACGCTCTGCCATACACATGATCGCTGCCACACCAGCCTTGTCATCCGCCCCGAGGATCGTGGTTCCGTCACTGGTGATCAGCGTACGGCCTTTCAGGGACGGCAGATGCGGGAAAAGGCTCACTTCAAGTGTACGTCCGCTCTCACCCAGCGGCAGATCCTTACCGTCATAGTTTTCATGGACGATCGGCTGTACCATATGATCTGCAAAATCAGACACGGTATCCATATGGGAAATAAAACCAAGAACTTTGCTGTCCTCATAGCCCGGTGTAGCCGGAATGCTGGCATAAACATAACATTTATCATCGACTCTCGCATCTTTGATCCCCATTGCTTTCAGCTCTTCTACCAGGATGTGTGCCAGATTGAACTGACACTGGGTAGTGGGCACTGCTGCGGAATTTTCGTTGCTCGCCGTGGGAACCATGGCGTATTTGATCAGACGTTCATATGCTCTCATAATTCTGTTATTCTCCTTTACTGAAGGTCTTTTTGACCCTTGCTGATAACCACTATACGCCCCTTTTCTCTTTCTGGCAATGAAAAAAAGTCCGGCATCCGGAGGTCAGTCTATATAATGGACTCTCTCCTCTTCGTAGCGGTCTTCCTGTGTCTTTTCCCGTGCGGGATAGCCGCAGGGAATGATAGCAAAAGCTTCCAGTTCTTCCGGAAGGTTCAGCAGATTTCTTACCGTTTCCATCTGTTCTTTCAAAGGTGCTACCCCCATCCAGACGGCCCCAAGCCCCAGTGCATCTGCTTCCAGCAGCAGATTTTCCACGGCTGCACTGAGATCGATCTGGGCGTAATGGAGTGCCTTGCAGTTTTTCCGGTAACAGGCAACAAACACCAGCGGTGCATTCGCGGCACAGCCGGTATAAGGCGTAACCGTGGAAAGCTCCCCGATCTTTTCTTTATTCCGGATCACATAAAACTCCCAGGGCTGCTGGTTGAAGGCAGATGGTGCTGCCATCGCTGCCCGGAGCAGTTTTTCGATCTTTTCCGGTTCTACCGGTTTCTCCTGATATTTTCTGATACTCGTTCTGTGAAAAATCGCATCCATAATTTTTATCTCCTTTTCCTGTTTCCCTCAAACCCGCCATTTTGCAGAAAAAGCGCGAAATCATTGGGTCTAAGCATACCCGGATTTCACGCTTTATAAGCCGGTCTGGAAAACAATATTTTTTGTAAAGCTGTCAATCCCAGTATAATCAAAATTTAGGTAAAAAACAACGATTTTCTTTTATAAACGGTACATCGCACATTGAAATTCCTTGCCTTTTCCCCAAAAATGCGCTATATTATAAAACTGCCAACGGCAAACCGAGAAGTTCGGGCTCTAAATCCTTCTCGTAAAATAAGAAAACCAAGGAGAACAAAAAATGAATCAAGGAAAGAACCCGGGGCTCCTGGCAGAACTGAAGCTTCTGCTCCGCAGCGTGCCCTCACTCACTGTAACTGTATTTATTGTTGCCACAATTTCCATGAACCTGCTGGCGAATAAGAGTATCCATCTACCCTTTTCGTGGCTTGCTCTGGATTGTGGCATTATTGTTTCATGGATCATCTTCCTGTGCATGGACATGATCACCCGGCGTTTCGGGCCCAAAGCGGCCACAATGCTCAGCGTGGTCTCCATCGCCGTCAATCTCGGGATGTGTCTGGTCTTCTATCTCGGCAGCCTGATTCCGGGAACCTGGGGCGAGTCCTATGTGGATGGTTCTGAAACAGTTATAAACATCGCCCTCAACCACACCTTCGGCGGAACCTGGTATGTACTTCTCGGAAGCACGATCGCCTTCTTCGTTTCCGCTGTCGTAAATAACTTCGTAAACTGGTACATCGGCAGAACCATCAAGAAAGACCAGGGCTTCGCCGTCTATGCCTGCAGAACCTATATTTCCACAGGAATCGGCCAGTTTGTGGACAATCTGATTTTCGCCCTCATTGTCAGCCATAACTTCTTCGGCTGGACTCTGACACAGTGCATCATGTGTGCCTTCACCGGCGCTATTGTCGAGCTGCTCTGCGAGGTCGTTTTCTCTCCCATCGGCTATCGGATTTCCAATCGCTGGAAAGAAGAGGGTGTCGGAAACGAATATCTCGCCAAGTACCCTGTAAAAGAATAATTATTGGAGGATCTGAGCATGAGAATACTGATCACGGGAACAAGTTCCGGAATCGGAAAAGGAATCGCTGAGAAATTTTTAAGAGAAGGCCACTGCGTCACCGGCTTTGACCGCAAAGAAGCGACCATTCAGCATGCGGCTTATACTCATATCCGCATGGATATCCGCGACAAAGCACACTTTCCGGCATTAGAGCCCTTTGCTATTGTCATCAACAACGCCGGCGTGCAGAACGAAGAAGATATCGATGTAAACTTAAAAGGAACCATCGCGATCACAGAAGCCTACGCCATCCATCCCGGCATCCGCGCAGTTCTCATGATCGGCTCTGCCAGCGGCCACAACGGCTCCGAATTTCCGGAATATGTGGCAAGCAAGGGCGGTGTCCTCTCCTACGCCAAAAACGTCGCCCTTCGCATCGCCAGATACGGCGCTACCTGCAACAGCCTCGATTTCGGCGGTGTCCTGACCGAGCTGAACAAACCGGTCATGGAAGACGAAGCTCTCTGGAACCAGATCATGGATGTGACCCCGTTAAAACGCTGGATGACCGTAGAGGAAACAGCTGACTGGGCCTATTTCATGACCGTCACCAACCGCTTCTGCACCGGTCAGAATATCCTCATAGACGGCCTCGAAGCCGGGAACGCACATTTCGTGTGGCCAGAGTAATATTTTTAAGGGACGGAGTTTTTCGCCAAAACTTCGCCCCTCATTTTTTATTTTCAATGTGTCAGGTCTTTCACCCATTTGTATTTTCGGAAATGATGGATCACCCAGGGCAGTTTCCCCACTTCATCCACACAGGTACACGCATAGACCACAACCACCGGCCAGTGGAAATAATAGGTTCCGGCCGCTGCCAGCGGAATGGCAATGCACCACATGCAGACCGCAAGACTGTACATATCAAACAGGGTATCACCGCCTGCACTGAAGATTCCGTTGATCGTCACATCATTGATGGCACGGCCGATCATGTAAAAAGCGATCACGGCAAACATGCCTTTCAGGTAGGCAGACGCCTGTGGGGTCAGCTTCACAAAATGCAGGATGACCGGCGCCGCTATGCACATCAGAAGTGACACTGCGATCCCGCATACACAGGAAATTTTCATCAGGCGGATCCCATATGCTTTTCCCCTTTCCAGATTGCCTGCCCCCAGTTCATTTCCTACCATGATACCGGTTGCACCGGAAATACCGCCGCTCAGGCAGCAGACCACATCTCTTACTACGGCAGCCACAGAATTGGCTGCTGCCGCATCGGCTCCCAGATGGCCCATAAAAGAAGAATACGAAGTAAATCCGATCCCCCAGAACAGAGCGGCTCCCAGGATCGGCATTCCGCATTTGTAGAAATCTCCGGAAAGCTGCTTGTTTCTGTAGAACAGAAATTTCATCTGCGGATGGATATATCCCTTCCGATAAGAAATAATGATCGAAACGGTCAGTTCTGTGATCCTTGCGATCAGAGTCGCCACCGCAGCTCCCCGCACTCCCATGGCCGGGATCCCAAACGCTCCATAAATGAATACCGCATTCAGTACAATGTTGATGCAGACCGTCGCAGAGCTGACTGCCGCCGTGGTCTTGGCGTGTTCGCTGACCTTCATGATGATCAGATAGCACTGGGAAATTCCGGTCAGCAGATAGGAAAAGCCTGCGATACGAAGATAGCTGACGCCATATTCAACCAGCACACTTTCATTGGTAAAGATCAGCATAAGATATCTTCCTGCAAACACACAGGCCAGAAAGAATACTGCAGATACCAGACCGCATAAACGCAGCGCCATACAGAAAATCTCGTCCAGAGTTGTCCTGTCACCTTTCCCCCAGTACTGTGCACCCAGGATCCCGAGGCTTGCCGTTGCGGCCGCCAGAAACATATTCTGGATAAACTGGATCTGCGTTGCCAGGGAAACCGCAGACATATAGTTCTGATCCATTCCCCCAAGCATGAAAGCATCCGCCACTGCCACCAGTGCCAGCATCAGATTCTGCAGGACGATGGGAATCATCAGACCCCAGAGCTTCTGATAGAATGCTTTATCATACATTCTTTTCTTCATTTTTTCTCTGTTCCTCCTTATTCCTCAGCAATGAGATACACTGCGATTTCTTTACACTCAGAATAAACTGCAAATAACAGGATGTCAACCGGTTAATTCCCATCGAGAGAAATTCGGCTGTCGTTCTTTCCCATGAAAAAACCAGATAAGACAACACGGTCTTATCTGGTTCATGATCTGAATCGGAAGATTCCTTTTATGCTTCTTTTCTTTTACGGAAAAGATACTCGTCCAGCTGTTTCTTAACATCCTCCGGGATCTCTCTCTTCACCGGACAAACCGCAGCATTTGTAAAACGATCGGTAAACAGGATAAGGAAATCAATATCTTTCTGCAGTTGTTCCATGGACATGACTTCTTTCACATCATAACGGCAATGGATCGGTGCAACAGTTCCACCTGCAAGGCGTGCAAAAGACACTGCCGGGATCCCTTTGTCTGCAAACGGCGTAGAATCACTGGAATAGACTCCTGTTTCTGTCGCAACAGGAAAGCCGGTCTCTGCTGCCATATAGCTGATATAATGGGCAAGCTTTTCTTCTGCGGACGCACAGGCGATAAATTTACCCATGTATGTTCCGATCATATCAAGATTGATATTGAAAACTATTTTCTCAAGCTCTGCCTCGTGGTCTTTCACATAGGCTTTTGATCCTAATAAGCCCCGCTCTTCACTTCCGCAGAATACAAAACGAAGACCATAATTGCGCTCTTTGTCTTTCATGTACTCCATGATCCCAAGCAGTCCTGCGCAGCCGCTCATATTATCATAAGCACCATGAGAAAGAGAAGTTGTATCATAGTGTGCGGTCAACACGATCCACTCCTCTTTTTTTCCGGGAAGCTCGGCGATCACATTATGGGATTCTCCGTCATACTCTCTCTGCTCGACCTCTAAGCGGATCTTTTTCACATTGTTTTTCACAAGTTTTACAGCATCAGAGCAATGGAGCATTGCACAGAGCACTTTTCTTTCCTCTCCGACAACCACTTCGCGAAGATCTCTCTGATCAATATCCTGCTGCGGATAATGGAGATTTCCATACTGAAACAGGATTGCTTTTGCGCCTGCTTTCATCAGATCCTGATAAACAAAAAATCCGACTCCCTGCGTATCCATCAGAACGATCTTATCCTTTGCACCTGCGATAGAAACAGGATCCGTACCAGGCATGTAATAAAGCTCTCCCTCTGCCACTCCGCTTCCGCAGCAGGTGAAGGCCTTGCAGGTCACTTCTTCCCCGTCAGCGTATAAATGTGCCGTTTCGATCTCACCCATTGCCACACGAAATCCTTCTATCCTGGAAGCGACCCCCATGTTTTCACACTGCGTCTTTAAATACTCCGCAACCTGCAATTCCTCCTTTGTTCCACTTGCATGGACAAAATCCGTGTTGTCAAAAATCTGCTGTAAATCCATTTTCCCAATACTCCTTTTCTTATTATTTTTTGCGTTTTTATTACCCCGTTTGACTGAATTATACCAGAAGCATGCAAAAAGTCAATGTCAGATCGGT
>CAKRQP010000062.1:0-13707 GCA_934393555.1 uncultured Lachnospiraceae bacterium
TAGAAAAATCCACTCCATGTAGCATGGTTTTGGAACTACATTCTAACATTGATTTTTTTGTTCTGTCAAGCGTTATCTGCAATCCAGACTGTCATTTCTGATGATCCTTCCGGTACTGCTTCGGTGTACAACCATACTGCTCCCGGAATTTTTTATAAAAATAGGTGCTGTTTTCATAACCTGCCCACAGAATGATCTGATCCACCGGTTCTGCGGTATTCTTCAACATCGTTGTTACATAGAGAAAGCGGTAATGCTGAACCATCTCCTTAAAAGAATATCCAGTGTTTTTCTTCAGCACACCAGAAAGATAATTGGGATTCATATTAAACATCTCTGCCACGGATTCCAGCGTACAATTCCGGTAATTGGCCTCGATATACTTCATGATCGCCATATGATTTCCTTTTCCAAGATTCAGCTGCGAAGTCACCATATCGGAATGATAAACTTTCACCAGTTCCAGAAAGAGCAGATTAACCAGATTGTCAATCACATCCACAGAGCTTTCTGCCGGAGGTCCCAGAAATTCAATGAGCAGTTCCTGCATAAAAAGCTGAATGCGAGAACTTCTCTCCGAATGAAACAGAATAAAATTATCATGGATCTTCTTCTCTGATATCGTATTCAGAAGAAATTTCAGGAGAATGTTTTCTTCTGAAAAATGACTGAAGAAGCGTTCATTAAAATATTCTTTTTCAAACAGTAAATTGATCAGAATATCATTTTCCCCTGTGTTTCCAATAGAATGCACACAGTCCGTATCCAGAAGAATCACCTGGCCTTTTTCCAGCTTTACTTTTTTTTCTTCATTGATAATCTGTGTGCAGGAACCAGAATACATATAACTCAGTTCAATCCATTTATGAACATGCGTCTTCACAGGAACAAATCTTGTATGCGGTACAAAGGAGATATAAGGATGGTAAATATTTTTTCCTTTTGTCATCAGGAAATAATTTCCCCCTCTGCCCTCCACAAACTGATAAACGCTGTAATCTGTTTCTTTACCGCCTCTTGCCTCTATCTCTTCAGCTGTCAACATTCGAAGCTGATTGTCCAATAATTTTGCATTCATACTCTTCTTCTAGCTCCTTTTCACTTAACTATAGCTCTTTTTTTAGAAAAACACCACACTTTTCTCGCTTTTTGCGTATATTTTTTTGTGATTTTTTATGATACGCTATAAAAAAGCTACTATTTTACGAAAGGAGTATTGCGATGTTATACAAGAAAAACCTGACTTCCTGCCTTGACCCGAAGCTCTTTCAGAATCCGACCAGCGAATACCGTGGAACGCCTTTCTGGGCCTGGAACTGTAAAGTATCGAAAGAAGACGTGGATCGTACCTTAAACGCATTAAAGGAAATGGGAATGGGCGGTGCGCATATCCACAGTCGTACTGGTATGGATCTCCCCTATCTCAGTAAAGAATTCATGGACATGGTTCACTATTCTCATGAAAAAAGCAACGAACTTGATATGATTACCTGGCTCTATGATGAAGACCGCTGGCCCTCTGGTTATGGCGGCGGACTGGTGACAAAAGCTCCGGAATTCCGTCAGCGTTTCCTGGTATTTTCTCCAGAAAAACTTCCTCTTCATGAAAATGTAAAAAGCGAGGATGGCGGCTCCTCTGCAAAAGCCATCAGTAGCGGAAACAGGACATTTCTTGCCCGATATGCGATCCGTCTGGAAAACGGTTATATGACCGAATATCATCGGCTTTCGCCGGATGAAACTGTTCCGGAAGAATTTGCAGCCTGGTATCTCTATCGGGAAATTTCCGGTGATAACGCCTGGTTTAATGATCAGGCCTATGTAGATACCCTCAATCCAAAGGCAATAAACAAATTCATTGAAATCACCCATAAAGCCTATTATCGGGAATTCGGCGATTCATTCGGTGATACGATTCCTTCAATCTTTACAGATGAACCGCAGTTCTGCCATAAATCCACCCTTGGTTTTGCAGATGGAAAAGAGAAAGTAATCTTGCCTTATACGGATGATTTCAACGACACCTATAAGAATGCTTACGGTTCTGATTTCTTTGATACCTTCCCAGAATGTATCTGGGAACTTCCCGGCGGTCAGGTATCCGCAAACCGCTATCACTACCACGACCATATCTGCGAACGTTTTGCTAACGCTTTCGCCGACAATGTGGGGGCCTGGTGCCGCAGCCACGGAATTGCTCTCACCGGCCACATGATGGAGGAACCAACTCTGGCTTCGCAGACGGCAGCACTCGGTGAAGCCATGCGCTCCTACCGCTCCTTTGATCTCCCCGGAATCGATATGCTCTGTGATTTCAGGGAACTGACCACTGCTAAGCAGGCAGAAAGTGCCGTCCATCAGTTCGGCTATGAAGGTATGCTCAGCGAGCTCTATGGCGTTACTAACTGGGACTTTGATTTTCGTGGTCACAAGCTGGCTGGTGACTGGCAAGCCGCCTTGGGTGTCACCATCCGCGTCCACCATCTGTCCTGGACTTCCATGGCAGGCGAAGCCAAACGCGATTATCCGGCTTCCATCAGCTACCAGTCCCCCTGGTATAAGGAATACCACCTGATCGAAGACTACTTCGGTCGTCTGAATACGGCTCTTACCCGTGGCTCTGCCGAGGTAAAAGTCGGCGTAGTTCATCCAGTGGAATCCTACTGGCTCTACTGGGGTCCCCGTGAGCAGACTGCAGGAATCCGCCAGGAGATGGATTACAATTTCCAGAAGCTTACCGAATGGCTGCTTTACGGTCTGATCGACTTTGACTTTATTTCCGAATCCCTCTGGAAGGATCAGACTCCGGAAGAAATGCTTACCTCGGAGGATGAATTTTTAGTCGGAAAAATGAAATATGATGTGATTGTTGTTCCAAACTGTGTCACCTTACGAAAAACCACACTGGACCGTTTAAAAGCCTTCCATTCCAAAGGCGGCCATGTCATTTTCACCGGAACCATCCCCACACATGTGGATGCCCTTCCATCAAACGAGGTTGCTGCTTTCGCGGATACCTGCAAAAAGATCGTCTTTGCAGAAAATACCATCCTGACAGCTCTGGCACCTTACCGTACCGTAGATATCCATAATGATTCCGGTCTCCGTGCCAGCAACATGCTCTATCAGCTGAGAAAAGACGGAAACAACAAATGGCTTTTCTTCTCCCACTGCAATAAAATGCATAATCCGGACATTCCGAAGAAAGAAGAGCTTCTCATTAAAGTAAAAGGAAATTACCGTCCGACGCTTTACAATGCTATGACCGGAGAAATCCGTGAAATTCCCTTTGAACAGAGCGATGGCAATACTTTCATCAGAGAGACCGTATACGACCATGATTCTCTCCTTTACCTTCTGACCCCCGCCTGCGATTCCGGCATTTCCGCAAAGGCTGCTCCAGAAACCGCCGTCCAGGAAACACCTCTTACCCTTCCTGAACTTGTGGACGTCACTCTGGAAGAACCCAATGTGTTGGTCCTCGACATGGCAGAAGCACAGTTTGACAGTGCTCCCTGGCAGGAAAAAGAAGAGATCCTTCGTATTGACAACAAATTCCGTGCTCTGGTCGGTTATCCCCTTCGAACAGAAGCCTTCCCTCAGCCCTGGGTGCACCCGGAAAAAGAAGAGATCAAACATCATCTTGCACTTCGTTTCCGGATTCAGGCAGAAACGGCTGTGAAAACACCCTCTCTTGCCCTGGAAAATGCAGAGGAAACCACACTCGTTCTGAATGGGGAAGCAGTTCCCTCTAAGGTAACCGGCTATTATGTGGATCCCTCTATCAAAACCGTCTCGCTTCCTGATTTAAAACCCGGAGAGAATATTCTGGAAGTAAGAATGCCTTATTACAACCAATTTAACGTGGAAGCAATGTATCTTCTTGGTAATTTCGGAGTCCGGGTATCCGGTCAGACCGCAGTTGTCACTGCTCCTGTAACCCGGCTTGCATTTGGAGATATCTGCTCTCAGGGACTTCCATTCTACGGCGGCAATCTGACCTATCAGATCCCCATTAGCATAGATAAGCCCTGCCACCTTAAGATAGAAGCCACCCAGTTCCGCTGCCCGGTAATCAAAGTTTCTCTGGACGGTCAGAACAAAGGAATGGTTGCATTTTCACCCTACAGCCTTACCATTGATCAGGTAGAACCTGGCGAGCACCTGCTCTCTGTTACTTCCTTCGGAAACCGCGCCAACACCTTCGGCGGTCTCCACAACTGTGACCACACCGCCTCCTGGAGCGGTCCCAACTACTGGCGCACCACTGGCGCCGCCTGGGCCTATGAATATCAGCTAAAATCCAGCGGCATTCTCATAAGTCCTGTGGTGACAGAACAGTAAAACACATAGCAAGGAGGATGAGACTTTTTCTTTCGTCTCATCCTCTTTCTAATATTATTTCCACAGAATCTCCACCGGTCCCAGAAGTCCTGTAGGCTCCTGTACCCAATAGCGGTCGTAGGGATTTTCATGATGAGCCTTTGCCAGTGTGTTGGTCACCTCTATCACGATCTCGTTTTCTCCTGGAAAAAGACTTTCTTCAGGAAGATAAAAACGATAGGGTGGGCAGATCACCTCCCCCACTTTCTGACCGTTCAGCCATACGACTGCTGTCTCATAGACTTCTCCCAGGGAGAGAATTGCCTCCTGCGCCTGTACACCATCAAAACGCAGAAAGTAACGGATCGTCCCAGAGAAATCCGGCATTTTATCCGGAGCAGCCAGATCACAGAGCGTATGCTCATCAATCAGCCGAAAAACCGGATAAATGTCATAGCTACTGCCTTCCATGGACCAGCCATCTCTCGAAAGTCCTAGAATATTCCACCCGGTTGTCACTTCCATCCTCCGGTTTTCCACACAAACTTCTGTGTTTCCCCCGAATACAACGAAAATAGATTCATAAGGCCTAAGAAGCATCTCTACTTCTCTTCTCTCTTCTTCTCCGCTTAAGCAGACTCTCTGCACTGCCTTCAAAAATTCTCCTGTCATCGGATCATAGAAGCAGGCCTCCCGTTTATCACGAAACCGTATATTAATGAAAATGGTGTCAGTAAGACCTTCATTAACAAAGAAGTAACAATCTATATTTTCTTTCCGATAATGATAATAAGCTAGCTGCTCCTTCTTTTCCATTGGAATGATATCCCGGATATCCAGCTTCTCCAATAAAGGAATCAACGTTTCCTCATTGCTTTTCCGCATTCCCGCCTGTGGAATAAATTTTCTGCCGAAATAGCTTCTTTCCGGATAATCTTTCAGGAAAATCACCGGCAGTCCTTCTTCTGCAAACTCCTGTAGACGTTCCATTAGTGCACACGGAAGATATTCTGCATAAGGAACAAGCAATACCCTGAAGGACTCACCGTTGATCTGAAGTTCTCCGTCTTTCATGCAACTCTTTTCCAGATCAGTCAAAAGATCACTCCATACGACCTCGCAGTCGATCTGGTTCTGCATGAGAAGTTTCACAATCTCTTCAAAAGGCTGATATCTGCCTCCCCACTCCGCTTCCGCATGATAGAGAACCGCTGCCGGAGCAATATGCCGCCCTCCTGATATCCGTTCACAAATACGATTGGCATACGCTGACCACAAATGGAACTGTCGGAACTGAGGATTCAGCCCTCTTGCATAAAAATGAGGCGGACAATCCGGGTCAGGAAAAATTGCTGGAGAAAAAGCATGTGGAACGATATGGTTGATTCCACGAACACACATGGCATCCGTAATCCACTTCATCGCTTTGAGTCCCTCAGACCAGCCATAAGCCCCGAAGGCTTCACAAATGGAATTTCCCTGTTTTTTCTCATCCAGATTTGCGCAGGAGCTTGCCATTTTGGAGAGTCCCCAGTGATTAAAAGTCGTATCAAAATTATTAAAAGCAGTCCGGAAATTTCCTTCCGTTCTTCCCGGATAAATGTTGTTGACCACATCAATTCCTGCCATATCCATTCCATCCATAGAACGGAAGTAGTGACCGGAACCATAACCCAGCCTTGCATGGGCACCATTCTCTTCCACCACATGCCCGATCAGACGAACCTGGTGAGCCCTGCACCAGTCGCCAAGCTGTCCGATAAAACAATGCTGAAATCTTCTTGAAACCGCATCCATATATGCATAGCGTATATCTGCTGTTATTTCTCCACAATCAAACCAGAGTGTCGGAAGGTAACGCTTTATGTCTCCCATGCCATAGTCCGCAAGTTCTGCAAGCAGTGTCCCTGACCAGGGCAGCACCATCATACTTCCGATATTTTTATCATAACCGGAACAGTTTCCAAATCTGGGTTCATCCGTGAAAAAGCCTTTTATGGTCTTTCCAAATTCATCTTTAAAATGACGGTAGTGTTCTTCATAGATCAGTTCCAGATAAGCCCTGGTGCCTTCCGGATCACAGGGATTCAAATAGTCTTTCGTCCATTCTTCACCGCCGCTTCTCGTTATCTTGATGATAAAGATTCTCCATTCCCCCTCCGGAATGTCCCAGTACAGAATCCCGTTTTTTACATAATCAGAAAGATCCACCAGAGAATCCCCATCAAAGCTGTCTTTATGGTCTGTACGTTTTCCCGCCAGCACACAGAGAAGCTGTTCCTCTGACTGAAGCCAGGCATTGATCAGAAAAGACCGGTTTTTTGCCGGTCCTAAAGCGTCAATGCAATGGACAGCCATATATCGCTTAGTCAGCTCCGGGTATTTCTCTGCTATCAGACCATTGGCCTTTCCACTGGGATAATCCCCGTCATCAAAAATCCACATTTCCAGTCCCAGTTTTTTTGCCTCATCCAAAAGAATGGTAAGATCCTTCCACCAATTCTCACCCAAATAATCGGGATGGGGTCTGGCTTCCGCAATAAATCCTCCGATCCCGTTTTCTTTCATCCTGCAAAGTTCCTCTTTCAAAACGGTCGCTTCTTCATGATGCTGCCAGAAAAGAGGACAAAGATAACTTTTTTCTGCATTCATATGTTAGATACCTTCTCTTTCCGGAAATTCACAGAACTTCTATTTCTTCAGGTGCATCTACCACTGTCTCTATTGTGCCATCCGCTTTTTTTACATGGGAAACAAAGATATCGCCATAAGGAGTAGGATAGGTTCCTTTCGCCCACTGAAGATCCCCTAGATGAGGCTCCACTTTCATTTTTTTACAGCCAGGCTCCAGAATTTGAATTCCCAACACATTTTCCGAAAGCCATGGTGTTACACCACTGGCCCATCCGTGGCAGAAACTGTGACGATAACCTTTATAACAATATCTTCCATAGGAAGCATGAACATCCACCTGTCCTTCTTTTGGCAATTCATCGATAGAAGCCGCATTTTTCATCCAGTCCATATCAAAATCTTCCCAGAAAGTCGTTGCCCCTAAACGCAGCATACCTCCCCAGTAATCCCGTATTGCAGACAGACAGCCTTCATAATCACCTGCCATGGCCCGAGCGGCAAGAATATAATACCCCATAAAAGTAGACATTCCTTTTGCTCCGCCTTTTTTTAACAGATTTTCATTTATCTCTTTGGCATCCTTGGCCCCAACCAGAACAAGAAGTGCTGCCGCCTGCTTATAATCTTCAGGATCCGTTTCATAACAGCGCAGCTTTTCCAGATCTTTTTCACATTGTTCTACCCATTTATCTTCTCTGAGTATCTGGAAAATTTCCTTCAGACTTTCTGTAGCCCAAATATGAAGTGCCTGAACTCCCGCATCCACGATCTTTTTCTTTCCTTCTGACGACCAGTCCAGAAATCTTCCTTCATCCACTGTATCTTGTCCATTCTCATCAATATGAGCGGAAAGCTGATCCAGAATCCCTTTTAAATAATCCTTCTGTTTTTCCAGGAATTCTTTTTTTCCTGTATAAAAATACCAGTCATGCACAATAATGGAATACCACATAGAGTAGCTTGCCATATGATTCATCCATCCGGGAAGCGGTGTTTCCTTCCGAATAAAATCCAGACTTTTTTCTACAGATTCATCTTCTCCAAACACAGCTTTTATAGTAGTGATTTCCGGATGCATATCACCTACCCAAACAAGCCGGTCTCTTTTGATCCCATCCCAGATATACTCCTGCATATTTAAATGTACCGTATATGCTCCTACATCCCAGATCCGGTTCAACAGTGGATCACTGCAGGTAAAGCTTCCGCGATAGGGTACATCCTTATAGACCAGAGCTGCACAAATACTCTTGAGAACCAGCGTTGCTTCCTCTTCCAGAAGGTCAATACGAACAAAACGAAACCCTGTTTCTCCAATGGGATTCATGCTCATCATTCCGACTTCCACCACCAGATCTCTTCTGGCGTGATCGTTCGTAGCATTTGTTTCACCACCCAGTTCACTCATAGCTTCTGCCGCTGATTCTCCAAAACGAATTCTGACTTTCGCTCCTTTTTTCGTACTGTCAAGCCAGGCCAGAATACAAATTCCACCGTGAATTTCAATGCCATAATCCAAAAGCACAGATGCTTTTTCTCCTGCTGTATTTTTCAAAACACAAGGATTATCTGCTGACAGAGAAATCTGTATTTCCCGTTCTTCAAGAAGTGCCTGACTATTCTGCACTTGACCTTTCATCCAAAGAATACGCTTTGGAAAGAAAAACGCTTTGCTTCGGACATCTTTTTTACTGCTTTCCAGCATATTTTCATCCATAATACGAAAAATATCAGTTCTTTTTCTTTCTGTTTTATCCATTACCTGATCCTCCTAAATTCTATCTAGGATATTTTTCAAATCCTGCTGCCTTTTCTAATAAAAAACACAAAGGAAAATACTACCGCAGTTAGAAAAAGGAGGAAAGCCCCCAGTACTTTCCTCCTCTACAGCTATCCGAATAGTCGTATTATTCTATTTTTCAGTTTATTCAATGCCTTCCGGAAGTTCACAGCCAAGCTGTTCCGCAACGGATTTGATATTCTCTCTTCCGCCCTGATCCAGCCATTCGCTTACATAAGTATCCCACTCGTCAAAACTCCTCTCACCGGTTGCAAATTTGTATTCCTGAGCGGCTACGAACTCATTGAGATTCGGCTGAATTTCTGCTGGAAGAGTGTAAAGCAGAGCGGTGTTCTCCCAACGATCCATCTTGGCAAGAGCTGCATTGCTGTTGTTGATTGCATCCACCCTTGGCTGGGCCTCTTCACTTTCAGCATACTCATCTAGCCATTTTCCAGTTAATCCAAAATTCTGCCAGGGGGCCAATGCTAAATTATCAGAACCATAAGTTCCATTATACCCTGGATGATCTTTTGATACATAGCAGTAAGATCTTCCATTTTCTTTATATTCTCTTATATCACCGTCATAATCTGGATATACATCCAAACCGCCGCCCTGTATTGTCTGAAAATAAGCTTCCCCACCATAAACCATTGCGTCGAGGATATGGCAAATTCTCATCAGTTTGCCCTCATCGCTTTCTACATTTGATTTCGGAACTGCCAACAGTACACCCGGATTTCCACCTGCTCCACCCTTACCATTTTTAAACGGCATGGATGGAAGGAAAGTCCAGTTAGCAACTTTTGTTGCGTCCTCACCTTGGAAGGTAACATATTCCTGATACAGATTGCTTGCCGGATAACGAACCATACCAATCTTATCATTTAATGTATAGGATTTTGCCTGCTCCCAGTCAATAGTATACCAATCAACAGGCAAAACCTTTTCATCATACAGTTTATTAATAAATTCTAAAGTTTGTTTGCGTGTACCATTCAGCATCGGTGCCGATAATTTTCCATCTTCACCAACACTATAATTAGGATTACCATATGCATTAGAAAAACTATCCAGCATACCGAAACCAGCTCCGCCGCCAGCCCCCAACATAAAATATGTATCATCCTGACCATTTCCATCTGGATCATTAAAAGTACATGCTTTTGCATATTCAAGTAGTTCTTCCTCTGTAGTCGGTATCTCCATACCTAAGTTATCAAGCCAATCCTGACGAATTGCCAGATTCCAGGTATCTCCGTCCTGAATCGCATATTTGGTCACAAAGGGAATTGTACCATCATCCATAGTAGAATACTGAAGTAAAGTATTTGTCACAAATTTGCGGGTTTGAGGCATATAGGGATACATGTCCTTACCATCTACCAGAAGTCCCTGTTCTCCAAGCATAAAGCCCGTTTCTTTTGAATCAAGTGTAATGACATCCGGTGCATCTCCACTTGCAAATGCAGTAGAAATAAATGTTTGTTGATCAGTAGTTGCGACTGTTTCAAGTTTTAACGTTACATTATATTTTTTCTCCAGCCAAGCTTTAATAGGATCATCATCTGGCAGAGAGGCACCATAACTATAAGTTTCAAATGACAGATCATAATGTACACTCATATCATCATAATCATAATAGTCATCCTCCGCCAGAGTGGGACTTGCCGGCATGGCATCCGGGAATTCAATGTCTTCAAATGCGGGTACCTCTGCACTACCCTCGGAAGCCGCTGCCGTCATTCCTCCTGCAAGAGTCGTTGTCGTCAGTGCCATTGCCGTCGCTGTTGATAAGATCCTTTTCACCTTGTTCCTCTTCATAATTTCCACTCCTTTTTATGATTTTTTTACATAAGGCAGGCTTATACCAGTCCACCATTAAGTTCCTTTTTACCGGAAAATTCATCCCTTTACAGAACCTATATACATACCCTTTACAAAATACTTCTGAAGGAAGGGATATACACACAGGATTGGCAATACCGCAAGAATAACGCTTGCCATCTTCATACTCTCGGAGGTCATCTTTGCATAGGTATTGATGTTTTTCATGATATCCGCGTTGTTGCTCTTCTGAAGCAGATTTCGGATTACGAACTGAGCCGGCCATACGGCGGAGTTTCTGGAATTGTAGATCATTGCATCCATCCAGGAGTTCCAGTGACCTACTGCTGCGAACAAACCCAGTGCACACAGAGTCGGCTTCAGAAGCGGAATTGCGATATGAATCATCTTCTGTCTTTCATTTGCTCCATCCAGCTGTGCAGATTCCATAATATCCATCGGGATTCCTTCCACAAAGAGTTTGCACACCAGGATACCGTATGTATTTGCCAGGCTGGGAACAATGTATACCCAGAAGGAATTCAGAAGATGCAGGTTTCTGTACAAAATGTAAGTCGGGATGATTCCTCCGCTGAGTACCATGGTCGTGATGAAAAATACCATGATACCATTTTTAAAAGGAAGATCTCCAATTGCCAGAATGTAGCCGACCGGAACCGTCAGAATCAGTGCGGTGCAGACACCCATTGCCGTTCTCACGATCGTGATGCCCATGCCGGAAAAGAAGTCCTTATTCTTAAGCAGGTATTCATAAGCAGCTAAAATCGGCTTCTGCGGAATGATAACGAAGAAATTTCGCTGGATCATCTCGCCCTCGGATGTGAAGGACATGCCGACCACATACAGGAAGGGAATCAGGCAGCAAAGTACCAGAAGTCCTACCACAACTGCAATGAAAATCTGGTAGGCAATTTCCTCGCGTGACATTTTAATTTTTATGCCCTTCGGAGCTGTATTCTTTTTCATTATGCCTCTCCTCCTTCCTTAGAACATTCCACGTCCGGTTGCTTTCTTTGAAATCTTGTTGGCTGAGAGAATCAGTACCAGACTGATCACGGCCTTCAGCATGGATACCGCTGAACCAACACCGTACTGCATCTGACCCAGACCTACTCGATATACCCAGGTATCAATGACATCTCCCACCTCATATACTGCAGAATTATAAAACAGAAGAATCTGTTCAAAATCATTGTTTAAAATATTACCCAGTGCCATGATCAGTGAGAAGGTGATGACCGGCTTCATGGCCGGAAAAGTAACTGCCTTTACCCGCTGAATCGGTCCGGCTCCATCAATCTTTGCTGCTTCATACAGCTGAGTATCTACCGAAGTCAGAGCGGCAAAATACAAAATCGTGTTCCATCCGACCTCTTTCCACAATTGAGAACCGATCAGAAGCGGAACAAAGGCTTTTGAGGAAGTCAGGAAATTTTTCGGCTGTCCACCGAACATGCGGATGATTCCGTTCACAAAACCGTTTCCTGAGAAGAATGCATATACAATACCATAAATGATTACCCAGGAAAAAAAATGCGGGATATATACCATTGTCTGACAGAACTTCTGGTACGCTTTATTCTTCAGATCAAAGATTGCGATGGTCAGAAGAATCGGCGGAATCGTAGTAAACACCAGACGGCAGACACTGATGAACAGCGTATTTTTCAGAAGCTTGAAAATCTCCGGATTGCTGAATACATATTTGTAGTTCTTAAGCCCCACCCATGGAGCGCCGGAAATTGTACTTCCTATCTTCATTTCTTTAAAAGAAAGTTCAAATCCCCAGAAAATCGGTATATACAACATCACAAAATAGTAGGCCATTGCAACGAATAGTACCAGATATAAGAGCTTGTATTTTTTAAGTCTTTTTACCAAGGATTTCATTTTTATGCTTTGTGTTTTAGTCATATTTACCACCTTTCCTTGAGAATATATATTTATTATATACAAAGTCACGATATCCGGCAATCTCCATACTTCATATGTTTTCCATCAAAATCACTGTTTTTTTCTTTCCATTTCTTTCTGAAGGCCAATAACCACTGCCACTGCAAAAATCTGACAGCAGACGACATTATCCTGCTGGCATCTTCCACTATAAGTATGCTATAATGCTCTTTAGAAAAAATGTATGCTCAAAAAAGGAGTGCTTCCATGGATATTCTCAATCTTACATCGGAGAGTATATTTCCCTCAAAAGATCTGCCCTTTTATATCGGAAAATACTATCACACGAATTTTTCCGACTTAAAAATACATACCCATGATTTTATTGAGATTGTTTACGTGTATGATGGAAAGGGCTATCACATTTACAATGGCACCACCTATCCTGTCGCCAAGGGAGAGCTCTACATCATCAATTCCCGGACACCACACTGTTTTTACCCTACTGATACAAGCAATTCGGAACATTTGGTTGTCTACAATCTTTGTTTTCTTCCGGAATTTATCAGCAGCATCAATATCCATATGCCTATTCTCGTGGAACTTACCGATATCATGCTATATAAATCTCTCTATTCCGACGAGATCATCTACAGCCCGGATCTTAAGCTGAGCGGTTCCATGAGAACAGAAATTGAAGATCTTTATGAAAGAATGTATCTGGAATTTGCCTCAAAAAGCGTTAATTATGTGGAAATTCTCCGCCTTTCTCTCTGCGAACTTCTTTTGAAAATCCATCGTTTTTATCGGCAAAATCATACTTCACCGGAAAGTGCTGTGATCAAATACCGTCATCAGCTGATACCCGACTGCATTGAATATTTAAAAGAAAACTATTCAAAGAAAGTTACTATAGAGGAACTGTCCAACAACTTTTTTCTAAGTAAAAGCTATCTCTCAAGTCTTTTTAAAAAAGCGACCGGTTCCGGTGTCGTAGAATACCTGCAGCATATCCGCATTGAGCGGGCCTGTGAATTACTCACAGATACCTCTCTTCCGATCACAGAAATCAGCTTTCAGGTAGGATATACGGATTATCGTTTTTTCAATAAATCTTTTAAAAAGATTACCGGTGTAACTGCACACGAATATCGGAAAAACATGCATAAATCCTCCGATCCTGGCCATACTTTTCCTGTAACCAATCAGGAAAGGATGTAAGAAAT
>CAKRQP010000063.1:0-13529 GCA_934393555.1 uncultured Lachnospiraceae bacterium
TTTTTACTGATTTCTCCGGTTCTCCCAGGTCACTTCCTTATCCGGATAATAGCTGTCATTCGGTGCTTCATTACCGGCCGCGCTGATCGGCTTGTTACCGGTCAGGGTGTCTTTGATATCCGCTACAAACTTCATGATAAGACTGGAATCATCCTCGGAATCAGAATTGATGTGCATGGTAAACTGTACGCTTCCTCCGATAATGGAATCCACGCACTCCGGGTCATCGCCCTCCATCCACACCACGATCGTATATTTGTCAACATTTCCCACAAGGAAATTCTTTTCTTCATATTTGCAGATCACACGGCTGGTCAGGAAATTTTCGCATCCCTCTTCCGGCGTGCCATCCTTAGACGGTTCTGCATAAACCACACGTTCCCCGTTTTTCCAGACTGCGATCCGGACGGCATCCTCGGCTCCTTTGGAACAGGAATCCAGCGTGATGCTGGCGACATAGCCAAGATCCTCTTTGCCGGCATTCCGGACAAAATAGGTGTAAGCCATATAGTTTTTTCCGTTGTGGCTTCCTTCTGCCTCGTCCAGGTTTTCCGGAAGATCCTGAATGGAGATGTTCGTGGCATCCTGTACGGTAGCCGCCTTCAGACGGGCCGTCGCATTCTTGAACTCTCCGTTATCAGCGATGCTGATGCCTCGCCGGTAAAGCTCCAGACGGTCCAGATTGATGGTGAAGTTTCCCATCTTTTCCTGCATGAAGGCCGCAATAAAAAGGACAGCGACCAGAAGAAGCAGACTCAAAAGAAGCAGCTGCAGGCGATCCAGACGGAGCAGAGCCGCTCCGAGCTTCCGCCTTTTCCTGTGAGGAAGATACATGCTGACAATGGTTTCCGGATCTACTTCGTCCCCGTGTTTGCTTAAAAGTTCTTCCAGTTCCTCGATCCGGACAAGCTCTTCCTTTTCTCTCCGGCGTTTCCGCCTGGATTTTGTCTGCTTTTCTTCCAAATCTTTTTTCCTGTTTCTCATAGCTTATACCTTTTCTTTACATAAGCCACGTAATCCTGCATTTCTGCCCGCTCCTCCGGATCTCCGAAACGGAGCTGGATGCCGGTTACATACCGGAAAGTGCTGCCTTTCGGCATTTCACGCGTCCAACAGACCACACCGACCACTTCATGGGCTGCATGACCGTCCGAAGCCGTACCAAGACGCGGCAGAGTAAAAATACAAATCTCTCCCACCGGAAACCAGCGGTTCATACAGACAGCCAGACCTCCATTGGAAATATCCAGCGTCTCTCCCTTTTCCCTGTCGATCTCCCCATCGGAATTCAATGCCCAGGTGTCCTGCATGTACTGGACCGGAAGGGCGACTTTCATACGGATATCCGCACGTTTGACCAGCTGACGCTGCTCTGCCACCCGGCGGATCTTCCAATAATGGCGGATGCCCTCCTTCACCTCATCATCTGCATAGCCTGCAAGAATACAGGTTTCTTCGCCTTCTCCATATTTAAACAGTAATTTCTGATTTTCATCCAGCGGAAGAGGCTTCCCTCCCACCATGGGAATGGATATCAGAAATGCCGACTCATCCAATGCCTTGTTAAAGGTACAGACCATATGAAACTGGGGCTCCTGACTGAGCGGTGCATCAAAGGCGAGACGCATTTTCGTCCCGTGTTTTATCTGTAAAGCTCCTGCCATTCTGTTTATCTCCTATAAATTTACTTCAAATTAGGGCTTTTGACCCAGTATCATCATTTTATATGATGCCTGTCAGAAATTCAATACTTTCATTTCCTTAAAAATGACATTTTTTTGCCTTAAAACGAAAGACTTTTTGCAAAAAAACGGCTTTCGGAGCTTTTTTTCTCCGAAAACCGCTTTTTATATCCTTATTTCTTTTCTTCTGTTTCTTCAGAAGCTGCCACATACCGGTAGGGGCCTGTCGTACTCAGCTCTGCCTGGGACACCAGGATCTGTGTTCCATCCTCCGGTGCTGCTTCCGGAACGACCAGAGTCTCCGGATCCAGATAGAGCGTCTCCAGCTTTTCATCTCCCATATGTACCACGCTGTAGCGGGTAAAGTTTTCCCCGCTTACTTTCATGACATGATCATGGGTCACGTTCACGGCATTGAGCTTCACTGGAGACAGGCCCATGGTCATATTGGAAGGATAATAGGGCGTATCCCCTCCATAACAGATACGGTCTCCGTAGAGGATATCATATTCCAGCTCTTTCAGTTTTTCCAGATACTCCTCTTCTTCCAGCTCTCCGTTTTTCAGCTGCTTCCGGCCGTTCTGATGGTAGGCATTGACCACACCGTCAGGGATACCAAGGGCGGAAAGGATTCCGGAACCTACTTCATAAGCCTGCAGATCACCACCCTCAAAGGAGAGTCCTGTATTATCCCAGATAAAATAGCAGGTATCATAAATCGTTCCTGATTTCAGCTTGTCATCGGAAAGATCCAGACTGGGACAGTGATCCCCGTACATGACCAGGATCGTAGGCTCTCTTCTCTTTCGAAGCATGTTCCAGAGATCTCCCACAAACTGATCCACCTCATAGATCTGATTGGCATAATAATTGATCTGATTCAGATAATCTTCGTCCTCTATGACACTGCTGGCCGCAGTCAGATGATGTTCATATTCCGTTTCCGGATCGGAAGGATAGCTTCCGTGAGACTGAACGGCCACCGTAAAGATAAAATCTTTTTCCGCTGTGGAATTCAGAGCCTTTTCAATCTCTCCCGTCAGCACGGAATCCTTTGCCCAGTCCATAGCGGTATAAGCTTCCGGCCACATATATTCCACAGAGTCGAATACATCAAAGCCCAGATTCGGATAGACCAGATTCCGCTCGTAAAAGCTTCCTTCGTGATCATGAATGGCAAAAGATTTATAGCCATAAGGCTTCAGATCGTAGGCCAGAGATTCACAGGTCTTTTCCTTCAGGACCGTTTTATAAGGATATTCGCCGATCCCGAAATCATCGATATTCATACCTGTGAGCATCTCAAACTCCGAATTTACGGTACCTGCGCCTATGACCGGCACGCTTAAAAAGCCGGAAGCACATTTTTCCGAAAGGCGTGTAAAGTTCGGCAGGGGATTTTCCGAGAACTCGACATCCTTCAGCCGGTTTACGTCAAAGAAAGATTCCAGCTGGACCACAACGATGTTCGGACGGTTGGAATCATACTGCTCTCCGTCATATGCGGAATCATCGGTCAGGCCTTCAATGGCCTCTGTGGAATACTCTTCCGGCCGGCTGATCCCCACATCGATGAGACTGGCTCCAAAGCAGTAGAGAAAGCCGTTTTTCTTATAGGACTGGGAAAGTTCCCGGAATTTTGTCTCCAGAAGGTCTGTTTTCTGTCCTGCAAGGATCAGTCCCCAGGCAGCCAGAAACGTACAGAGGATTGCCGTCACCGACCAGGAAAGTTTTATTCTTTTCTTCACAGCCGGAATCCGGAAAGCAAGTACCGCAAAGACCAGGATCACAAGCACCAGAAGGATCACAAGCGCTGCCAGAGCCATCAGGCTCAGATATTTGGAAGCCACGTTGACACCGTCTTTCAAAAGCAGAAGATCGCTGCTTGTAAAAGGGGTCACACGGAAGATCAGGATCACACCGTTGATGATTCCCAGAGTCAGCCAGAAAATGGCAAAAAGAAGCAGAATACTCTTCTGTTTCCTGAAAAGCAGTGCCAGAGAATAGCTGCTTCCCACGATCAGCACATTGACCAGAAAGGCATACGGATGCTGAAAAAGGAACTGAAATCCGCCGATCAGAGAATGACGGCAGATGCTCTCGATGACCAGGATCGTCACCACTGCCAGCAGCAGAAGCAGGATCGCCGGATTTTCCGGCAGCTGCACTTTTTTAAAGGACAACTTCTTATTTATTTTTTTCATAACAGGTATCTTATTTTTCCTCCAGAACAATCTCCCGTGCCGTCACATCCATGAGCGCTTCGCCATCGCTTTCAAAGAAAATCCCGTCTGACTCCGCTTCTGTATAGAGCAGAGCAGAAAATACCTCTGCGCCTCCGTCAGCAAAGATTTCCACCGTATAGCGATCCAGCAGGATCCGAAGTGAAAGCTCCTCTTCTTTTCCGGTTACATACATGCTCCTGTTGTGGACAAGATTCCAGTGCACACCTGAGTGCGTCCGGTCAAAGGTAAGGATCTTGTGCTTTCTGTCGTATGTGACTGTCGTATCGTGCTTTTCTCCTGCTGCAAGAGAAAGTGTCCAGCTGTCGTAACCAGTTCCCTTTAAGGTGATGGCAAGCTCGATCATTCTGCCACGGATACCGGAAAGTGCCTGTTTTTCCTTCACGGAAATGTCTGTATACACAGCCTTTTCTTTCAGATAAGCTTCCAGCTCCCGGACCGGACGCTGGCAGAGACGGCCGTTTTCCATAAAAAGCTCTCTCGGGATGCTCATGATCCCGCACCAGGGAAAGCCCTCCGGCAGAAAAGCCTTTTCACAGGACTGCATCCAGCCGATGATGACCCTCCGGCCATCTGCTGTCTCCATCGTCTGAGGTGCATAAAAATCCAGACCATAATCCAGGCTGCGGACCGTTTCCCTCTGAAACTTCATCGTCTCCGGATCATAGGTGCCGGTCAGGACAATGCAGTTATTTCCCGGATGAAACTCCAGTCCTTCCGCTTCCATCCGGATCGGAGAAACGGTCAGTGCCCATTTCTCTCCCACCGGGAAGAAATCCGGACATTCCCACATGATGCCAAGTTTTCCGAAGCTCTTGTCCAGAATGGTCTCAAACTTCCAGTTTTTAAGATCCGTGGAACTGAAAAGAGCCGCCTCACCGCCGTTTTCCTCGCTCCGGCAGCCCACTACTACATAATAAACGTCTCCGTCCTTCCAGATCTTGGGATCACGGAAATCCTTCCGGTCATAGCCTGCCGGAAGAAGTGAGGCGGGGATCACCGGATTTTCCGGTGCCTTTTCATAATTCAGGCCATCTCCCACTGCCAGGCACTGCGTCTGATAGCCTTCTCCATCGACATTTTTCACCCCTGTATAGATCAGCACCTGTTTTTCGTCCCTGACCAGAGCACTTCCGGAAAAGACGCCCAGTTCATCATACGGCTGATCCGGTGCCATCGCTGCGGGAAGATATTCCCAGCGGATAAAATCACTGCTTTTTGCATGACCCCAGTGCATGCTGTCCCATCTGGTATCGTAAGGATAATACTGAAAAAAAAGATGATGCTCACCTTTATAGTCCGAAAAGCCATTCGGGTCATTCATCCAGCCCACGGGGTTTGTAAAATGGACCGCCGGGCGCGGGATTCCGCCTTGCTTTTCTTTTTTCAGGGCATTTTTTTCGTATTGTCTCGCTTTTTCTAATAATGTATCCATCTGCCTTTTCCTCCAGAAAACGGCAGCGTCCCCACTCCCGGACACGCCGCCTGCTTCTATCAATATAATGGATGTTTTTTCAAGAGTCAAGACCTCGAAGAAGGAATATTTTTCAGGATGAGGAGTCTGGTTCCGGGAAGTGCTTCCTCCGTTCCCAGCTGATTCCATTCCCGGATCTTCTCCGGTGTGGTAAGGCAGTCCCTGGCAATGTCCCAGAGGGTATCCCCTTCCTGTACCAGATATCCAACGATGCCCGGCATTTCCTGGATCCTGGCAAGATCCAGTTCTTTTTCCCGGATATCCGTAAGAAAAGAACCGTTCTGTTCTCTGGCCGCAAAGGCATTCAGGTCGATCCCTGCTTTCACTTCGATCTCCTCACTGTCAACCATGGCTGCGGAGAGCTGCTCCAGCCCGGCATGGAGGCTGAACCGGCAGTGTTCTCCCGGATCTTCTATTTCAATGAGATGAGAAAACGGCACATCCCCTTCCATGACTGCAAAAGGCATGCTGTCATCCGAGGTCACATAGAGAATGGAAACCTCCACGGCTCCTTCCACCTGGATCCCCTGCTCCGTCATCCGTGCCTCATCGATACGGACCTCCCCTTTGCTGTGACAAAACTGAAGCATCCGCGGTGCTTCCGGACTCATCCGCACCCGGTCGGAAGCACGGCACTTGGAAAAATTCCGGCCTGCCAGACTCTCATAACCTTCCTCCCGGCAGACCGGGATCAGTTCTTTTTCCGGCGTATAAACATCTCTCAGGATCTCTACCGTTTCTTCTTCATAAAGACGGATGTTGACATTCAGGACCGCCTCTGCCTGGATCATACGCTCCTCCCCGTCAGGATCCGGCACGGTTTCCAGCCGTACACCGGAAAGAGTGACCTCCACATCCGGGATCTGACCGGAACCGGAGCCGGAACACTCCAGACTCTGCTGGAAGGGAAGAGACGTTTCCATCCATTCCCGTGATTTTTTCTCTCCTTCTGTTTCATATAAGACAAAAAGGAACAATTCTCCCCGGATGTCGAGACTTTCTTCCTGGATCCGTACATCGACTCCTCTCAGTTCCACACTGTCCCACAGAAGTTCTCCGATATTTGGCTTGCTGGAGGGCAGCGTCAGTTCTTCTTTTACCCGGACGATATCCTTCTTGCGGACTGCCAGGGAAAGGGGCGTTATTTTTCTGCTTCTGGCAGTGACCGAAGGTTCCCCGTGAAGCTCCACACCTGCCTGCACATCGTAGAGTTCTTCCAGCTCCGCTTCAAAGGAGACCAGTGCCTGCACGCTGAATTTCCGGGAATTGATCAGGCGTACCTTCAGATCCTCCAGTTCCGGCCGCACATCCACACTGTCACCTGCTGCCGCCCCGGGAAGCGCCAGTTTCTCTTCAAAGGGAAATTCTGCCCGGATACGGCAGAGTCTCCGCTCTTCTCCTTCGGACACATACAGGATATGTACCTCCAGCGTACCGGAAAGCTGCACCTGTCCTTCCACTGTCCTCGTCTCCTCCAGCCTTACTTCCCCACGCTTCTGGATCAGTCCGGCTGCATCCGGCCTTTTATCCGGAATGTTAAAATCCTCCGAAAGCGTCATCCGGCTCTCCCCGTACGCCTTCCTGCGGCTCATATGAATGTTTTTCTTCAAAAGTTCCACAAAAAAACCTCCCCTGCATCTTCTTTTCGAAGTTCCTGCCGGTCCGGAAAAGATTTCCGGAAACCGTTACAGTGTATGCAGAAAAGGTTTTTCATATGCCTTCAGTCAAAAAATACTTCCTGTTCCAGCCAGGGAAGCTTGATCACCACATACGGACAGGAGGATTCCTTCGGGATCTCTTCTCCCGCGTCTGGTCCCATGAGCGTGGAGGAAAAATGGATACCGTCCTCCGCAAGGAGCACCTGATCCACAGCAATGCTGCAGCCTCCCGTCTCCTGTTTTCCGTACCCCCGGATGATATAGAGATATTCACCGATCCGGTAGCTGATCATCATCTCAGACTCCTTGTTGGCATCCAGGATGCTCTTCAGCTCTTCCGGGATCTCCTCCGGCGGGACCACGGTAAAATCAAGCTTCTCCCCCGTCACTTCTTTTTCTTCTGTCCGTACACAGCCTGCCAGAAAAAGAGAAAGAGCCAGGCTCAGTGTAAAAAGCAGGATAAGCCATTTTTTCAATGCTGCTGCCGCCTTGTCTTATCTTCCTTTCAGCATATGCAGGGCGGAAAGCTCTTATGAATACTGCACTACAGATTTCTCATAACGCTCCATCCAGCCTTCCGTTCTGTTCCGGCTCTGAAATTTCACATCCTCCAGTGCGCTCACCGGCATGATGCCCAGAAGGGAATTGGTCACAAAACATTCCTCGAATGTCTTTACCTCTTCCGGCCGTATCCGTCTCTCCACCACCGGCAAGCCCTCTTTTTTTCCGGTTTCCAGCACCCACCGGCGCAGGATCCCCGGTAAAAGCCCGGAAGAAACCTCCGGTGTATACAACGTCCCACCTTTTACAAAAAACAGGTTCGAAGTGGCGCCTTCCGCGATCTCCCCTCTGGTATTGAGAAAAACAGGTTCCTGAATATCGCTTCCCCGGACCGCCCTTTTTTCCAGAATGCAGTCTCCGTAGTTCAGCGATTTCCGGTAGGTAAGAGGCGAAGTCTCGTTCCGCCGCACCTCCGTATAGGCCAGACGAAAGCCTTTCTCATAATCTGCGGGGCCGTAATGGTTCTCTCTGGTGAGAAAAAGGGTATTTTCCCGGGATGCCACGATCTTCAGCACTCCGTTTTCCGGACAGTTTTTTTCTGCCAGGCGTTTTTCCACAGCCGCAGCGCTGTAGGGAAAAGTTATCCCCAAAAAGCGGCAGGCATCCACAAGACGTTCCAGATGCCAGTCCAGAAGGAGCGGCCGTCCTTTTTTCACAGCAATGGTCTCAAAAAAACCCAGACCGAAAAAATACCCCTCATCCGCAGTAAGTGTTTCTTTTTTCTCCATCCTTTTACTCCATGGCCCGAAGAAGGGCTTTCGCCTTCTGAAGGGTCTCTTCATATTCAAATTCCAGGTCGGATTCGCAGGTGATACCGCCTCCGACACCCAGATGATACACGCCATCCTGATAAACTGCCGTCCGGATCACGATGTTCAGATCACAGTCCCCGGAAAGAGACAGATAGCCCATGGATCCCGTATAGAGATTTCTGCTGCTGTGCTCCAGTTCATCGATGATCTCCATGGCTCTGAGCTTCGGCGCCCCCGTAATGGATCCGCCCGGAAAGGCCGCTTCGATCAGATCCATGACCGTAAGTTCCGGTCTCAGATCGCCTTCCACATTGGAAATGAGATGAAAGACGGTGGCATACTCTTCCACAGAAAAAAGCTCCGTCACCTTTACTGACCCCGGCACACAGACCCGGTTCAGATCGTTCCTCTCCAGATCTACGATCATGAGAAGCTCGCTTTTGTCTTTTTCCGAGGCTGCAAGCTCTGCCCTGAGAAGTGCATCCTCTTCCGGTGTCTCGCCCCGTTTTCTGGTTCCCTTGATGGGACGGGTGACCACATGATGATCCTTTACCTTCAGGAAACGTTCCGGCGAAGCTGCCACTACCTGAAAGTCTCCGTAATGGAAAAAGCCACCGAACGGAGAGGGATTGTTTTTCCGCAGGCTTTTAAAAACGTCATACGGCGCTTTGTCACTCCGGATCGCAAGCTGTCTGGTCATATTTGCAATGTAAATATCCCCTTCGATGATATAGCGGATCATCCGGTCAATGGCCGTCTTGTACTCCTCGTGCGTAAAATCCGGAGTAATGGTAAGCGTTGCTTTCTCAAAGGTATCCCGGTACGGTCTGACATTTTCCCGTATCAGGGTTTCTACTTCTTCAACCGCCTTCTCCGGTTCCATGGTCTCCCCGTTGGCAGCTATATACACGATCTTTTTCTTTGTATCTTCGATCAGGAAGACATCATAAAACACCAGCACGGCATCCGGCATGTCCACACCGTTTTCGTGCCGGGTCTTCACCCCTTCTTTTTTTCTGCCGTATTCATAGGAAAAGTAACCGATGGCTCCCGCAGTCAGGGGAAGCTCTGTCTGATTTTCCCGGCGGTGTTCTTTCAGATAGTTCCGCACATATGCTTCAAAGCCGGTCTTATTTTCCACCCCGTTGACGGTAAAGGTTTCTCCTTTTACCAGCTTCAGATAGGGCTTCAGTCCAAGGATCGAATACCGTCCCAGCTGATTTTCCAGGGAGGAATCCAGAAAAGCGATATCTTCTTTTTGATAAAAATTTCCACGTTCAAAAATCTCAGCAAGAGGTACGTATGGTTCAAGCGGTCTGATCAGCTGCATGTATTTCCCTCCATTCCTCTGAGATCTTTACAAAATTTTCCAGAAGCTCATGCCCGTATTCACTGAGCACTGCCTCCGGATGAAACTGCACTCCGTACACGGGAAAGCTCTGATGTTCCACTGCCATGACAGCTCCATCCTGAGAACGGGCGGTCACTTTCAGGCAGGCGGGAAGTTCTCCCTTTGCCGCAAGGGAATGATATCTGGTCACAGAGAAGGTTTCCGGAAGTCCGTGAAAGATCCCTTCTCCCGTATGGGTGATGGGTGTCACCTTTCCGTGCATGGGACGGGTTCCTTTTTCCACCCGGCCATGGTATTTCTCCACGATGACCTGATGGCCCAGACAGACACCTAAAATGGGGATTTCTCTGGCAAACCGGTCCAGCAGCGCATGAGAGAGATGCGCCTCTGAGGGTTTTCCCGGTCCCGGGGAAATAACGATCCCCTCCGGCTGCAGCTCCTCCACCTCTGCCACTGTGATCTGGTCGGCTCTCTTTACCAGGATCTTCTGTCCCAGCTCTTCAAAATACGCAGACAGATTGTATACAAACGAATCATAATTATCCAGCATAAAATACATGGCTTTCCTCCTTTTCTGGCTTAAACACTTGTTTTTTCCGAGTCGTTTATCCTTCAAGAAGGTCCGTAACTGGAAGTCTCTCTTAGCATACCTTTTTTGCCTTTTTCTGTCAACGCTTTCCGTCTTTTCCCTTGAATCCCGCCGTCCCATACGATATACTGGAAGGGATAAAATATTTTTACCTTGTGCGGGCAGCGCCTGCACGGAAACGGAGGAAACATGATTCGTTTAATTCTGGTCCTGATCGTTGTGGTGGCCTTTCTCATCCTCTCCATTCCGATCCTTGTGGTGGAATGGCTCATCGGAAAAAAGAACCCGAAGCTTCGTGACGAAAGCTCTCTTCATATCGTTCAGTTCATATTCCGGCTGATCCAGTGGCTGGCAGGAACAAAAGTAACGGTCATCGGCGAGGAACATGTGCCGAAGGACATTCCGGTCCTCTATATCGGAAATCACCGGAGCTTCTTCGATATCGTCATCACCTACGCCCGCTGTCCCCGGCTCACCGGCTATGTGGCAAAGGACAGTCTGAAGAATATCCCGCTTCTTTCCATCTGGATGGAACGTCTTTACTGTCTTTTCCTGAACCGGACAGATATCAAGGAAGGACTTAAGACCATCCTCACCGGCATTGAGCAGATCAAAGGCGGAATTTCCATGTGCATCTTCCCGGAAGGTACGCGGAACAAAAACGAGGATGAGACCAAGCTTCTCCCCTTCAAAGAGGGCAGCTTCAAAATGGCTGAGAAAACCGGCTGTCCCATCATCCTCATGGGCATGAACAACACGTCCTCCATCCTGGAGGATCATTTCCCCTTCATCCGCTCCACCCATGTGGTGCTGGAATACAGCAAGCCCATTTATCCCAAAGAGCTTTCCAAAGAAGACCGGAAGTTTCTGGGTGCCTACTGTGAACGGCAGCTGACCGAGATGCTGACCCGCAATCAGAAGCTGGTATAAGTCGAAATCCACAACACATTTCCCTCATACTTTTCAGGTATCATACAGGACGAAGTGCTCTTTCTACGGGCAGCTATCTTGTGAAAAAACGGGCCCGCCGCCCGTTTTTTTCTTACCAACAACCAGGGAGGTTTTTATGAAAAATGCAAGAAATCTCATTCTGATCGTCGAAGACGATGAGAAGCTCCGGCGGACACTGGAGGATTTTCTCACTGCCAATCAGTTCGCCGTTCTCTCTGCTGAAGACGGAGAACAGGCCCTCACCCTCTATTATGCCAACAACCACCTCATCGATCTGGTCCTTCTGGACGGCATGCTTCCCGGACTGGACGGCTTCGAGGTCCTGAAGAATATCCGCCAGTATTCGGATGTACCGATCATCATGCTCACAGCCCGGGAATCGGAGGAAGACCAGCTGGCCGGCCTTACCAACGGTGCAGATAACTATATCACCAAGCCTTTCCGTCTCCGCATCCTGAGGGCTCATATCGATGTTCTCTTAAAGCGGAACAAACGGGACGCCCTGGGTGAACTTTCTGCCGGAAAGCTCCGGCTGGAACAGGCTTCTCAGCGTGCTTTTGCCGAAGAGCTTCCTTTAAATCTTACGCCAAAGGAGTTTTCTCTTCTTCTCTATTTTATACAAAACCAGGATCTGGTCCTCACCCGTGAGGCCATTCTGGATGCCGTCTGGGGATACGACTATCAGGGAGATATCCGTACCGTGGATACGCTGGTCAAGCAACTCCGGAAAAAACTTCCGGATTCCTGCCCCTATATCCAGTCTATCTATGGTGTCGGTTATCGTTTTGAGGTGAACTATGAGTAAACTGCGTGGACAGATCGTCCTTTTCATTGACCTTTTTCTGGTTTTGCTCCTTGGCGGGACCCTGCTTTTCTACAGTCTTTTTGCAGAAGATTATTATCTGCTCCGCAAAAAAAGACAGATCAACGAAGCGTTTGCCTTTATCCGGAGCCTGGATCTCAACAACCTGGGAAATGAAGACGAAGAAACCTTTCTTCCTCTGGAAGATTCCCTTTCGGTCATCAACATCTGCGACAGTGATTTCCAGCTGATCTATGCCTCCGGCTCCCAAAACAGCAGCTCTATCGTCCCGGACCGGATCCGCAAACAGGCAGCTCTCTACACGGAAAATGCCTCTGCTGCTTACTATCCTGAAGAAAACGGACGGCCCGTTTCTCTTCACGGCCTGATCCGTCAGGATCAGCATCTTTTTTATGTCCTGATCTATGAAAATACCCGGATGCTCCACAGCGGCATCCGCTATACCAGACAGGTCCTGGGCGATCTGCTCCTGCTGGCCATTTTCCTCGGCACCCTTTTTGCCCTGCTTCTTTCCAGATGGATCACGCGGCCGCTGACCAGGATCCGGCAGCTGATCCAGCGCATGATGCAAAATGACTTTTCCCGGCGCCTTCCGGAACAATGCCGTTTTAACGAACTGGGGGAACTTTCCAGCGAGATCAATCTCATGGAAGGCAAGATCCAGCAGAACATCAATGACCTGAATAACTACAATTATCTTCTGCTCCGGCAGAACCGGGATATGGCCGAGTTTGAGGACATGCGGAAAAAACTGGTGAGCAACATCACACATGAGCTGAAAACGCCTCTTGCCATCATCTCCAGTCAGGTGGAGCTTCTTCAGTATGAGTATAACGAGACCAAAAAGGATTACTATTTTTCTTCCATTCTGGACGAGATCGACAAGATGAGTCTTCTCATCAGTTCTATTCTCCAGAATTCCCGGATGGAAAACCGGATCCAGCAGGCTTCCCTTTGCTGGACCAGCCTTTCGGACCTTCTGCAGGAGCTCACTCCAAAGTACGAAAGCTGGCTGTCCTCCATGAAGATCCATTTCACGGCCTCCATTGAGGAGGACTGCATGGCTTATCTGGATCCGCTGCAGATCGAGCAGGCCGTCAATAACTATATGATGAACGCCACCCGTTACACGAAACCGGGGCGTTCCGTCAGACTGAGCCTTTCTTCCACAGAAGACAGTTTTTATCTCTCCGTATATAACGACGGTCCGCGGCTTCCGGAAGCGGAACTTTCCCAGATCTGGACCGGCTTTTATCAGGCTGGAGAAAAACGGAAAAACGGCTCTACCGAGATCGGTCTCGGCCTCTACATCGTCAAAGACATCATGAATCATCATCAGGGCTCCTGCGGTGCTCTCAACCGAGAGGCCGGTGTCGAATTCTGGATGCGTTTTCCAAGGAATCCCCTGTGATTCTCACAATTCTCTCACAAAGCTTCTCTATAAT
>CAKRQP010000064.1:0-13439 GCA_934393555.1 uncultured Lachnospiraceae bacterium
GAGCTGCTTTTTGGTGTGGCGATGGTGCTTTTTGCAGAGCTCAAAGCGGAATATGTGGTCCTGGAGACTGGTCTTGGCGGACGGCTGGATGCCACCAATACCGTCGAGCATCCGCTGGCGACCGTGATCACTTCCATCAGCCTGGATCACACGGAGATCCTTGGTGATACGATAGAAAAGATCGCTTTTGAAAAAGCCGGTATCATCAAACCGGGTGTGCCTGTGATCTATGACGGAAGCTCTCCCGAGGCAGAAAAAGTCATCCTTGCCCGGGCAAAAGAACTGGGAAGTCCGGCTTATCCGGTTTATCCGTCCATGTGTGAAGTTTTCCTTAAGACAGACAAAAGCATTGATTTTTACCTGAATTGTGGGTATTATGAACATACGGCTGTGACGGTTCCCTATCTGGCGGATTACCAGATGATGAACAGCTCCCTGGCTCTTATGGCCATAGATGCGGTGGATCAGGCGCATGAGATCCCGCTGGAAACCCGCCTGGAAGGTATCAAAAAGACCCGCTGGCAGGGACGTATGGAGACCGTGATGCCAGGTGTGGTTCTGGACGGTGCCCACAATGCGGCAGGTGTGAAGGAGTTCGTCCGGACGGTGAAAGAGATCGAAGGAAGCCGTCGGGTAGTCATGCTCTTTGCTGCCGTTGTGGAGAAAAACTTTGAGACCATGATCGAAACCATCTGCCATGAGACCAACCTTTCTGCTGTGGTTGCCACAGAGATCAAAGGAGACCGGAATGTACCGGCAGAAGAGCTGGCAGCTGTTTTCCGGAAATATACCGATGCACCGGTAACGGCAGTGTCCGGGATCGCTGATGCGTTCGAGGAAGCCCTGAAAGAGAAGGAGGATGGCATGCTGTTCTGTGTGGGTTCTCTTTATCTGGTGGGTGAGCTGAAGGCGATTCTGGCAGAGCGGAAAAAGAAGGAGTGCTGATACATGATCAATTACGAAGAAGAATTAAAGAAATTTCATCCAAGCCTGGATGTAAACGAGGCAGAGGATGCGATCTATAACAGAGATTTCACGGATGTCACCGATATCCTGAAAGAACTGATCAACGATGAAAAGAAAAAGAAACAGAAATCATAAGGGGAATTTATGAGATGTATATACTGTGGAACTCCGTTGTCATCCATTGACTACTGTACGGGCTGCGGCGCGGATGTGACGCTTCTGAAGCGGATCGGAAGGATCTCCAACCTTCTTTACAACGAAGGACTGGAGAAAGCGCAGGTGCGTGATCTTTCCGGAGCCATTGCCTGTCTGAAACGGAGTCTGAAGTTCAACAAGGAAAATGTAGCGGCGAGAAACCTCCTGGGTCTGGTCTATTTTGAGACCGGTGAGGTGGTATCTGCCTTAAGTGAGTGGGTCATCAGTAAAAATCTGAACGTACCCGACAATGTGGCAGATGTGTACATAGCCAAGCTGCAGTCAAATAAAAACAAACTGGATACCATCAATCAGACCATCCGGAAATATAACCAGGCGCTTCTTTATTGCCGGCAGGACAATGAAGACATGGCTATGATCCAGCTGAAAAAGGTTCTTGCCCAGAATCCGAAGTTTATCAAAGCCTACCATCTTCTGGCGCTTCTTTATCTGAAGCATCAGGATTACGAGAAAGCCAGAAAGCTTCTCAAAAAGGCGGCTTATATCGATACCACGAATACCACCACACTCCGTTATCTGAAGGAAGTGGAGCTGGCAACCGGTATTTCCACCAGTCTTGAGGTGAAGCATAAGAAGAAGTATGCCCGTGAAGAAACGGTAAACCGGCTGACAGGGGCGACAACCTACATGAACGGCAATGAGATGATCATTCAGCCGGCTACCTTCCGGGAAAGTTCTGCGGCAGCGACATTTTTTAATATCTTTCTGGGACTGATCCTGGGCGGAGCGATTGTGTGGTTTCTGGCAGTTCCGGCCACACGTCAGAGTGTCAATGCGTCCGCGAACAAGCAGGTGACGGATGCAAATACGAAAATGGCGCAGCAGGTGGCACAGGTACAGGGACTGGAGGAACAGATCGAGACTTACCAGAGTGAGGTGGATGCGGCAAACAAGACGAAGGATGACGCAAACAAAAAGGTGGAGTCTTATGATCAGCTTCTGAAAGCGGCAGGTACTTATCTGACGGGAAATCAGTCTTCCGCGGCAGCCCAGCTGGCTGAGGTGGACGGGGAATCCATGACCGGTGAAGGAAAAAATCTTTACACCAGCCTGAATACCCTGCTTCAGGACTATGTGTTTAACGAAGCTTACAATAAGGCAGGTACTGCCTACATGGCGGGTGATTATGCGACCGCCATCACCGAGTATACCAAAGCGGTGGCTGCAAATCCGGACTCCTTTGATGCCATCAATTATCTGGCATGGTCCTACCGGAATTCCGGAGATACAGTCAATGCAGATAAGACGTTTAAAGAAGCACTGCAGAAGTTCCCGGCAAAGGCTTCCGAGATCCAGCCCTATATCACGAATGCTTCCAGTGGGACAGCGACACAGACAGGAGAAACGGACGCCAGCGGAAATCCGGTGACGCAGACGGGAGAAACGGACGCCAGTGGAAATCCGGTGACGCAGACGGGAGAAACAGACGCCAGCGGAAATCCGGTGACACAGACGGGAGAAACAGACGCCAGCGGAAATCCGGTGACACAGACAGGAGAAACAGACGCCAGCGGAAATCCGGTGGATGCAGACGGTATTACGACGATTCAGTAAATAAGAGAAACCTCGGAGCAGAGGACGTATGGAAAACAAGATCCATGCGTCCTTTTCTTATGGAATGGTTTAAAAAAGGAAGGAGACAAAACGAAATGGAAAAAACTTTTGTGATCAGAGGAACCAATTTGACGATCCATATGCCGAAAGAGCTGGATCATCATCATGCAGAGGAGATCAAAAAAGAGGCAGATCATCTGCTGGAAACGAGGAATATCCGGAGTATCATTTTTGATTTCGAAAAGACCAGTTTTATGGACAGCTCCGGTATCGGAATGATCATGGGCCGGTATAAAAACATCCGGTTTGCCGGAGGTACGGTGCTGGCTGTGCGGGTCAACGAGCGGATCCGCAGGATCCTGACACTGTCCGGCGTTTATAAATACATCGACATCTATGAGGAACTGCCGAAACATTCAGAGGTATTTTGAGGAGGAAAATGCAGATGGAGTATGAAAACAGAATGAAACTGGAATTCGACAGCCGTTCTGCCAATGAAAGCTTTGCCAGAGTAGCTGTGGCAGCTTTTCTGAGTCAGCTGAATCCTACACTTGAGGAGGTGGCTGATGTGAAGACCGCTCTTTCCGAGGCTGTGACCAACTGTGTGGTCCATGCCTATGAGGGAAAGGTGGAAAAGATCCTGGTGGAATGTATGATCAAAGGGCAGGAGCTTACGGTGCTGGTAGAAGACAGAGGCTGCGGTATTGCGGATGTCCATCAGGCGATGGAGCCGTTGTTTACCACAAAACCGGACTCGGAACGCTGCGGTATGGGCTTTGCCTTTATGGAAGCTTTTATGGATTCACTGGAGGTGGAGTCCAGCCCGGGCAAGGGGACCCGGGTGACGATGAAAAAGAAGATCGGAAGAACGATGAATAAGTTTGAACAGTGAAAGGAAGCCTATGGAAAGAACCCTGGCGTTAATCGCAAAATCACACCAAGGGGATAAAGAGGCGAGAAATACACTGGTAGAAGAAAACATCGGGCTGGTCTACAGCATCGTGCGCCGGTTTCTGGGACGGGGCATTGAAATGGAAGATTTGGTGCAGATCGGAAGCATCGGCCTGATCAAGGCTGTAGACAAGTTTGATACGGGATTTGAAGTGCAGTTTTCCACGTACGCGGTTCCTATGATAGCCGGAGAGATCAAGCGGTTTCTGAGGGATGACGGGATGATCAAAGTAAGCCGGAGCCTGAAAGAGAATGCAAGAAAGGTTTTTTCGGCCAGGGAACGGCTGGAAAAGTGTCTGGGAAGAGAGCCCTGCATGCAGGAGCTTTCGGCAGAGACCGGGCTTTCCGGTGAGGAGATCGTTATGGCGATGGAGTCAGCTGCGGAGGTGGATTCCATTTACCGGACGATCTATCAGGGAGACGGAAATTCCATTTCTCTGGAAGACCGGCTGGAGGAAAAGGACAATCCAAATGAAAGACTTCTGGATCATCTGGTCCTTCAGGAGGTGCTGGATACTCTGGAGGAACGGGAAAAAAGGCTTATCGAAATGAGGTATTTTGAAGAAAAGACCCAGAATCAGGTGGCGGCCGCTCTTTCCATGACGCAGGTTCAGGTCTCAAGGATGGAAAAAAAGGTGCTGAAAAAAATGCGGGGAAAGTTTTTCTGAGTTCCCTGCATATTTTTTGCCCGGAAAAGACAGAATAGTTGTAAAAAGAGAGGTGCTTTGTATGAGCGGGACCGTTTATCTGAAAATTGAAAAAAATGTGCAGATCCACAGCAGGATCGTTTATCTGAAAGACATTGCACAGATCGTATCAGACGACAGTGCCCTGGAAAACCGGATCCGGGTGCTGAAGCT
Organism: uncultured Lachnospiraceae bacterium; assembly: GCA_934393555.1. Taxonomy (GTDB): domain Bacteria; phylum Bacillota; class Clostridia; order Lachnospirales; family Lachnospiraceae; genus Limivivens. The sequence goes on from CAKRQP010000064.1 coordinate 4,548, forward strand.
TCCGGCGGATACGGTCCAGGGACCCGGGCGTTATCCGGTTTCCGTGATGACGGTGATCGCATTGATCCAGAGAGAATTTCCGGGAGTCACAGTCAGCAACGAAGGGGAGCCGGATTTTATCCTGACCTTTGAAAAAAAGAAACAGCCGGGCGGGATTCTGGCCTGGTGTAAGACGGTACTTGTGGCTTTCATTGCTTTTTTCGGGGCGGCTTTTGCAATCATGACCTTTAATAATGACGTGGACATCCCAAGGCTTTTCGGGCAGCTGTATGAACAGTTTACCGGGCAGGTCTCCGATGGCTTTACGATCCTGGAAGTGACCTATTCCGTCGGGATCGGTCTGGGAGTGCTGGTCTTTTTTAATCATTTTGCAGGGAAAAAGCTGACGGCAGATCCGACACCGCTGGAGGTGGAGATGCGTTCCTATGAGGACCAGGTGGATACCACGGTCCTGGAGGCAAGCCGGAGAACACCGGGGCGGAAAAAGGAGGAACACCATTGAAGGAACAGATCTTTCTTGGGATCATCGGGCTTTCCGGGGGACTTGTCATCGCAGGCGGTGTGATCGCTCTCCTGGTGGGTCTGGGAGTGATTACACGGTTTGTGGGAATCAGCCATACGGCTGGCAGAGTGAAAATTTATGAAACCGCAATCTTAGCAGGAGCCGTGTGCGGGACACTGATGACCGTCTATCAGCCGACAATCCCGCTGGACCTTCCGGGGCTTGCAGTCTTAGGTCTTTTCTCCGGGATCTTTGTGGGAGGCTGGATCCTGGCGCTGGCAGAGGTTGTCAATATTTTTCCCATTCTTGCCCGTCGGATCGGGCTGACCAGAGGCTTAAGCGTGGTGGTTATCGCGATCGCCCTTGGAAAAATGACCGGAAGCCTGCTGCATTTTTATATGCGGTGGTAAACTCATGAAAAGAATGTGTTAGAAAGGGGACAATATGGACAGGAACGAACAAAGAAAGCAGCAGTACAGAGACTATGTAGAGCAGATCACACCGAAGCACAACCTTCTGAAAAATATGGCAGGTGCTTTTCTGACAGGAGGAACGATCTGCCTTCTGGGACAGGTGATCCTAAATTTCTGCAAAGCACAGGGACTGGATCCGGATGTGGCCGGCAGCTGGTGTTCACTGCTGCTGGTATTAGGCAGTGTGATACTCACCGGTTTTAATCTCTATCCGAAAATTGCCAGATTCGGAGGTGCCGGAACCCTGGTTCCCATCACGGGCTTTGCCAACTCGGTGGCTGCTCCTGCCATCGAATATCAGAAAGAAGGACAGATCTTTGGTATCGGCTGCAAAATTTTCACCATTGCAGGACCTGTAATCCTGTATGGCATCATCACCAGCTGGGGACTGGGGCTCATCTACTGGGCTTTTGGTTTCTTACGGAGATAAGCGGGGACAACATTTGGCGATCCGAAAGCGGCTGACAGAAGGCAGAAATGGAAGGAGGAGACGGAAAAGTGGAAGAAAAAAACAAACGAGCGGAAATGGCGGGAAAGCAGAGCATCCGCTTTGACAAGGCGGTACATCTTCTGGGTGCGGCCAGTATTGCAGGAAAAAAAGAAGGGGAAGGTCCTCTGGGAAACCGGTTTGATCAGGTGTTTGAGGATCCTTTTTTTGGAAAAACCACCTGGGAAGAAGCAGAAAGTGCCATGCAGCGTGCAGCACTGGAAAAGGTTCTGGAAAAGACAGGAATGCAGGAGAAAGAGGTCCGTTTCCTTTTCGGGGGCGATCTGTTAGGGCAGCTCATTGCCACATCTTTTGGGGTAAAGGAGCTTGGGATCCCGCTGTTTGGTCTTTACGGAGCCTGTTCCACCTGCGGGGAAGCGTTATGTCTGGCAGCCATGACGGTGGCGGGAGGCTTTGCAGACCATGTGGCAGTTGTCACCAGCAGTCATTTTGGCGGAGCAGAAAAGCAGTTTCGTTTTCCGCTGGAATACGGGAACCAGCGGCCTCTTTCTGCGACCTGGACAGTGACCGGAGCAGGTGCTTTTCTGCTTGGAAAAAGAGGAGGAAAGGTGAGGATCCCGGAAGTGACAGCAGGAAAAATTGTGGACTATGGGGTGAAGGATTCCCTGAATATGGGAGCCTGTATGGCTCCGGCAGCTGCGGATACCATTGAACAGAATTTAAAAGACCTGAAAAGAAAACCGGAGGACTATGACCGGATCATTACCGGAGATCTGGGATATGTGGGAAAAAGACTCCTTCTGGAGCTTCTGGAGGAGAAGGGGATCGGGATCGAGGAACAGCATATGGACTGTGGCATTGAGATCTTTGATCAGGAAAGCCAGGATACGCATTCCGGTGGAAGCGGCTGCGGCTGTTCTGCAGTGACTCTGGCGGCACTGATCCTGCCGAAGCTTGTTTCCGGTGAATGGAAACGGGTGCTTTTTGTACCGACAGGCGCCCTTTTGTCAACCGTAAGCTATAATGAAGGGCAGAGTGTTCCGGGGATCGCTCATGCAGTGGTACTGGAGCATAATGAAACAGGCCTGCAGCAAAAAGATAGCTGCAAGCCTGTGGATATCGCCCATTAAAAATGGAGGAAAACGATATGGAATATATCCATGCATTCTGGGTGGGAGGCCTGATCTGTGCACTGGTGCAGATCCTTTTAGACCGGACGAAGCTTATGCCGGGCAGAGTCATGGTCCTGCTGGTCTGTTCCGGTGCGGTCTTAGGCTTCCTTGGGATTTATGAGCCATTGAAGGCATTTGCCGGAGCCGGGGCAGGCGTACCTCTTCTGGGCTTTGGAAACACCCTTTATCAGGGGATACGAAAAGCCGTGGATGAGGATGGCTTCCTGGGGCTTTTTACGGGCGGCTTTACCGCCAGTGCCGCAGGTATTTCTGCCGCCTTGATTTTTTCTTATCTGGCCAGTCTTGTTTTTCAGCCAAAGATGAAGGAATAAGACCGGCTCAGTGATCCTTTTCGTACCGGGCCAGTTCTTTCAGAGCCTGACCGGAGAGCGGATAGAGAGCGATGATATTGAAAATGGTCATAAGACCGATCCCCACATCACCAAGATCCCATACGAAGGTATAAGTTGCGATACCGCCGATGAAGAGCATGACCAGAGCCAGGAGCTTATAGAGGGTCTGCCAGCACCATTTATCCCCGAAAAGATAAGCTACGTTACTTCTGGCATAGAAAATAATGCCGAGAAAAGTGGAAAAGCTGAAGAGGAACAGCGTGAGGGCAATGAAGATCACGCCGAACTGTCCCAGATGGTAGTCCATGGCTGTCTGCAGGAGTGTCATACCGGAAAGACCGGAAATCAGATCTTCCGGAACAAGCAGCATGATCATGGCGGTACAGCTGCAGATCACGATGGTGTCGATGAAGACACCGAACGCCTGAACCAGGCCTGCCTTGGCGGGCTGATCACATTCGGCTGCGGCTGCCGCACAGGGAGCAGAGCCGGAACCGGCTTCATTGGAGAACAGTCCTCTTTTCACTCCATTCATGAGAACGGCGCCGAAACCGCCGGCCACCGCCTGGCGCACACCAAAGGCTTCTTCAAAGATCCGGGCAAAAACGCCGGGAAGCAGACGGTAATTGACTGCGATGATAAAGAGCGTGATGAAGAAGTAGCAGACGGCCATAATGGGGACAATGGTATCCAGAACCTTTACGGTTGCATGCTTCCTGAGAACGATGACTGCAGAAATGATCACCAGAAGGATGCTCGTGTAAAGGGGCGGGATGGAAAAAGCGTTCTCAAAAGAAGAAGCGACAGAGTTACTGATAACCTGACTGATGCCGCACCAGCAGATCAGGCCGGAGATGGCAAACAGTACAGAAAACAGCATGTATCTTTTTTTCCGTCCCAGCCGTTCCTCCATCAGATGATGGATATAATAGGCAGGACCTCCGCGGTATCCGCCATAGAGAGGATCCTCTTCTTTGTGCAGCTGGGCAAGAGTCGCTTCAATAAATGCTGTGGAAGAACCGATGATGGCGGTGATCCACATCCAGAAAACGGCTCCGGCACCGCCGGCAGAGACAGCAGCCACGACACCTACCAGATTGCCCATACCCACACGGGTGGCGGTGGATATGATGAGAGACTGGAAGGAGGAGAGGCTGTTTTTGCTGCTTTTCGTTCCTTTCAGCGCCCGGAGCATATCCGGAAAGAGCCGGATCGGAAGAAAACGGGTCCTGATGGTAAAAAAGATACCGGTCGGGATCAAAAGCAGGATCAGAAGAGAAATACCGATGCTGCTGCCTCCGGGAAGCGGGATCTGGATGAGATCGCCCCAGAGAAAGTTGTAGATGGTGTTGATTACTTGAATGATCATAACATTTCCTCGTTTCATTTAGAACTTTCTCCATTATGCCATAAGAAACGGTTTGTGTAAACCATTCTTCCTGTTGTTGGCTTTTTGTGAACAAAAAAGGCAACTTCGTGTACAAAAAGCGCAAAAACATTTCCGGTCGTTGTTTTGCCAGGATGCTTATGATAGTATTTATAATCAGAAAGCAGAGCCGGAAACGGAAAAGATAAGACCTGCTCTGCAGCATCATTAAGGAAAAAGAAAAGGGAGAATATAAGGATGGCTACAGAAAGCAGAAACAACGTACAGCTTTCCCTGAAAAATCTGTACCGCCTGCTTACAGCGAAGGATTACCCGGTCTATTCCACCGGGATCCTTCGGAGAAAAAACAAGAAGGGGCTCACACTGGTCCGTTTCTGGGATGAGTATCTTTCGTATGAATGGAGAAATACCGTTCATGGACGGCTGATCTGGAGAACCAGCGGCAGCAGAAACCGTTATCATTCTGAAATCTGCAACCGTCGGGCTGATTTTCCGCTGTATGAAGTCTATATTCAGGAGGTGCTGGACGGACTGACGGCAGAGAGCTTTGGAAAACAGCTTCGGCTTTTTGAAAAATTTCTGACGGAACGGGAGTATGATCATTCTGTTTTTCTTATAAAACTGAAAGAATTTCTTCTGGAAGCGGAAAGGGAAGATCCATGGCTTTCCGAAGAATGTGCAGGAAATCTTCTTGCCTGGGTCAGTGATACAGAAAAAAACCGGAAGAAACTGCCGGAACGCTTCCTGGCAGGCTGGCTTCTGAGCATGCTCTCACTTCATGCCATGGCCGGTGACCAGATGGATATGGAAAAAATGAAGGAACTTCGGAAACGGAAAGATCTGGCACCGGAACTTCTGTGGAAAAAAATGGAACAGGAGCAGACGAAACACCAGCCGGTCTTCCTTACTTCGAGAAACAGCGAACTCTGTGTGGACCCTCTGGATGCGGAACATTTTTTCGGAAGAGAAGAGGAGCTCTATGATCTGAAGGAAATGCTGGAAAACGGAGGAAAATTCCTGCTTACGGGTCTTGGCGGCATGGGAAAGACGGAACTTCTCCGCCAGCTCCTGATCTGGTGTGAAAGAGAAGGAAAAGCCAGAAAGATCGCTGTGGTCCAGTATGTCAATACTCTTTCAGAAAGCATAAATAGGAGCTTTCAGGAGCTGGAGGGAGAAGATCCGGAGAATCGTTTTCATGAAGGGCTCTATCGTCTTTCCGGAAAAAAGACCGTTCTTTTTATAGATAATGTTGACCATACAGAAAAAGAAGATCCGACACTTCTGGAGCTGAAAGACCTCTCCTGTACTGTTTTTGTATCCAGCCGGATGGAGAAACTGGAAGGATTCCGGAGTTTTCCGGTGGGGACACCGAGAAAAAGTGCGCTTGGTCTGATCTTTCGTGATAACTATGAGCGTACGCTTACGATGGAAGAAAGAGAAAGCTTAAACCAGTTGTTGGATAAGCAGATCTTCCAGCATCCGCTGACACTTCGCCTTCTTGGAAAGGCAGCCGGGGCAAAGCTCTGGACACTGGAGGAACTGGAAAGCGAGCTGGAAACCGCCTGGGTGGAAACGACAGGAGACGCAGGACTTCGTGATATGTACCGGCGGCTTTATCAGCTGTCCGGAACTTCCGGAACCGGCGGACAGCTGGTACGTATCTTTGCGATCCTGCCTTATCGTGAGATATCCATTGCCTTTACGAGAATGTTTTTTCAGGGCTTTCTGAAGAAGGGAGAGTTTCTGGAGGAAGAACTGAAGAGACTCTCAGCACTTGGCTGGCTGGAAAACACGGAAGACGGCTACCGGATGCATCCGGTCATTGCCGAGAGCATCCGGATGAAAGCACCGGCAGAAGAAGAGTTCCTTCCTTTTTGGGAGCGGGCAGAAAAGTGCTTTTTTGACGGGCAGCCGGGACCGGCAGAGGATCCGGTCATGGAGGAGATCGCCTGGATGATCTGGAATGCAGTTTCTTCCATCTGCGGAACGGTCAGTGACCGTCTGGTGGAACTGGGACTGAAAGCACTTTTTTATATGAGGAAACACTATCAGACAGGAGAAAAACTGCAAAGGCTTATCGAGCGGTGCCCGGATCTGTCAGAGAAAAATCGCTTTCTGGCCAGGAGCCTTCAGCTGGAATTTATGACAAATGTTTCTGGTTATAGTGATCAGCTTGTTACTTACATAGAGAAAGGACTTCTTCCCGAAGACAGACTCCTGCATGCGATTACCAATTACAGCCAGCACCTTCTTGCACTGGGAAAGCTTACGGAAACAGAAACGCTCAGTGCCAGGATCCTTTCATGTGCGGAAAGCCTGATCTTCAAAGTGTACGGAGAATTCCTCCGGGGGCAGTGCTGCTATTACCGGACAGAATTTTCAGCAGCGGTCACATGCTTTGAACACGGGATCTGGCTGCTCCTTTGTCATGCGCTCCCAGTAGAAAAAAGATGGGAAGAGAAAGAAAAGGTCAGACTGGAGAGAGTCGTGGATGGCGGTTTTGGAGAACTTCTCGGAAACATCCTTTACATGAAGGGGATGACGCACCTGGGGATCGGAGAAAACAAAGAAGCTGCTCAGACGATCGATCTTCTGGAAGAAGTGGTAAAGAAAACCGGAAATCCGCCGGGGTCTCTGCTCTGCCTGATCCAAATGAAAGGGCAGATGGCTGCCTGCCGTGGAAGTCTGGAGGAAGCCCTTACGTTTCTGGAACGTCATAAAAAAATGCTGGAAGAGTTTTACGGAAAGAATCATATCAATTATCTGGCAGCCTGCGGAGAACTGGGAACGGCCTATAATCGGGTGGGAAACCGGAAAAAGGCGCTGGAGAATCAGCTTCTGATGAGAAAAGGACTGCTGAAAAATGCCTACGATCAGGGAAATACGCTTTCTCTGACGGACAACAACATCGGTGTGACCTATCTGGATGACGGACAGCCGGGAGAAGCAGTGTCTTATCTGAAGGAGGCTTACCGGCTGGCTGAAGAAAAAAAGCTGGGAGAGATCGCCTGTGCGGAGCCTGCCTGGAATCTGGCGCGGGCATTCCGGATGCTGGGAGAAGCGGAAAAAGAAAAGAAATATCTGAAAACAGCCTTGAAGGGATTTCAGAATAATTATGCACCGGAGCATCCCAAGCGCCTGGCTGCAGAAAAAAGAAATGAAGAACTGAATGAAAAATAAACGGGAAAAAAGCGTTTGCAGGACGAAAGTCTTTCGGACGCTTTTTTCGCTTTTTTGGTTTCTGTTCATTTTTTTCTGGTAAAGCGGTCCGGAAAATGATAGAATAAAACGTAATTGCACTGACTGCAGGCATCTGCCGGAACAGCAGAGAAAGTACCGGCAGCCAGACGGAGAGTATCAAGAGATTGAAGGAAAATTATTTATGGATCATACAGAAAAACTGACACTGGGCATCCTTGCCCATGTAGATGCGGGAAAAACCACCCTGGTGGAGAGTATCCTTTATCTTCGTGGAAGTATCCGTAAGCTCGGCCGGGTGGATCACGGCGATGCCTTTCTGGACAATTATGAACTGGAGCGTTCCAGAGGGATCACGATCTTTTCCAAGCAGGCAAGACTGAAGCTGGGAGAACGGGAAGTGACGCTTCTGGACACACCGGGCCATGTGGATTTTTCTGCGGAAATGGAACGTACCTTACAGGTTCTGGATGCAGCAGTGCTGGTCATCAGCGGAGCAGACGGTGTCCAGGGCCATGTGGAGACACTCTGGAAGCTTTTGAAATATTATCGGATCCCGGTGTTTCTCTTTGTGAATAAGATGGACCAGGAAGGGACGGACCGGGAAACGCTTCTTTCGGAACTGAAAAAAAGACTGGACGGAAACTGCGTGGATTTCAACCAGGAGGAGACGGATTACGCCGCTTTTGCGGAAGAAGCCGCCATGAGTGAGGAAAGCCTTCTGGAAGAATATCTCGAAAGCGGCAGGCTGGACCGGGAAACGCTAAAGAAAGCCATTGCCGGGAGAAAGCTGTTTCCCTGCTTTTTTGGCTCCGCTTTAAAGATCCAGGGAGTGGAGGAGCTTTTAAAAGGACTGGAAACGTATGCTTCTTCTGCTGTCTGCCGGGAAGCGTTTTCTGCCAGAGTCTATAAGATCAGCAGGGACGAGGCCGGCAGCCGCCTGACGCATCTGAAGGTGACAGGAGGGGTGCTGAGAGTAAAAATGCCGCTGACCAACCGGAGGGAAGGCATGGAAGAAGGTGAGATCTGGGAAGAAAAAGCAGATCAGATCCGTCTGTATTCCGGATCCGGTTATCAGACAGTAAATGAAGCCGGTCCGGGAAGTATCTGTGCGGTCACAGGTTTAAGCAGGACTTTCGCCGGAGAGGGCCTGGGTGAAGAGGCAGAAGGCAGTCTTCCCATTCTGGAGCCGGTACTGACCTATCGGATCGAGCTTACGGAAGGAACCAACGTCCACGAAACGTTTCTGAAGCTGCTCAAACTGGAAGAGGAGATCCCGGAACTTCACATTGTCTGGAATGAACGGCTCAGCGAGATCCATGCACAGGTCATGGGAGAAGTGCAGATCGAGATCTTAAA
>CAKRQP010000065.1:0-13424 GCA_934393555.1 uncultured Lachnospiraceae bacterium
ATCAGCCGGCCCGTGTTTTGTACACTAACCAAATGGCTAGTACAGTGAATATTGAGTAGTGGGGGATACAGAAAAAACGGGAAACTGATAGTTTCCCGTTTTCATTCTTATACTCTTAAAAAGATAATGTTTCAAGCTTTTGCATAGGTCTCGCAAAGTTTCAATAGAATCTCCACATTTTTTACCATAGACTGGATCGGAACATATTCGAAACGCCCATGGGCATTTTCATAACCGGCTGACAGATTCGGACACGGAATCCCCCGAAAAGATAGTGAAGATCCGTCTGTTCCGCCCCGAAACGGTTCTGTCTTCGGAGTAAGACCACATTCTTGTATCGCCTTTTTCAGATAATCTATCATAAAAGGCACTTTGCTTACTACCTCATTCAGATTGCGATATTGTTCCCGTAAATCAAGGTGAATGTTTTCTTCTCCGTATTTGTCTGCAAGCTTTTGTGCACAGGAACGAATAAATGCATTTCTCGCCTCAAATTTTTCCAGATCAAAATCTCTGATGAGCAGCTCCACCCTGGCATTTTCACAGTCAGCCACACACCCTGTTACATGATAAAATCCTTCCTTGTCCGATGTGTATTGAGGTTTTTCCAGAGCTGGCAGCATCTGCTGAAATTCCATTGCGATATCTGCCGCATTTCTCATAATTCCCTTTGCAGTACCAGTATGTACGCTTAACCCATGTACACTTAAAGCTGCCCCTGATGCATAAAAAGTGTTATCAATATAATATCCCAAATGATCTCCGTCCAATGTATAGGCAATAGGAGAGCCAAAACGCTGAAAATCCAGAAATTTGGCAAGCCCGTTTGATTCCTCATCTGGAGTAAATGCAATGCTGATCTTTCCATGAGCAACTTCCGGATGTTTCAAGAGATATTCTGCCATCGTCATCACTGCCGCGATTCCAGCCTTATCATCCCCACCAAGCAAGGTAGTACCATCGGTCAGGATCAAATCCTGACCGACATACTGCAGAAGGTTTGGAAATTCTTCGGTTGTCATTACAATGTTTTTTTCTTTATTCAGGAGAATATCCCCTCCATCATAATGATTCAACACCCAGGGTTTGACATCTTTTCCACTGGCATCCGGTGCCGTATCAATATGGGTGATAAAACCAATCGTTCTTCCTTCTCCTTCTGGTAAATTAGAAGGAATGCACCCATAAGTATAAAAAGTTTTTTCATCAAGATACACCTCGGAAATGCCCATTTCACGCATCTCATCCGCAAGCATTCTGGCCAGATCGAACTGATTGGAGGTAGTAGGAAAAGTCTGACTACTGCGATCTGAATGTGTATCAACTTTAGCATATCGAATCAATCGCTCTTTTACCTGATCATAGAATTCCATTTTTATTCCAGTCCTTTATCTTTTTTATTTTTGTTCTGCAAACAGCTGTACTATATTTAAAAGAATCTCTGTCACTTTATCCAGTGCTTCCACGGTAATGTGTTCAAAAGGCCCATGGTGACCGTAAACTCCTGTTCCGATATCCGGACAGGGCAAACCTCGAAAACTCAACTGACAGCCATCTGTACCCCCTCGAATAGGCTTCATGATTTCCTTTTCACCAGCCATACGAACTGCCTGAACCGCATACTCGATCAGTTCATAATGCTCCTTGATCACATCTGCCATATTGAAATACTCATCGGTTATGGTAATTTTTACTGTATCTTTTCCATATCTGTCATTGAGGAGCTCTGCAATATGCATTATGCATTTTTTTCTTCCTTCAAAAAGAGCTCTGTCATGGTCCCTGATAATATATTCCATCGTACATTCGTCCGGAGTTCCGTTCCATTTTGTTACATGGAAAAAGCCTTCATATCCGGTGGTATTTCTTGGTATATCACCAGAGGGGAGCATGTTATTCAACTCATTTGCCACAAGCAAAGCATTGACCATAACATCTTTTGCGCTTCCAGGATGAACACCGAAACCCTGAATGGAAATCTGTACAAGAGCTGCATTGAAGTTCTCATACTGAACCATACCTACTTTTCCACCATCCACCGTATAGCCGACATCGGCACCAAGCTTCTCAAGATCAAGATCTTTTGCACCTGCACAGATTTCTTCATCCGGCGGAAAGCTGAAAGCCAGTCTGCCATGAGGCAGTTTCTCTCGAATGACCATTTCTGCCATAGTCATGATTTCTGCAATTCCTGCTTTATCATCAGCTCCAAGCAATGTGGTCCCATCCGTCACGATCAGTGTTTGTCCTGTTATTTCCTTAAGATCAGGAAACTTTTTCGGTGAAAGTACTTTTCCGCTCTTTCCAAGAGGGATTTCTTCACCGTTATAATCTTCAATGAGCTGTGGCCGTACATTTTCAGCATTGAAAGCTGCTGTATCCAAATGTGCGCAAAACATCACACAGGGAACTTCCTCATAACCGGGTGTTGCCGGAATACTTCCGTAGACATAACATTTATCATCTACATACGCATCCGCTATGCCGATCTGATGCATTTCTTCTACCAGGAGTCTGGCAAGGTCGAATTGTCCCTCACTGCTGGGTGTTCTGCCGGTTGTATCATCACTGCGGGTATTGATAACAACATATTTCAAAAATCTTTCATAGGCTCTCATCGCTTCATCCCCTGTTTTATTTTCCAATCAGCTGATAAACCCTGTGGATCCGAAGTGGATTCAAAGGAATATGATATTTGTTTTCTTCATCTACAGTAAATGCAATCTCTTGCTTCTCCGGGAAGACCTGAAATACTTTTTCCAATGCGATATCTGCTCCGTCAATCTGCAGTTCACCGCCCGGAATGAGTGGTGTGTCCCCTCCTGTCAGTCTTGCACAGGCAGACAGCTCGTGGAAAATCCATTCCTGCTGTCCTTCGTTCTCAGCTGTTTTTTCGTAAAGAGCATATTCTGCCATATTCACATATTCTGTAGACAGAAAAACACTCGGTTTAAACAGATACAACAATAAATCTGTCAGCATTTTTTTCGTCCAGATAAAGTTTTCATTGATCAAAGCAAAAAAATCAAAACAGAAACTGATTACCTTTCCATCTCCGACAACATGTTCTGCAATAGCCGGATATCCCGTGTCTTCTCCCGGAAGCGGACTCCCCCAGTTTACCCACATCGTATCAGATAAGCCAACAGCAGGATTGATAAATGTACCATGCAACACCATATTCGATGGATCTGTAAGCTGACAATTCAAAACGGTACCATTTATCGGAGGTGTGGTTTCTGATGAATGTTTCCACACAGGTGACGTTTTGGGCTGAATATAGGCACTCCACGGGTTCTGTATATAATCATCATTTCTGCGTTCCAAAGCCAGTCCCATAAGGTCTTTCAGAAGAAATTCTTCCCGTTCTTTTCCATCTGCATCGGAAAGTCCGCTTTCCCCTGAAATCAAAACCACACCACCCTCATGGGTATATCTTTCCAGGTCTTTTGCCATATCCTCACTGATATAAGCTACCGAAGGAATGATCACTGCTTTGAATTCCTTCATTTTATTAAGATCAAGATCCAGTTCCGGCACCAGACACCAGGATATTTTAGAATAATCACACAGTTTCATGGCTCCAAGAAGCGCTTCTCTGTGTTTACCGCTGATCTTTGTACGGGAAACGCTACGGATCGGAATGGACTTTGTCACCTTCAGAGTATCAGAAAGATCGCTCTGAAGAATACATACATCCGCATGTACCTTTCTGTTTCCAAGATACGGCTCAATTTTTTCAATCTCCCGATAAGTTTTTCCAATCTTCCGTGCTTCTTCAAACTCCAGGCTGCCATCCCGCCTCATGGATTCGCTGTACATAAACACATGACAGTCCTGTGCTGCAATCTCTGCTGCTGCCAGTTCATAAATACTATCCGGCTGGTAATTGAAAATCTGTGATACGTTTCCCGGACCTAACTGAGGATGACGTCCCCCGGAAGTATCTCTGGTGTAAGCACCTGACAGCCAGTTTCCTGCCCATGGCTCCGTATACATGTAATCCAGCTTGTCTCGGGTGCTTTTTCTGTAATGAGAGGAGAAATTCACAGTGATCGCCAGTGAAGGATCAATAGCCTTCAATTCCGCTTTCACTTCATCCAGAAGTTCTTCTGAATCATCATCCAGAAATGCTGCAAGATCCTTGTTATAACGGATCATATCCTCTTCTGTTTCCGGCATCTCCATTCCAAAACGCTCTCTGTAACGCTTTTTACAGGTGTCACAATAGCACAATGATTTTCCAAAAATATCAATAAAAAGGGAGTCCGGATGATAGTTTCTCACCACTTCTTTCAGCTGCTCCAACGCATATTTCCGATAGTCGCTGGACATACAGGGCATTCCCCATTTGGCATTACTGGAATTATCCGGCATTCCGCAGACCAGTTTCTGTCCATCCTTTGTCATACAAGACCATTCCGGATGTGCTTTTGTAATATAACTGTCATACTCAAAACAGTAATATGCCGTAAATTCAATATTTAATTTTTCAAGAACCGGTTTTATTTCAGCGATCCAGTCCCTTTCTTCAAGAGCCGGATGCTTTTTACCAACCTTCGTGTCATAATAGGAATTGCCCCAATGATCTTTCGTATAGACCATCACATGGTCAATGTTTGCTTCTTTCAGGAAGCGTTCGCATTCTTCTGCATTCAGTTTGTCAAAATTTACAACCGGGGGATCCGGTGAATGATGATCACAGAGATAACCTCTGTATGTATATTTATATTTATCAGACATTTTCCTTTTTCCTATCTTCTTATTTTATAATGATGATGCCAGAATCCGTGGCCTGTGATAGAAAAAAGTGTCAATGAATATTTCTTGACACTTTTTTCAAAAAAACAATTAAATTCTATTTTTCTGCATATGAGAAGATGGTCACACCTTCAATTGCCGGATAAAATACTCCTTTCAGAGTACTGTCCATGCAGTAGGTATAACTGCCATCATACAGAGGACAAATAGAGAAACCTTCGTCCGTAAACATGATTGCTTCAATTTCTTCAAGAACCTTATCTCTTTCCGTTCCTGCTTTCATCGTATGTGCCTGTGCAACCAGTTCATCATATTTCTCGTTGCTCCATCCGGAATACTCAAAGCTTCCGTTTGATCCAAACAGATTGAAATATCCGATCGCATCATTGTAGCTCAGGCCATATCCAAGACGGGCAATGTAGAAACCTCCCTGAGAAATTGTCTGTGTATATCCGGCAGAGTCAATGTTGTTCAGAGTTACATTGATGCCAAGTACATTGGAAAGGTCAGACTGAACTGCTTCTGCGATTGCTTTATTGGTATCACTGGTGTTGTACTGATAATCCATTGAGGTATCGGGATTCCATCCGTCGTCAACAGCCTCCTGATACAGCTGCTGCGCAAGTTCACATCTTCCAACATAGTCAGACAGATCGTAATCCGGGTACTGTTCCTGAAGCCAGCTGTACATTACTTCACCTACTGCATCCGGCCAGGACTCTCCTTCACTGGTTGTGATTGCTTCCGGAATAAGAGAGATGGCAGCTGTAGAACCATCCTGTGTTACATTTTCTACAATGTTATCTCTGTCAATTGCAAGAAGTACTGCTGCGCGTACTCTCCAGTCTGTCATGGAATCTACGTTCAGATAAAGATAGGTACAGTTACATCTCGGATTTACAAACAGATCTCCGGATGCTTCGAGTGCTTCGATCTGATCTGCCGGCACACCACTGATAAAATCATAGTCACCAGACTGATATGCAGCAAGATTCGAAGTCTGGCTGTCTGAAAGATGGAAAGTAATCTTATCCGGACCTAAATTTTCATAATCATAATATTTTTCATTTTTCTCCAAGGTGATGTAACTGTCATGTACCCACTCAGTCATCACATAAGGGCCATTTGCACAGTATGTTCCGGCTTCTGTCCAGGTATCATTTCCTTCGATCACATCCTGACGAAGAGGCATTAACTGAGAAGAACAGGTCAGCTCCAGGAAATATGCACAACTGTTTTCCAGAGTAACAACCAGAGTCTTATCATCCGGTGCTTCCACACCTAATTCACTGGGATCCATCTCACCTGCATTGATCGCAGCTGCATTTTTGACGATCGCATTAAGAAGTGAACCATTACTTGACGCTGTGTTCGGATCAACCAGTCTCTGCCATGCATAGACAAACTGATCGGCAGTTACCGGTGTTCCATCGTTCCATACGATATCATCGCGAAGGTGGAACGTGTACGTCAGAGTATCTTCATCATATTCATAAGATTCTGCCTGACCTGGAACGATTTCTGCTGCCATTTCTTCCGGATTTGTTCCAACTGCTTCAGTAGTCGGTGCAAACTTCATCAGACCTTCTTCCATATGAACAATGATTTCATACTGGTCTCCACCGGTAGTAAGCGTAGGATCCATAGAATGAGGCTCGGAATAACCGGTAGCCGCATCGATGGTAAACTCCTCATCTGCCCTTACATTTGTACCATCAAATACCATTGCAAGGCATCCACATGCAATGAAAAATGTTGCTAATGCTTTTCTCTTCATACTGTTCCTCCTTATTCGTGTTTTTTTATATATCAATTTTTTTGATATCTGTGTATTATGACCTTTAGTCTTTATGAAAAAGATGACAGGCAACAAAATGTCCTTTTTCCACTTCTCTCAGTTCCGGACTTTCCGTCTTACAGATTTCACTGCAATGCTGACATCTTGTATGGAACCGGCAACCGGAAGGTGGATTGATCGGACTTGGGATTTCTCCCGTCATTGCCATTCTGGATCTGGAACGGGTCAGTTCCGGATCCGGGATCGGAACTGCTGCCAGAAGCGACTGCGTATATGGGTGCAAAGGCTTCGAACACAATTCATAGCTTTCTGCCAGTTCCACCATGCTTCCAAGATACATGACACCAATCCGATCTGATATATGGCGGACCACTGAAATATCATGCGCAATAAACAGATACGTAAGACCCAGTTTGTCCTGCAGATCTTCCATCATATTAATTACCTGTGCCTGAATAGAAACATCCAGTGCAGAAATCGGCTCATCACAGACAATAAATTCCGGATTTACTGCCAGGGCTCTGGCGATTCCAACTCTTTGCTGCTGTCCACCGGAAAACTCATGTGGGAAACGGTTGGCATGTTCTGTATTCAGTCCTACAATACCAAGCAGCTCTTTGACTTTTTCCTTCCGTTCTTCTTTATTTTTTGTCTTATGGTGAATATCCAGTGCTTCTCCTATGATCTCTCCAACCGTCATACGGGGGTCCAGTGATGCCGAAGGATCCTGAAAGATCATCTGCATTTTTTCCCTGTAAGGTTTCATTGGAACTGCTGTTTTTGTTTCGCTGTCAAAGATGACCTCTCCATCATATGTAATCTTTCCTGCTGATGGTTCATATAGACGGATCACAGTACGTCCCAGAGTTGTTTTACCACATCCGGATTCGCCTACCAGCCCCAGAGTTTCGCCTTTAAAAATTTCAAAGCTGACATTTTCCACTGCATGAACCGCTTTCTTCGGCTGAAGGAAGCCACTTTTGATAGGGAAATGTTTTACAAGATGTTCTACCTTGATCAATACCTGACGATCATTTGTTTTATTCTTTTCAACCATTCTTTTCTGCCTCCTTCTTCATCTCGAGTACATGAAGCCAACAGGCCGATATATGATTGTTTTCTCCCACTTTTACATAAGGAGGCTCCTGCTCCTGACATATTCTCATGCACTTTCCACATCGAGGAGCAAAGCAGCATCCTTTCGGCGGATTAAGAAGATCCACCGGACTTCCCTCGATCGGATTTAAACGTTCATGATTCACAATGTCGATTCGCGGCATGGAAGCAATCAAACCTTCTGTGTAAGGATGCTTCATATGATAGAAAATATCTTCTATTTTTCCCTGTTCTACAATATGTCCGGCATACATAACAGATACGGAGTCACAAATCTCAGCAACTACACCTAAATTATGTGTGATAAAAATAATCGCTGTATGATGTATGTTCTGCAATTTTTTCATCAGCTGCAGGATCTGTTCCTGCGTTGTTACATCCAAAGCAGTGGTCGGTTCATCTGCGATCAGAAGTTTGGGATTACAGATCAGTCCCATGGCAATCATTACACGCTGACGCATACCTCCAGATAATTCATGCGGATACTGTTTGATTCGTTTTTCCGCATTATTGATACCAACCTCTGTGAGAATATCGATTGCTCTCTGTGTTGCTTCCTTTTTCGATATGCTCTTATCATGGCGCCGTACTACTTCCACCAACTGATTTCCAATGGTATATACCGGGTTCAAACAGGTCATCGGATTCTGGAAGATGATACTCATTTCATTTCCCTGCAGGTCTGACATTTCTTTTCTGGAAAGATGCAGAAGATCTTTTCCTTCAAACTCAATGCTTCCTCCGCATACTTTTCCTGAACCTGCCAGAAGTCCCATAATGGTATAGGCCTCCACACTCTTTCCGGAACCGGATTCTCCTACTATTCCCATAATTTCATTTTCATGAAGTTCATAGGAAATACCGTTTACCGCCTTTACTTCTCCTGCCGGAGTAAAAAAGGATACTTTTAAATTATCTACTTTGAGAAGAGGTCTGTCCTTCTTCACATAATCTGTCTTTTCAGCCATAAGTCCTCCTATTTCAGTCTCGGATCCAGTGCGTCGCGCAGACCGTCACCAATCAGATTAAGAGACAATACCAGCACACTAAGAATCAATGCCGGGCAGATCAATCGATGCGGATATACAGATAATGTTGCAAGTGCTTCCGAACACATGGAACCAAGACTTGCCATAGGTGCTGCCACTCCGATTCCCAGATAAGACAAAAAGGATTCTGTAAATATAGCTGAGGGAATCTGCAGACAGGTTGCGATTACCAGCTGACCTACGCAGTTCGGAAGCAGATGACGTAAAATAATACGTTTTTTTTCTGCGCCTAAAACTTCTTCGGCTGTGATAAATTCCATTCCTTTTAACTGCAATACCTGGCCTCGTACAAGTCTGGCCATACTCACCCAATACAGTAGTGCAAACACGATAAACATACTTACAATTCCCACGCCAAGATCTCGCATTGCCTTTGCGAATGCAGTATGGGAAGAATCAAACCAGGTCTGTAAGGGAGCACTAAGCACAACCTGAAGCAGCAGAACCATCAAGGTAGTCGGAATAGAAATAATGATATCGATGATACGCATGATCACGAAATCCACTTTGCCGCCTACCAGACCCGCAATGGATCCGATCAATGCACCGATCACCAATACGATCAATGCTGCTGCAATTCCTATAATCAATGATACCCTTGTTCCATACATACATCTGGACATAATGTCACGTCCGGCAGAATCTGTTCCCAAAACATGCGGAACTACTTTTTTGATCATATCGATACGTTTTGCCCCTTCAATGGCATCCAGTGTATATTCTAACGGTTTTGTTTCTGAAAAGGTTTCATCCTCCTGCACATCCTTGGAACTGGCTATAAACAACTTCTCCTCTGTATCTTTATCATACAGAATGTAACTATTGGATAATGTTTTTTCTCTTGTAAAGTAATATTTCTTTCCTCCTGCTTTTATGTAATAACTACCCTTACTTAAGGATTTCAAGGATCCTTCCATCATATTCGTGCAGAAAACAGCATCATAATTTTTCAATACTTCCTGCTCTTCCAATTCCACGTCCGAATATTCCATGGGTCCCAGCTTTACACTGTTTCTGTACTGGCTTTCGTAACTGTAAGGAATGAAAAGAGGTCCTGCAAATGCAAAAATCAAAATCAGAATAAATACTACCGAAGCAACCATGGCTACTGTATTTGCTTTAAAACGCCTCCACGCATCCTGCCAATAGGTTATGCTCTTTCTGTTATCCTCTGCATTTTTCGTTTTTTCATCTGCTGACACCGGTTCAAACAATTCATCCGGCAGCGTCAGGCCTTCCAAATCCTTCGGACTGTTGATCCGAATATTTTTCCAGTTCATCTCACTCATATCCGTCCACCTTTTCTCAGTTGTTTGTTCCGCTTAAGGAAATTCTCGGGTCAACTATTTTATAAACTATATCTACGATCAGATTCATTCCAATGATCAAGGTTGAGAGCACGATCGTCGTTGCCATAATGATCGGATAATCTCTGTCTATTATACTGGAGACAAAGTAACGACCCAATCCGGGAACTCCAAACGTCGTTTCTACCACAAAACCTCCACAAAGCAGTCCTGCCGTTAACGGTCCCAGATAAGTGACAACCGGAATTAACGCATTACGAAGTGCATGTTTGAAAATCAGGCTGCCTGTTCTCAGACCTTTGGCTCTGGCTGTCCGGATATAATCCTGATTGATCGCATCCAGCATACTGGTTCTTGTTAGCTTTGCCACATAACAGACATAATAAAGACTCAGTGCTATAGCCGGCATAATGATCGCTTTTGGATCATCAAAGCTTCCGGATACCGCTGGCAAAATTCCTAATTTCACAGAAAGAAGCGTCAGCAATAACGTTGCAACAACAAAATTTGGAGCTGCGATTCCTACCGTACTAAATACATTCAGGAAATTATCAACAGCTTTGCCACGATTATATGCTGCAATACATCCGAGCGGAATTCCCATAAGAACGGTCAAAAACAAGGCTAACACTCCAAGCTGTATGGAGAGTTCAAATTTTCCCTGACCAAAAATAATATCTTTCACTGGAGTTCCACGCTGCATTTTCAAAGATTCTCCCATGTCTCCATGCAGATAATTCAATAAATAGTTCTTCATCTGCACAAGCAAAGGCTGGTCAAGACCATATTTCGCATTCGCGATTTCCATCTGCTCCACGGTTGTGTTCTCATCCAGAAACGGATTTCCAGGAATTGCATTCATCGCCAGAAAAGTGATCGCTGCAACCAAGAGCAGGGTAACTACAGATGCAGCTACGCGTTTTAAAATGTACTTGAACAATCTCCTCGCTCCTTTCCAAATCTGCTGTTCTTGTTAAAAAGTACCCCGTTTGATCAATTTATACTTAACAATTCTACGCTGAACCAAATTTGGAAGTTTTCCTTCCATTCGTTCACAGAGCAGCTTGATCGCTTCCTCGGCATATTTTCCAAGGCTCTGCTCGTAAGAGGTAAGATTGATCAATGGCAGATTACACATAGAATAATTTCCATAACTGATTACTTTTAATTTTTCCGGAATTGATATATTCAATTCCTGTGCAGCTCCAAGAAGAGGAAAAGCCGAATCATCATTTGCTGTGATTACTGCATCCAGATCCTGATTTTGTTTTAAATATGTTTCTGCTGCTTCCAAGAGCCAATTGGAATCTCTGTTCTCGACCAGAGCACTGTCCGGCACACAATGACAGAAATACTTTTCTTCCAGATGTAAATCATTATCTTCCAGCGCCTGTCTGATTCCTGCTTCTCTAAGATCTGAAGTAGACATTCCTATAGAAAACTGTGAAAAAAAACCGATTTTCCGACAACCGCAATTGATCAGATTTAAAGTTGCACGGTAAGCACTCTCAAAGTCCTCGCCCGTTACTATGTCGAATGGATTATCTTTTGGTTCAAGATCAATCAGAACTACAGGAATACCTAATTGTCGCAGTTTCTCCAAAACGCTTACTCGATCGGAATAATAATAGATGACTCCTGCAACATTCTGGCTCTGCAGGTTATTGATGAATTCATTTTCATACTCTTCATTTGCAGGCTCCATGACCGTATTCACCGTATACCGATTATTATCAATATTCTCATAAATTTTGGGCAGATATGTCTGTGCCACATTGCTCATTAGTCTGGAAAGATAGGGTGTGATCACAAGAACCTGTTTCTTCTCACCACTTCCAATAAATTTTTTTGCATTTTCATGTACAAACGTTCCCGCACCCTGTCTTCGGTACAGAATGTTTTGAACACATAAATCATCTAAGGCTCGACGAATGGTAATCCTGCTGGCATGATAAATATTGCACAACTCATATTCACTCTCTATTTTATCATTTGGCCGATATACATTTTTTTTGATTTTATCGATAATGCTCTGCTCGATCATCATATATTTCGCCTTTGAATTTGTCATAACATTTCCTCCTGATTATTTTTCTGTCCCAATGCGATTTCTCGACAATGGATTTTATTTGTCATGTCATTTTTATACTTGTTATGACAACTAAACTATAGCATTCCGCTTGTTAATTGTCAATACACTTTGAGCTATTCATTCTTAAATTCTCTTTTTTCGCGATTATCACCAAATCTTTATGTAAACACTTTTTTCAAGTCTATGTTACCTGCAAACGCAAAAAGCGCCGGAGTTCTTCTCCGACGCCTTGTTCTTATCTTATCCTTCTTCTTTTTTCTTCAGTCCCCTGGTGTTTTTTTCTACCAGTTTCCGGGCCAGCATGACCTGGTGGCCGCAGCCGGTACATTTGAGACGGAAATCCGCTCCTACCCGGAGGATCTCCCATTCATGGCTGCCACAGGGATGAGGTTTTTTCAGTTTGACGATGTCTCCCACCTGATAATCCATTCTTTTCTCTCCGTTCCTTCTTTAGATCCTGGAAAAGATCTCCCCGATGCTTCCCTGCACCAGAAGATCGGCTCCCGCATCCTTTGGTGTGACGGACTTGTTGACCATCACCAGTTTTTTTCCATTGTAATAGTCGATCAGACCGGCTGCCGGATAGACGACAAGAGAAGTGCCGCCCACGATCAGAACATCGGCATTGGAAATATAGTGGATCGCTTTGGAGATCACCTGCATATCCAGCCCCTCCTCATAAAGGACCACATCCGGCTTGATGAGACCGCCGCAGGTACAGTGAGGCACACCTTCCGCCTTCTGCATAGATTCCGCATCAAAAAATTTGCCGCAGCGCGTGCAGTAGTTCCGGTGGATGCTGCCGTGGAGCTCCAGTACCTCTTTGCTTCCGGCTTTCTGGTGCAGGCCGTCGATATTCTGGGTGATGACTGCCTTCAGGCGGCCTTCCTGCTCCCACTGAGCCAGTTTCCGGTGAGCCGCATTGGGTTCAGCATCCAAGACCAGCATCTTGTTTTTATAAAACCGGTAAAATTCCTTCGGATTTCTCATGAAAAAGGTGTGGCTCAGGATGGTTTCCGGAGGATAGGCATATTCCTGGTTATACAGTCCGTCCTGGCTTCGGAAATCGGGAATCCCGCTTTCCGTAGAGACTCCTGCGCCTCCGAAAAATACAATGTTTTCACTGCCTTCGATCCATTCTTTCAGCTTCTCGATCTTTTCATCCATATTCTGCTTCCTTCTTTCTCAATGGAGCCCCTGCCGTTACTGAAAACTTATAAAAAATTATAAACTTCTATGTTTCATTCCTACTTTAACGAGTATGCTTTTGATGATATAAATATCTATCTACTCACAAGTTC
>CAKRQP010000066.1:0-12273 GCA_934393555.1 uncultured Lachnospiraceae bacterium
CACTGTTTGGAAAGTGAAAAACCATTGATTGATGATGAAAACCACTGTTTGGAGGGGGAAGAATATAAAAAATTACTATTCCAGAGAGTTGAAAAAGCAATGATAGCGAAATCAATTACGCCAATTTTTGCCAAAAATATAAATGAGGTAATTAAAATTTTTAAAATGGATCAGATCTGGGGAAGAAAAGAAATAAGAGAAGAACTAAGTTATGGAGATTCCAAGGCCGGAAAAACAATTGAAGCTATGCAATTACTGGATGTCATTGATTCTGTAAAAGGAAAAGGCAAGGGAAAATATGTTTTAAAAAAATTTATTGAGTAGTGAACAGATTTTGTCTGAGACCGTTTTTGGATTTTTTTATGGAAATTCTTTTACCTGGTGGACAACAAAAAATAAATATGATATGTTACTAATAAATGACAAAAACAACTGAAAATGGAAAGTACAGAGAGGAGGAATCGTCAGAGGGATAACGGTTTTCAGTAAAAACGTAAGTGAGATATGAAAGGAGAGAACTTAATGGAAAAGACAAGAAAAACAACAGGTGCAGGATCGTTTCTGCGCTGGTTTCTGCTGGTCTTTGTACTGACTGCTTTCTGTAATCTGTGGGGCAGTTCAGCAAAAGCGGCTGATTTTATGGCGTGGAAGGATCTGGAATATGATAAAAAGGTTACTTATGCTACCTTTACGCTGAAAGAAAAAGCGAAAGTCACGATCACTCTGCAGAACAGTGCGGCATCCAGTGAAATCTGGCTCCGTCAGGGCGATACGGATGAGAAAACGTATGCGTCACTTCAGGTAGGAGGAACGGAGGATTCTCCGGGGACGAAATCGGCAACGCTTTATCTGAGTGCAGGTAGATATGATATTCGTGCAAAGGCGAAAACCTTTTCTTTCTCTCAAGGAGGGATGAAGGGCCGTATCCGTGTAAAAGTAGAAGCAGAATCTCT
Organism: uncultured Lachnospiraceae bacterium; assembly: GCA_934393555.1. GTDB lineage: Bacteria > Bacillota > Clostridia > Lachnospirales > Lachnospiraceae > Limivivens. Next base: position 954 of record CAKRQP010000066.1, read on the forward strand.
GGGAGCTGCCAATACGGAGCCCAACAACAGCATAGAGCAGGCGGTGGCACTTCCGCTGGAAACACAGGTATCAGGAGCCCTCACAGAAAATGATGGGACGGATTATTACAAAGTCACCATCGGTAAAGGCTTTATCAATATGGCGATTGTCTTCACTTCCTATAAGAGAATTTACCTTTATGATTCACTGGGAATGCGGATCGGTGATTATCTGAACAATGGATGGTATGCTTCCGAGGCGCAGCCGGATAGCTGGACGATCACAACGAAAAACCTGGAAGCAGGAACCTACTATATTGCAGTAACCGGAGGTCTGGGAAAGTACAAACTTCTCACTGCAGGCTTCGACGGTGATTTCAGCAGATCCTGCTCCGTTTCTCTCTCCAACAATGCCTACACCTATGATGGCAGAGCCAAGACCCCTGACGTAACGGTTGTAAAAAATGGCAAGACCCTGAAAAAAGGAACGGACTACACCGTTACCTATGGAAGTAATGTCAATGCAGGAACGGTAAAAGTAGTGGTAAACGGAATCGGAGACTACACCGGATCGGCTTCCACTACCTTCAAGATTGCCAGGAGGAACTTGGAGAGCAGCTGGTTTACGCTCGCTTATAACGAATGTACCCAGACCGGAAAGGCCAGAAAGCCGGGTCTTAAATACAACGGCGGCCTCAACAGCGGCGAAGATTATAAGGTGACCTACAAAAACAACATTTACACCGGAACCGCCACTGTAACGATCCAGGGTATCGGCAACTACACCGGAACTGTGAAAAAGATCTATATCATCAAGCCGAAAAGAGAAGTCTTGAGCAGTCTGAAAAACATCCGCACCAGAAAGATCATCATCAAGTGGAAAAAAGACAGCAAGGTCTCCGGTTATCAGCTCCAGTACGCTACAAACAAGAATTTTTACTACAGTAAAACTGCAAATATCAGTAAAAAAGCGACCTCTGCCACCCTTCGCTACGCAGGCAAAGGAAGCAGATACTATATCCGGATCCGCGGATATAAGACCATCAAAGGCACAAAATACTACGGTGCCTGGTCAAAGGTCAAATCCTGTAAGGTGGTAAGATAATAACAGAAAACGAGCCGCAGCACTTGTCAAAAACAGATGCTGCGGCTCGTTTTTTATTATGCGGCTACAAAAGAATACATTACGATATAATGGCAGAGGCTTCCGGCCATGACGAAGAGATGGAAGATCTCGTGAGAACCGAAGTTCTGGTGGCGGGAATTGAAGATCGGAAGCTTCAGGGCGTAGATGATGCCGCCCACGGTGTAGATGATGCCACCGGCCAGGAGCCAGCCAAAGGCTGCAGGGCTTAAAGAACTGAGGATCTCCGGCAAGCCCATGAGGCAGACCCAGCCCATGCCGATATAGATGATCGAAGAAAACCATTTCGGACAGGTGATCCAGCAGGCCTTGATCAGGATGCCTACGGCAGCGATAGACCAGACAATGATACACATCAGCGGTCCGACACCGTCACGGAGCGTTACCATACAAAGCGGTGTGTAGGAACCGGCAATAAGAAGGAAGATCATGATGTGATCCAGCTTCTGTAAAATCCGGTTGACACGGACAGAAATATCAAAAGAATGATAAACGGTACTGGCTGTGTAAAGCAGGATCATACTGCTGATGAAGATGGTCATGGAAACGATACAGGCAGGATCTCCTGTCCGATGGGCTTTGACCAGCAAAGGAACAGCTCCGAAAACCGAGGCGACAGCGCCGATAAAATGTGTGATGGCACTTCCGGGGTCTTTCAGAAAAGGTTTTTGTGCTTCAACCGCATGTGTATAAACAGCATCCATAATTGATTCCTCGCTTTCTATTTATGGGGCGGGACGATCTCCGGGAGTTGTCTGAAAATCGTCTCCGGATCAATAACTCTCCAAAATCCACAACACAGTTTTAGATAATCTTGCACGTAGTAATCAAAACTATGTTATCTCATACGAGTATCATATACCAGTCTTCCGGAAAATGCAACCCCTTTTCATAAAAAAATCCCACAAAGAAAAAGTGCCGTGTTATAATGTAGCCATAACCGTTTCGGGTGTGTAAACTGCAGTAGCGACAGCGCAGGAAATGTGTGGTCGGAGCCTATGCTCGGAACGTCTTGAATAGAAAAAGGAAGATTAAGCGATGGCAGATAAAAATTGGTCACAGATCGGTGATGAGATCGAGGATATGGTGCGGAATGCACTGGAAACCAAAGATTTTGGGCAATTGAGCCAGAATATTTCCAGAACCGTGGGTGAAGCCATGGAAAATGTGGGAAAGAGTGTTCAGAATGCCGTAAACAAAGCAGACGCGAAAACACGGGAGGCGGCGGAAAAATATTCCGGCAGGCCGGAGACGTCGACGGATCATACGGTTTACAGTGGGACGGTGGAAGGCAAAGGCAGCTCTTCCGGAAGACAGACCTCTTACGAATATAGCCGCTCCACCATGCGGTCTACCCGTTTTCAGCCCGGATATGAGCAGGCACGGGAAAAAAACAGAAAGAACTTTCTCCGGGAGCGTTTTAAAAATCCGGGTGGAATGACGGGAACCGGTGTGGCACTGAGCATCTGTGGTTACACATTCCTGGGGATCCTGGTGATCACACTTGGGATCACGATCCCGCTTCTCCTTCCGGACCATGCACAGGCGGCAATGATCACAACCGGCGTTCTGGCTCCTTTTGTAGCAGGAAGTGCCTTTATGGCCTATAAAGGAAGCTCCCTTTTGGGACAGAGCCGCCGCTTCCGAAGATATGTGGAAGAATTGCGGGACAGAGAGTTCTGTCAGATCCGGGAGCTTGCCGATGCTCTTGGAAAATCCGAGGATTTTGTAAAAAAAGATGTGGGGAAAATGATCCGGAAACGGCTTTTCCTTCATGGACATCTCGACAAAGCCCAGACCTGTCTTATGGTGACAGACTCCGCCTATGAACAATATCAGACAGCGGAAAGACAGCTGGAGGAGCGGCAGAAGGAAGAAAAACGAAAAGCCGAGGAAGCGGAAAAATTCGGCAGGCGCAAAGACCTTCCGGAGGAAGCGAAAAAGACGATCGCTGCCGGAAGAGCCTATCTGGAAGAGATCAGAACCTGCAATGACCGCATTCCCGGCGTGGAGATCTCTGAGAAAATTTCCCGTCTGGAGCTGGTGATCTCCAAGATCTTCAATCGCGTGGAACAGCATCCGGAGCTTGTGGATGATCTGGGAAGATTTATGGATTATTATCTTCCTACGACGGTGAAACTGTTAAAGGCTTATGAGGAACTGGACGGACAGCCTTCTCAGGGAGAAAATATCGTCAATTCCAAGAAAGAGATCGAGGATACGCTGGATACGATCGATCAGGCCTTTGAAAAACTGTTGGACAGCTTTTTTGAGGAAGCGGCATGGGATATCTCATCGGATATTTCCGTCCTTCACAACATGTTTGCCCAGGAAGGTCTGACAGAGAGCGATTTTGACAAAGTAAAAGTGAAACGATAAAGGAGAAGAAAGATGAGCGTGGATTTAAAAGATTTGGAAGCAACACCGACTTTGAGCCTGGATCCTTTCGGAGAGATGGAAAAAAAGGCGGAAGTACCGGCCGCACCTGCTCCGGAAGCGGTAAAACCGGCCTTTGACGAGAGCATCTTAAATGACGAAGAGCGGAAAATGGTGGACAATTTTGTGAAACAGATCGATCTGACCAACAACAATATGATCCTCCAGTACGGAGCCGGAGCCCAGAAAAAAATGGCTGATTTTTCCGAGGCAGCTCTGGAAAATGTCAGGACAAAGGACCTCGGTGAGGTAGGCGATATGCTCTCCAGCGTGGTGACGGAGCTCAAGAGCTTTGATGCGGCGGAAGAACAGGAGAAAGGCTTCTTCGGCTTCTTCAAAAAGAATGCCAACAAGCTGGACACCATGAAAAACAAATATGACAAGGCAGAGGAAAATGTCACAAAGATCGTGAAAGCGCTCCAGAATCATCAGGTCGTTCTGATGAAAGACATTGCGATGCTGGATAAGATGTACGAGCTGAACAAAACGTATTTCAAAGAGCTCTCCATGTACATTCTTGCCGGTAAAAAGAAGCTTCAGGAGGTCCGGGAAAATGATCTGAAGGAACTGGTGGAGAAGGCAGAACGCAGCGGTCTTCCGGAAGATGCTCAGGAGGCCAAGGATCTGAACAGCTTCTGCAACCGCTTTGAGAAAAAGCTTCACGATCTGGAGCTTACCCGCATGATTTCTCTCCAGACAGCACCGCAGATCCGTCTGGTTCAGGGAAATGACACACAGATGGTGGAAAAGATCCAGTCTACGGTGGTAAACACCATTCCTTTGTGGAAAAGTCAGATGGTTTTGGCTCTTGGTGTGGAACATTCCCGTCAGGCGGCAGAGTCCCAGAGAGAAGTCACGGATATGACGAATGAGCTCCTGAAGAAAAATGCGCAGACCCTTAAAATGGCCACCATTGAAACAGCCAAAGAGTCGGAGCGCGGCATTGTGGATATCGAAACACTGAAACAGACGAATGAATCCCTGATCTCCACTCTGGATGAAGTCCTGAAGATCCAGGCCGAAGGTCATGAAAAACGCCAGGCTGCCGAGGCAGAGATGCAGCGCCTGGAAGGTGAATTGAAAAACAAGCTTCTGGAGATCAGAAGATAAAGAATTTCTGTACCTGCTCCGGAGGATTTTCCGGAGCAGATTTTTATTATGGGGGTGTTTTTTTGAGAAGGACGATCGGAATCGGTCAGCAGGATTTCGCAGATATCCGAAAAGAAAATTTATTTTATATTGATAAAACACACTTTATAAAAGAGTGGTGGGAAAACAAAGACAGCGTCACACTGATCACCAGACCCCGTCGTTTTGGAAAGACACTGACGATCAGTATGCTGGATTATTTTTTCTCTGTGAAACATGCAGAGGAAGCAGGTATCTTTGAGGGGTTAAGAATCTGGCAGGAAGAAAAATACCGGGAAATACAGGGAACGTGGCCGGTCATCTGTCTTACCTTTGCTAATGTGAAGGAGCCGACTTTTGAAATGGCGAAAAGGCGGATCTGCCAGATCCTGACGGAGCTTTATAATAAAAATCAGTTTTTGCTGGAAAGCGGGCTCTTAACGGAAGAAGAACAAAGATATTTCAAAAGCATTTCTACAGATATGGATGAAATACGTGCGACCATGGCGCTGCATAAGATGGCTGATTTTCTGTCCAGATATTATAAGAAGAAGGTCATTATTCTGCTGGACGAATATGATACGCCCATGCAGGAAGCGTATGTGGAAGGATACTGGGAAGAACTGGTGACGTTTACCAGAAGTCTTTTCAATGCCAGTTTTAAAACCAATCCGTTTCTGGAAAGAGCGCTGATGACCGGCATTACCAGAGTGAGCCGTGAATCTGTATTTTCGGACCTGAATAATCTGGTGGTGATCACGACGACCTCAGAAGCCTATGCAGACAGCTTCGGGTTTACAGAGGCAGAGGTTTTTGAAGCACTGAATGAGTTTGACCTGACAGAAAAGAGTCAGGAAGTGAAAAACTGGTATGATGGTTTTACATTTGGAAAAATCCGGGATATTTATAATCCATGGTCGATTTTGAATTATCTGAAGACCAAAAGATTTTCACCATACTGGGCAAACACAAGCAGCAATCGATTCATCGGAACCCTGGTTCGTGAAAGCGGCCGGAATCTGAAAATGCAGTTTGAAGATTTGCTGAAAGGAAATGAAATTATCACGACCCTGGACGAGCAGATCGTTTTCAGTCAGCTGAAGATTTCCGTGACTGCAATCTGGAGTATGCTGCTTGCCAGCGGTTATCTGAAGGTTACAGAGCATATGACAGATGAAAAAACAGGGAGGGATCTCTATCATCTGGCGTTGACCAATAAAGAGGTCCATCTGATGTTTGAAAACATGATCCGGGACTGGTTTGCGGAGGCGATGGAAGATTACAATGATTTTATAAAAGGATTGCTGCAGGGAGACCTTTCCGCAATGAATGCGTACATGAACCAGGTGACAAAGACGGTGTTCAGTTATTTTGACACAGGCAAAAAGGTTTCACAGGCAGAGCCGGAGCGCTTTTATCATGGTTTTGTACTGGGACTCATTGTGGAGCTGGAAGGCCGGTACCGGATCACTTCCAACCGGGAAAGCGGTTTTGGACGCTATGACGTTCTTCTGGAAGCCTCTGAAAAAACAGCTGACAGTATCATCATCGAGTTTAAGGTCCGGGACCAGAAGACGGAGAGCTCGCTGGAAGACACGGTAAAAACGGCGTTGACGCAGATTGAGGAAAAACAATACGCAGCAGAGCTGGAAAAGAAAGGAATTCCGGCAGAAAGAATCCGGAAATACGGGTTTGCTTTTGAAGGTAAGAATGTGCTGATCGGCGAGTGAAAGCCGGAGCCAATGATCAGAAAAAACAGGAAAAAGTAAAATTTTGAGGTGATACATATGAAAAAGAGAAGAAATAAATCACTGTTAGTGGCTTTGCTGTTGCTGATTCTGACAGCAGTTTTTGGATTTTCACCGGAAAGGGTGGAAGCTGCCGGGAAAGTGCAGATGAAAAAGGCGGTGATCCGCCTCTCCAAAACCGTTTACACCTATAACGGAAAGGTTCAGAAACCAGCTGTAACCGTCAAATACAGAGGCAAAAAGCTGAAAGTAAACAAAGATTATACGCTGACTTATTCGAAAGGTCGGAAAAATCCAGGCGTTTACACGGTGGCTGTCAAGGGAAAGAGCCGCTATACAGGTACGGTACGAAAGACTTTCCGTATCAATCCGGTGGGAACAAAGCTCGTCTCCATGCAGAGTCCGGCAGGAGGCACGACCTTAAAGCTCACCTGGAAACGTCCTTCAAGGGCTGTCTCCGGTTATCAGCTCCGCTATTCGACCCGGAAGGATTTCAAAGGAGCAAAGATTCAGACCATCAGTGGGGCCACAAAGACTACCGCGACTTTGAAGAGCCTCAAACCCGGCACCCGCTATTATCTGCAGATCCGGAGTTTTTACCGTTATACAAAGACAAAATCGACCTATTCGGCCTGGTCAAAGCTAACCGCAAAGACGACGGCAAAGAAAGCCGATTCTTCCGGCAATAACGGAACACCGGACAACGGTAACACCAGCAAAACGGACAATGATCAGAAGAATGACACCAAAGAGACAGAACCTCCGAAATCCGACAATGACCAGAAGGAGACCCGCGCTCCTGAGACAGAGCCGCCGGCTCTGACTTTTTCTGATGGAGAGTCAGCTGTGATCAAAACAACGGTAGGAGAAAGCTTTGGATTTTCTGTCAGCAACCGTATTCAGAGTATTACAGTTTCAGATCCGGATACTGTGCTTCAATATACAGATTCTCCTTACACTTTCTGTGCCTTTACAGCAGTAAATCCTGGAAAGACAAAGATTATCTTTACAGATATTTACGGGCAGAAGCTGATCTCCTATGTGATGGTTACGCAGAAAATGTCCGGAGCGGGGGTGACGGCAGAATTGACGTCAATTCGATATGATATGTCACTTCTGGTTCCGAAAATCAGCAGCATCTACTATAATGCGAACTATGTGGGAATCAATTGTCCGGGAACTTTTTCTTCTTCGGATTCATATGTGGGCTATGAAGCCTGGATAAGCACATTTCCTGATTTTACGACATTTTTAAAACAGGATTATACGACTTCCCAGTGGAATAGGCTGGGGTATGGAAGAGTGTCCTTCTTCTATACGCGTGAGGGAACCACTTATTATGTGAAAGTTCGTTCCTTTAAATGGGATGGAAATGTCAAAGTCTGCGGACCCTGGAGCAGTGCGCGTTCCGTGAACGTGGGAAATTACAGTGTTAAAAGTGAAAATAAAACACAGTTTTCCTATAAACTGTATTTTCTGGATTCCACGGGCAGCGAGCTTTATTCAGGGACAATGAGGGCTGTGTATATCCAGACGGAGAATCCGGATCCCAGTTCGATCGAGCTGATTGCGAATGGAAAGTCTGTTTTCAAAAACATTACAAATTGGAACTGCGCACAATATTATGATGATATTGATTATACCAATAAGGATGATTATGATAAGCTGCTCCATAAAGTGCAGGGCGGCTATGTGGGATATTTGAATTTTGATGATGCAGGGACTTATAATGTAGAAGTGCGGGAAGTACAGAAAGAGGGCTATATAGTGGCAAAAACAGTGCGTTGGACCGTTAAAGACTATAAGACTGCACTGTATGCCTGGGTGGATCAGATCATTGCAGAACATACAAACAGTTCCATGACAGCCTTTGAAAAAATGGATGCGGTCTGCAGCTATCTCAATACACCGGATCTTTTCCATTATGTGACTCAAAGCAACGGCAAAAATGTAACTCTGGCAGCACTGCCCAACGGTCCCTGTTTCCGAACTTATCGTTGGGATTCCTATACCTCACCCTATATGCTCTGTGTATTTGCTGAACGGATTGGCGGTTTTGATAAGATTCATAACTGCTATGGGGATTATCCGATTGGCAGCGCGGAGTGGAGCAGTACGCATTATTATGCGAAACTGACTATTGGTGCTGAGGAAAGACTCTACGTTGTCTGCCCACTTTCTCCCACTGGCGAGATCGGTGAAGTGAAGAAAATCGATTTTTCCAATACAGCGGCGCTGCGTTCAGCGGAATAAATAAAAGAATATGCAATCTGTCAGTTGTGAAATATGAAAAAACAGGTTATAATAAAGAAAAAAGTATATATTTTGGAATAGAGAAGTGGTTGGATGCTTACTCCTGTAATGAAAGACGAGTTGATTAAAGGGCTGCTTGAAATTTTTTCAGATAGTAACATGGAGGCAATGATACTTTACGGGTCTGCCGCCAGAAATGAAAGTACAGCTGAAAGTGATATTGATATTGCGATCATTATGAAAAAAGATATGGATGATGCAGTAAGAGAACGATTGATTCGGTGGTCAGCAGATATGGATCTTTGCTATGACAGGGTATTTTCCATTATTGATATTCAGGAAAAAAATATGCAGAAATGGGGAAATCTATTGCCATTTTATCAGAATGTGAAGAAGGAGGGAGTGGTTCTCTGGAAGGAAGCTTAGATGAACTGCTATGTAATTTTCCAACCTATGCAGTCAGCTAATTGTTTCCGAAACCGGATTCCGTTATCCTTGATAAGGATGTAAAAAATGGGATATGCCTCCGGCATCTGCTATGGGCAAATAATAAAAAGGAAGGAAAATGTAAAGTGAAGAAATTAAAAAAAGCAAAGAAATGTATGTTTATGCTGTTCCTGGTTTTGAGTCTGTGCATGGTATTACCGTTTACCCTGCCACAATCTATGGCGGTACAGAATGTAAAAGCAGCTTCACTGAAATTAAACAGAAGCAAGATCGCATTAACAAGCGGTCAGTCGTATAACCTGAAAGTAATGGGAACAAAGAAGAAGGTCAAATGGAGTTCTTCTAAGAAATCTGTAGCTACAGTGAACGGAAACGGAAAAGTGACAGCGAAGGGAAAAGGAAGCGCAGTCATCACTGCCAGAGTCGGAAAACAGAAACTAACCTGTAAGGTTACTGTAAAGAGAGCACTGATTTCTGCCTCAGCAACCAGCTGTAAATTTACAAATACCAAGAGAAAAGCTATAAAAGTAACTTATAATGGAGATGATTCCATCTATTTTGAAAACAGTAACAACAGTGTTGTAACATGTAACTGGTCAAAAAAATGGTCAGGAAATACAACTACATTATATGTGACACCAAAAAACAATGGTACTGCGAAAATCAAAATATATGATGACAGTAAAAAGAAAACTGTAACGATCAATGTTACCGTGAATGCTTCTGCATTGAAAAAAGATTTACTGACGGAGCTGAAAGAAGGTTTGAAGGTGGAACTGATCGTTCCTTCTGTAGGAAGCAGTCAGAACTACTATTGTCAGGTGAAATTCACAAACCATACAGGTCATGAGATAAGCCTTACCAGTACAGTTTACGCAAATGGAAAAGCATGCAGCAATTCCTCCGTAATGGATGATATAGTAGAAGATGGTTATTATGAAGTTGCCTCATTCCGGCGAGGATATTTCTATCCCTATAAGGAAGATATGTATCTGGATAACCAGTCGAAAGCATGGACAATGATCAAAGTAAATGGGACCGGTTTTGCTGTAAAGTTTGATGTAAACGGAAATACAGAAATTGGTCAGCGGCCGCAGGACATCGGTATTTATTAAAAAGAAGAAGCCGTTGTTACAAAAGTTTTTTTCCATGCTCATCCTGCACGGTCTTTCGGAAATTCCTTGGAGAGACATGAAACTGCCGGTGGAAACAGCCGGAAAAAGAAGAGGCATCGTGGAAGCCGCAGGAGAGGGCGATCTCTGTGATGGAGTAGCTGGTGGTACAGAGCATTTCCACGGCCATGCGGAGCCGGTGGTTGAGAAGGTACTGCTTGGGTGAAAGCTTCTCTTTTTCCATAAAGATCCGGTAGAGATAGGTCCGGTCAATGCCGGTGTAGCGGGCTGCATCGGAGATACGGACGGGGTAGGCATAGTTGTTTTCCAGATATTCTTTTGCTTTCTGAAGGTAGATCTGGGTGGGTTCCTGAGAAGTCTCAGGAACCTTTTTTTTCATAAAGGAAAAGAGCAGCAGAAGATTTCCTGCGGCAGAAAGCTGATCTTCCGGGCTCTGCAGAAACGTTTCGCAGAGTTTTTTCATCTGGTCCGTGAGAAGCGTGACAGATTCCGGCGCTTCATTCCGGAAGACGAAGGCATCGGAAAAAACCGTCCGGCTTAAGATTTCAGAAACCGCTTTTCCATCAAAACCCACCCAGGCGTAGCTCCAGGGTTCCGCTTCATCAGCCTGATAATACGTCACTTTCCCTGGCAGAATGAGAAAAGCGTCTCCGGCGGAAAGAGAATAGGTCTGTCCCTTGTACTGATAAATCCCCTTACCCTTTAAAATTACATGGAGAAGGTAATGGGGACGTACCGCCGGGCCGTAAGCGTGCCGGGACGGACAGTTTTCACTGCCGCAGAAGTAGACATTAAGATAAGACTGGTGTCGGGTTTCCTTTTCTGACATGGATTTTCCTCCGAAAAATACAACATTTCAATAAGTTTTCTGCACAAACAGGATAGTTGTTTTCTGAAGAAGATTATACAATGGATTCATCAGAAAAAACAGAGAAAAAAGGAGGAGTCGCAATGAAAATCACTTTTATGGGAGCTGGAAGCACGGTTTTTGCAAGAAATGTACTGGGAGACTGTATGTGCACTCCGGCCCTGCAAAACTGCGAGATCGCACT
>CAKRQP010000067.1:0-11984 GCA_934393555.1 uncultured Lachnospiraceae bacterium
CCGAGGTTGCCTACAAACTGCATGACAGGCATCATCATACCGGAAAGGAACTGCGATTTCCAGGCGGACTGATACAGTTTTTCATTGGTCTCCCGGAAGGTCTTTGTCACCGTCTCTTCCTTATTAAAGACTTTGACAATGTTATGGCCGCCATAGATCTCCTCCACCTGGCCGTTGACATTTCCAAGAAATGCCTGCTGCTGCTGGAAATATTTCTGGGAATGCTTCATCACCTGGCCGATGATCAGCATGGATACCGGCAGGATCAGTACTGCCAGAACGGTCATCAGGACACTGATCCGAAGCATCATGATAAAGACCCCGATGAGCGTGGTGATGGAAGTGATCAGCTGCGTCACACTCTGGTTCAGGCTCTGCTGCAGCGTGTCAATATCATTCGTTACACGGGAAAGCACTTCTCCTGTGGTACGGCTTTCGAAATATTTCATGGGCATCCGGTTGATCTTCTCAGAAATATCCTTTCTGAGACTGTAGCTCACATCATTGGAGATTCCGGTCATGATAAAGCCCTGGATAAAGTTCAGGCAGGCACTCAAAAGATAGAGACACCCCAGAAATATAAGGATCTGACTGACCTTTCCAAAATCAATGCTTCCCGTTCCATTGACCTTTTCCACCAGTCCCTTGAAGATTTCCGTGGTGGCATCACCGAGGATCGTCGGTCCCCAGATGGAAAATACGGTGCTGGCAACTGCAAAGACCAGCATCAGAAAGAAACGGATTTTGTAGCGCTTCATATAATTCAGCAGCTTTTTCATGCTGCCGGAAAAATCCTTTGCTTTTTCATTGGGCATTCTTCTTCTGCCCATGCCGCCTCCGTGATTACTCATGATCTAATTCCTCCTTTGAAAGCTGAGATGCCGCGATCTGATGGTAAACTTCGCAGGATTTTAACAGTTCTTTATGGGTGCCGATGCCGGCGATCCGTCCTTCATCCAGAACAATGATCTGCTCTGCGTGGAGGATCGTGCTGATACGCTGGGCTACGATGATCGTCGTCGCCTGAGCAGTTTCTTCCTTCAAAGCTTTTCGAAGAGCTGCATCCGTCTTATAATCCAGTGCGGAAAAACTGTCATCGAAAATATAAATCTCCGGCTTTCCGGCAATCGCCCGGGCAATGGACAGACGCTGTTTCTGACCGCCGGATACGTTCGTACCGCCCTGGGCGATCGGAGAATCGTACTGTTCTTCTTTTTCTTCAATGAAATCACTGGCCTGGGCAATCTCGGCCGCTTTATGAATATCGTTTTCGCCCATGGCATCCTTGCTGTAAGCGATATTGGAAGCGATGGTTCCTGAGAAAAGCACACCCTTCTGCGGCACATAACCGAGCTTTTCATGAAGCGTATGCTGCTTCATCTTCCGTACATCCACACCATCCACCAGGATCTCACCCTCTGTCACATCGTAAAACCGCGGGATCAGATTGACCAGCGTGGATTTTCCGCAGCCGGTGCTTCCGATAATGGCGGTCGTCTCACCGGGGCGTGCGGTAAAGTCAATATCCCGAAGCACCGGGTCTGCCGCGCCAGGATAGGTAAAGGATACGTGACGGAATTCCACCACACCTTTTTTCTCCACATCTGCTTTTTCTTCCCGTTCCGGATCCTGAAGGATCACTTCTGTTTCCAGGATCTCATTGATACGTCCTGCTGATACAGATGCACGGGGCAGCATAATGGACATCATCGTGATCATCAGGAAGGACATAATGATCATCATGGTATACTGGATATATGCCATCATGTCACCTACCTGCATGGTCCCCGCATCGATCCCCTTGGAACCGGTCCATACAATAAGAACGGTGATCTCATTCATGACCAGCATCATGGCAGGCATCATAAAGGTCATACAGCGGTTTACAAAAAGGTTGGTACTGATAAAATCCTTATTTGCCTTGTCAAAACGCTGTTCCTCTTGTTTTTCCCGGCTGAATGCCCGGATCACAGGAAGGCCCTGCAGGATCTCACGGGTCACCAGGTTCAGCCGGTCGATCAGATCCTGCAGCTTCTTAAAGCGCGGAAGGGTGATGGCAAACAGTACCGCCACCACGCCAAGCACCAGAACGACTGCCAGCAGAATGACCCAGGCCATGCTTCTGCTGGTCTCCAGCGCATGGATCACGCCTCCGATCCCGAGAATGGGCGCATAAAGGACCATCCGGAAAAACAGGGTCAGCACCATCTGTACCTGTTGGATATCATTGGTGCTTCTGGTGATCAGCGAGGCCGTGGAAAATTTCTCAAATTCCCTGTTGGAAAAAGAAACCACCTTGGTAAACACACCGTCACGGAGCGTTTTCGCTGTTCCGGCCGCCAGACGGCAGGAAAGAAAGGTCACTGCGATCGAGATGAGCATGATAAGGAAAGCAAAGGCCAGCATTTTTAAACCCGCCATCAGAAGGTAGTGCTTCTGAAAGGCATCCAGATCGATCCCCTGCTCCTGATAATCCGCTTTGACAAAAGCAATGGAGCCCTGCGTGATCAGGGTGTCCGGCATCTGGTCCAGTTTCTCATACAGCTTGTCTTTGATCGCAGCAAGCTGCTCTTCCGGAAGATTTTTCAGGGCATCAAAGGGATCCGTCCCCTCCGGCAGCTGCATGGCGGCATCACCGCCAAGTCCAAGTTCTTCCGAACCGGAACTCATGGCATAAACAGCTACCATGGACTTTCCAAGAACCCGGTTCAGTTCCTTTCTCGTCTTTTTACTGATTTTATCCAAAGACCAGATTCCGTCTTTTTCCATATAACTGGCTTTGATCAGCTCCTGTTCATCCGGATCCATAAATAAAAACAGTTTTTCCATGGCTCCGCTGCTGAGGGTATCTGCCACGGCATCCTCGATACCATTCTGCTGGATCCCCACATTGACGATATCCGAGGTATAGCCCGGAAGGGAAAGATCACAGTTCGCCTGGATCACCAGAAGGACCAGGATCAGAAGGATCACTCCCGTATATTTTTTTATATATCTTGCAAGCTTAAGCATGTTGTCTTCTCACCTTTCTGTTCTGCATTCTCGCTGCCGGAACTCTCCTCCAGCAGTTTCAGAACATTTGCCTTTACCTTCTCCAGGGTGCTCCGATAGCCTTCCATTTCTTCATCCGTTACTCCCTGGTAAAATTTCTTTACCGCATTTTTGTAAACGTCCACCGTCTTTTCACTGGTCTCTTTTCCCAGCTCTGTGATATAGACCCGCTGGACTCTCTGGTCCTGCGTATCATTTCTTCTTTCCACAAGACCTGCCTGTTCCATCCGCTGAAGCATAACGGTAAGCGTCGCCGGCTTCACACACAGCCCTCTGGCAATTTCCGCCTGTTTCCGTCCATCATGGAAAAAGACATACATCAGAAGGCGCGGATCTCCCCGGTACAGTTTGTTTTCATTCATCAGATTTCTCAGATAACGAAACTGAGACCTCTGAACCTCCATCTCCAGATGCTTCAGCTTCTCAATGTCACTCATGTCCTTCCTCCTCTCCTGTCTGCTCCCTGCCATCTCGTTTTGCCGATCCATCAGACAGTTCCTGCAGTTTTTCTATTTTTCAATTCATTAGATGCCTAACTTTTCGATGTCTAATGTTTTATAACGTATCACAAATGACAGACAGATTCAAGAAAAAAAATCTGAAAAATTTGTAAACCCGTTTTCCTGCACGCAAAAAAGCCCTTACCACTGATCATCAGTGATAAGAGCTCCTATCATCGGAGTAACAGGATTTGAACCTGCGACCTCTCGGCCCCCAGCCGAGCGCGCTACCAAGCTACGCCATACTCCGTCAGCTGTCTTGTTTCCTTGACATTGCTTATTATAGCTCACCCTCCCGTAAAATGCAAGTATTTTTTTCATATTTTTTTAAAAAGTTTCTGCAACTGAAAAAATAGTAAAAAGAAAAAAACCGGACCGCCAAAAACAGCGATCCGGCATATGCTTTTATGTAGGAAATGAGACTGTGGATCAGTTGTCCAGCAGTTTCTCCTCACCATTCCAGCTGTACAGCTTACGGATCTCCTCACCGATCTTCTCAGAGGGATGCTCGGAAGCTTTCTTTCTCATAGCTTTGAAGTGAACCTGACGGCCAGCCGGGCTCATATCCAGCAGGAAGTCTTTTGCAAAAGTACCATCCTGGATATCGGACAGGATCTGTTTCATTGCTTTCTTGGTCTCAGCAGTAACAATCTTCGGTCCGGTGATGTAATCGCCGTACTCAGCAGTGTTGGAGATGGAATATCTCATTCCTGCGAAACCAGACTGATAGATCAGATCTACGATCAGTTTCATCTCGTGGATACACTCGAAATATGCATTTCTCGGGTCATAACCAGCCTCGCAAAGAGTCTCAAAACCAGCCTGCATCAGAGCTACAACGCCACCGCAGAGAACTGCCTGCTCACCAAAAAGATCGGTCTCAGTCTCAGTACGGAAGGTAGTCTCCAGAAGACCTGCTCTTGCACCACCGATTGCAAGACCATAAGCCAGTGCCAGATCTTTTGCTTTTCCGGTGTAATCCTGCTCTACAGCAACCAGGCAGGGAGTTCCTTTGCCAGCCTGATACTCACTTCTTACGGTATGACCCGGAGCCTTCGGTGCGATCATGGTAACATCCACATATTTCGGCGGTACGATACAACCAAAATGAATGTTAAAGCCATGAGCAAACATCAGCATATTGCCCTCTTCCAGGTTCGGCTCGATGTCGTTCTTATACAGATCAGCCTGCTTCTCATCATTGATCAGGATCATAATAATGTCAGCTTTTTTTGCTGCCTCTGCAGCTGTATATACTTTAAATCCCTGTGCTTCAGCCTTTGCCCAGGATCTGCTTCCCTCGTAAAGACCTACGATCACGTCACAACCGGAATCCTTCAGGTTCTGAGCATGTGCATGTCCCTGGCTGCCATAACCGATAATGGCAATGGTCTTACCTTCCAGTAAAGAGAGGTTACAGTCTTCCTGATAGTAGATTTTAGATGCCATGATTCTATTCCTCCATATCGTATAAAGAATTATAAATATATGTTGTATCTATCTGCATTCCGATCTGACGGGATAACAAATGGAGCAACCGATCATTACAGGTACCGGACGTCGTCGGCACCTCTGGAAAGTCCTGTGATACCGGTTCTTGCCAGCTCCAGGATCTCATTGCCCTCCAGCATTTTCAGGAAGGCTTCCAGCTTGTTCTGGTTTCCTGTCAGTTCAATGATCAGGGAATCCAGAGATACATCCACGATCTTCGCGCGGAAAATATTGGCGATCGCTATGATGTCCTGACGGTTTGTAGCGTCCGCACGTACCTTTACCAGTACCAGCTCACGCTCCACACAGTCCCCTTCCTCCAGAGTCTTGATATCTGCCACATCCACCAGCTTCGCCAGCTGCTTTGTGATCTGATCCAGGATCTGCCGGTCTCCCTTAACGACAACCGTCATACGGGAATATCTGGGATCTGCCGTCTCTCCGACAGTCAGACTGTCAATATTATATCCTCTTCTGCTGAAAAGACCTGCGATCCGGCTCAGTACACCGGCTGTATTGTCTACAAGCAGAGATAACACACGTTTTTTCATGGATTTTTCACCTCGTAATGATTTATCAGTATTCTAGCAACTATTCTTTCCTTTGTCAAGTTGCAATTCGTTAAAGTGTGACACTGTCCCCACTCTGTTTTTCGGCTTTTTTACAACGGTCATAGCAGTAAGCGATGATATCTTTTCTCCGGATGATACCAATGAAGATCTTTTTGTCATCGATGACAGGAACAAAATTCTGATTCATGGAGGTAAGGATCAGATCCTCGATCTCACAGTCCACATTGACCGGTTCGTTGTGCCAGCGTCTCTTGATGCTCTTTAAAGGGATCTTTTCTGTTTCTTTCAGATCAATGATATTGTGATCTTTGATATACCAGAGGAAATCCCCCTCCGTCATGGTCCCGACATAGCAGCCATTCCGGTCGATGATCGGAATGGCGCTGTAACGGTAGTGTTCCATCTTTTCCAGTGCCTGACGAAGCGAATAATCTTCATAAAGATATGCCACTTCGCTCTTTGGCGTTATAAAAAACAATACATTCATAGTCGTGCCTCATTCTCTTATTGTAATTCCATGGGTTTTAAGATTTTTCCCTGTCCTTGTACAGACAAAAACAGGGGAATTCTTTCCATGTTGCAATCAACATTATACAAAATCAGCAGAAACACGTCAATGAATTTGAAGTTTTTAATCAAATATTCACAAATTCTTCCGGATTTCTCTCATTTTTGCATTCTTTCAGCAGACAAATGAAAGATGACTTCCTTCCCTGTCTTTGCGGATGACAAGCTTCCGGTCCAGCTGTTTTTTCAGTTCCTCCACATGGGAGATGATCCCCACCTGCCGTTCCTCTCCCGCCAGCTCCCGGAGCACCCGGATCGCCTGCTCTCTGGATTCTTCATCCAGGGAACCAAAGCCTTCGTCGATAAACATGGCCTCCAGACGTACTTTTCCTGCGGTCCGCTGAACGATATCTGCCATACCAAGTGCCATGGCCAGGGCTGCCATAAAGGATTCTCCTCCGGAAAGAGTCCTTACATCGCGGATCGAATCGGTCACACAACTATAGACATCCAGATCCAGTCCCACTTCTCCCTGGAGCTTCAGGTCACTGATATCCCGGCATTTCAGGTAGAATTTCCGGTCTGTCATCAGCTCCAGCCTCCGGTTCGCCTCCTGGATGATGGCATGGAAATACCGGCGCTGCACATAGGTCTGAAAATCCAGGCCGGCCGCCTGTCTCCGTTTTCCGTTGGCGATCCGGTCCAGACGGCCGACCATACCGTATTTTTCCGTCAGTTCTTCTCTTTCTCGGAGAAGGGTCATAAGCTTCTTCTCTGCGGCCTCGTTTTTCCGATGGAGATGATCCAGCTCCCGTTCTTCATCTTCCAGAGCTTCTTTCTTTTCTTTCAGCTCCAAAAGACTTTCCGGCAGGATCCCGTTCTTTTCCTCTGCTTCCAGAGCCTCTGCCAGGCGCTTCTCCTCCTCCTTCTCGCTTTCCAGGGCACCGGAGCGCCGGTTCCGTTCCTCCAGGATCTGATCGAGAGCCGCTTTGGAGCGGTCCGCCCCGGCTTTGAGCGTCTGTTTTTCCTGAACAAGAGCCTGATAGACTGCCTCGGCCTTTCGTTTTTCCGGATAGGGAAGGCGGCTCTTTTTCAGTTCCAGCTCCTTTCGGTCCAGTTCACAGGAAACCCGGGCCTTCTCAAGTTCTGCCCTGGTTGTCTCCAGTTTTTCTTCCAGTGCAGCAGCCTCATCCTCCAGAACCTTCAGCCTTTCTTTTCCTGCTTCCAGGCGTTTCTTTTTCCGGAGAAGCTCCTCCCGGCGTTTTTGCAGAGTCTTCCCCTCATCATCAAGAGCCAGCTCCTTTTCCCGGCGTTTTGCCCGGTCTTCCTCTTTCCAGGAAAGCGGCTCCGGAAACCATCGGGCACTCTCCTCCTTCAGATGGGCATTTTCCACCTGAAAACGCTGTTTTTCCGCCACAAAGCCTTCCTTTAATGTGTTCAGCTCCTCCTGGAGTCTTTCTGCCTTTTCCTTTGCCGCATCCACTTTTTCCTGCGTCACATCCTGGCGGACCGCCTTTGCCGGAGCCGGGTGTTCCCGGGAACCGCAGACCGGACAGGGCTCTCCCTCTTTTAACTGTCCGGCGATCAGCCCTACCTGTTCCGCCAGAAAACAGGTATAGAGCTCGTTATACTCCTCTGCCTGCATTTTATAACGGCTCAGTCCCTGCTCCGCAGCTGCTTTTTTCTTCCGCAGAGAGGCTTCCAGCTTCTGAAGAAGCTCCTGCAGATCCTTCAGCTCTGTGCAGGCTTCCCTTGCAAGGCTCAGCTCCCGGAGACGTTTTTCAAGGTCCGGGATTTCCTTTTCCGCCCCTTCCAGAGACTCCTGCTCTTTTTTAAGCCCTTCCGCTTCTTCTTTTCCGTTTTTCCGTTTCTCCTGCCAGAAATTCTGAACATTTTCCAGCTTTTTCCGCTCCGTTTCTGCTCTTTTCAGCCTTCCCTCGAGATTTTCCAGTTCTTCATAGTCCGGAAGGAGACTCTTGATCTGAAGAAGCTCCGCTTCCACCTGAGCGCCGCGGGTCTCCAACGCTTTTGCCGCCCTTTCGGCCGCCTCTTTCAGCTCCTGCTCTTTCCGTTTTTCCTCCAGTAGCCAGCTTTCGTGCGCTGCCATCCGGTCTTTACAGTCTGTTTGCCGTTTCCGGAGCTCCTGATAAAGCTCTTTTTTCCGGATCTCCTTCTGAACCGTCTCTGTCTGCCCTTTCAGAAGAAGCTGTTTTTCTGCAAGCTCCTGCTGCACTGCTTCAATGGTCTGCTTTGTACATCCGTTCCAGTCTTCCTCCTTCCCGACCAGAGCCTGAAGCTCCTCCGCCCTCTCACTTCCCGGCAGGGCAGAAAGAGCATCCCATTCACGAAGGCAGTCCCTACGGTTCTCCGAAAGCGCCTCTTCCAGGTTACCTGCCTCTTCCCGAAGCTTCGCCTGGATCCTTCCATAGATCCTGGTATTGAAGATTTTTCCGAAAATCTCTTTCCGCTCTCTGGATGGAGCCAGAAGAAGCCTGAGAAAATCTCCCTGGGCGATCATGGCGATCTGAAGAAACTGACTGGCATCCAGACCTACGATCTCTACGATCTTCCTGTTTGTTTCCGGGATCTTTCCTTTAAAAATACTGCCGTCAGGAAGCGTCAGTTCCACTCCTGCGCCTTCCCTTGTCATGGCATAGACGCCGTCTTTGTTCTTTCTTCTGCTTTTCCGTTGATATGCAGGATTCCTCCGGACGGTATACTGCTCCTTTCCTGCCAGAAAGGTAAGCTCCACATAAGTGGGCGTCTCATCGGAGGCATACTGGCTCCGCATCATTTCCCCATCTCGTTTTCCGCCGCTGGTCTCATCAAAAAGACAGAAGGTGATGGCATCAAAGATCGTGGTTTTTCCTGCCCCCGTATCTCCGGTGATGAGAAAAATCCCGCTGCCGATCCTTTCAAAGTCCACGATCTCCGTTCCGCCATAAGAACCAAAGGCGGACAACGTGAGTTTCAAAGGTTTCATATCTCCTCCCTCGCTTTCTCCAGTATCCGGCTCATAAAGACCTCCTCTTTTTCATCCAGTGCCACACCCTGCACTTCTTCATAAAAGGTTCGAAATACCGACAGCGGATCTTCCACTTTCAGGTCTTTTTCCGACTCTTCCATAAAGTTTCGGGTCCTCCGGTTCTCTATGCGGTATTCCAGCAGATATTCATAAGCCTTCTGAAGCCGCTCTCCTGGCCGGTAAAGCTCCTCCTCATCCGTCAGCGTCACACTGACAAAATCACCGGATCCTTCTTCTTCTGCCTTTTTCAGCACCTCTTCCAGTGTGCCCTTTACCCGGCGTACATCCCTCATAGGATGAAGGGGCAGCGTTTCGATGAGAGGTTCCATTCCCTTCTCCCCCAGTGTCACCATCGTGATGGATTTTTCCTGTTTTTCTTCGCTGAGGGAGTATTTCAGCGGTGTCCCGCAATAACGGATATGGGGAGATTTTACCTTCTGCGGTCCATGAATATGCCCAAGCGCCACATAAGTGAAAGGTTCCACCAGAGAAACATCCACACTGTCCAGTCCTCCGATATTCAGAGAAGCCTGCTCTGAATCCGAGGTCTCGGGAGCGGTACTGCCGTTCTTGTAAAACTGATGGGAAAGAAGCACAGTTCTTTCAGAAAAATCAAGATTTTCCCGTTCCAGGATCCGCCGGACAGCCATCTCATAATCATTGATCTCTTCCCCCGGAAAAAGCCGACGCACATAAGCCGGCTTTAAAAAAGGAAGCAGATAAAAATGGACCGGACCAAAATCATCTGTCAGCGTTATTTTTTTCAGATACTCATCCTCTCTTTCCGGAGCCGAGACAGCGATGTGGATCTGATGCTTTTCCAGAAACCCACTGGCATAATCCAGCCGTTCGGCAGAGTCATGATTTCCGGCAATGAGAAGCACCGGGATCTGCGGTGTGATCTCTGAAAGGCCGGTGAGAAATTCATCCAGCACTGTATACGCCTCTCCGGAAGGAATGGAACGGTCAAATACATCCCCCGCGATCAGAATGGCATCCGGATGGTATTCCTTCGCCCGCTCCGTGATCTCCTTTAAAATCGCTCTCTGATCCGGAAGCAGACTGTAGGAATAAAGCTGTTTGCCGATATGAAGATCCGATATATGAAAAAAACGCATGGTTTCCCTCCTTCTTAACAGGCTTTTTTCTCGCAGATATTCATGGAAAAAACCATTGATACCAGGAAAAGCCAGAATGAAACAGCTGCTCCTCCCCAGAGCACCTCACCGGATAACACGATCCGCCAGGCTGCGGAATTTTCTCCTGTAATCCTGGTGGAAACGGCTACCGCCGCGATCGCCAGGCCTGCCAGAAAGAGATAGCCCAGCTTTGCTTTTCCGATGCCAAATCTGTAGACCAGTGGAAGCTGAAACGCAGGAAAAAGAAGACCTACGATCAGGATCACCGGCAAAAGCTCCAGAAGGACAGAACCATTCGTTCCTCCGATGAAGTTAAAGATCAGATTGATCAGGATGCCGGAAAGCAGGCCGGCTGCTGAAAGCATGTATTTTTCCGCTGTCTGTATTTTTCTGGAAACAGGCAGGAGCACACCGTAGCTGTTCCATTTTGCCTGCTCTTCCAGTCCCAGCAGCGTCAGTACCGCCATGGAAAGGTAAAGCGAACTTAAAAGAGAAAAGAAAAATACGTTTTCTTCCATATTAATGACACCAAACAGGGCAAAGATCACCGTAAAGCCAAAGTACATCTTTCCCTTTTTCATAAGCATCCGAAGATCTTTATACAAAAGTGCTTTCACCGTTTCACCGCCTCCTTCGTCAGATATTCCATAATCGTCGTAAGTGCCGGAACTTCCACCGGAAGCTCTGCTGCCAGTTCTTCTGGCAGGGCAGCCAGGTCCAGGAGAAGACAGCCGCCGTTTTCCGTCCGGCGAATGCCGCACCAGGCACTTCTTGGAATCAGCTCCAGCTTCTCATCGGAAGCCTCCAGAAAACCGTAACGTTTTCCGAGCGTTTCCTGGTTTTCTGCAAAGATCAGTCTTCCTTTATAAAGGAAGGCCAGGTTATCACAGTTCTTTTCTGCTTCTTCCGGCTGTTCCGTGAAGGCCAGGACTCCCTGATCCTCCTGTTTTCCAAATTCCCGGAAAAGATTTTCTGCCAGTTTGCGGTCCTCCGGCTCCAGTCCCTTCAGTGGCTCATCCAGCAAAAGAAGCTTTGGCTCATGACAAAGCGCCGCCAGGATCCGCACTTTCTGCCCTGCTCCCCTGGTAAGCTCCTTCAGTGGTCTGGTAAGTGACAGGGAAAAACGGTCTGCCAGTTCAAAGAAACAGGCTTCCTGCCAGTTTTTATAACAGCCCTTCAGAATTTTATTGATCTCCTTTGCATTCAGGCAATCCGGGAAACCACCCTCCGCCGGAACGATCCCACAATATTCCAGCATTTCACTTCTGTCCTTTCCGGCCCCTTTTCCGAAAAATTTCACCGTCCCTGCTCCCGGCCGGATCTGTCCGGTCAGGATTTTCAGAAGCGTGGTCTTTCCGGAACCGTAAGCGCCCATGACTCCCATGCTGCTCCCTGCTTCCAGAGAAAAACTCACCGGTTCCAGCGTGAACTCTTTATATTTCTTTGTGACTGCTTCGATCTCCAGTATTTTTCTGCCCATAATGACTCCTTTCCCCAAACGTTTTGTTCGTGTATAAACAAGGATAAACAGGATCCTTTGGATTGTCAACCGCCATTTTTACCGGATCCCATACCTTTCTTCCGCAAAATCACTCTTTACCGGAAACCCCTGTCTGTGATAGGATGATGATGCCAGGGTCAAAAGGTCAAAAAGCCGTTCATGCTTGCATGATAAGGCTTTTGAACTTGGGACCCGCCA
>CAKRQP010000068.1:0-11927 GCA_934393555.1 uncultured Lachnospiraceae bacterium
GATACAGCGGCATGTCAGGGCCTGTTTTATTCGCTGCTGGCAGATGATGACGCGCACTTTTATGACGGCAGTGATGAGACGAAGGCGTGGATCATGCTCGAAGCAGGAGAAAATGCCTCCGATGAAGATCTGCTGAAAGCAATCAGAGAGGAAAAATTTTATGCGACCCAGGGACCGGAGATCCACATCCGGAGAGAAAAGAATGAAGTGACGGTCAACTGTTCACCGGTCAGCCGGATTTCCTTCTTTTCAAATGCCGTATGGGCGCCGGAGCGCGGACATAGAGGAAACGGGCTGACGAAAGCCGTGTGCCATGTGGAACCCTGGGAAACCTTCATCCGGGCGGAGGTTACGGATGCACAGGGAAAAATGGCATGGAGCCGGGTGATAAGGCTGGTTTAAGCCGGAAATAAAAGGGTGCAGCATATGAAAAAGCCTGCTTTTTTAACAAAAGCCTGGTTTTCCAGGCATGGGATCACGACCAGGATCGTGCTGTTATTTCTGGTGCTGGTCATCATTCCCTTTTTCGTCATGGCGGCCTTTGTGGTAGGGATCTTCCGGGATTATAATATTACGACGCTCGGAAATTCCGCGATGGACTCTATGGCATCCGTAGGCTATCAGATATCCGGGGAGCTGAAAAACCGCATGGAAAGCTCCCTGTTTGCTTACTATAATGACATTGTGGAACTGTTGTCGGGGGAAACGCTCACAGAAAGAGAAGAGAAGTTGATCAAAAAGAGACTGAACTCCAGCGTATATTCCATAGAGGGAGCCGTTGCCGGAGCGATCATTGACCGGAACGGAAAGGTTTATCGCGTAGGCAATGATGCTATGGCCGTTTCCTTTATGGAGGCACATCAGGAGGAGGTGCTTGCGGCGGGAGGAAGATGCTGCTGGTATGTCATGAGCAAGGTATATGGCCGGTCCGCGAAAAACAGCTACATTCTGGCCAGATCCCTGAACAATAAAGAAATGCAGCACGTCGGTTTTTTATATATGGTCATGAGTGATTCTCTTGTACAGGATGCGTTTGGTCAGCTGCAGTCAGACGAAGCGGTGCGTTATCTCACAGACTCCGAAGGAAGGATTCTTTACAGCTCCAGAAAAGAAGCGGACAGGGATCCTCTGGATATCTCGGTCCTGGATGAAAAGAAGATCACGGATTATCATCTGACTACGCTGGAGGACGGGAGAAAAGTGATCCTCGCGGGCCGCAGGATCGCCACGACCGGCTGGTACTGTATTTCAGTGATCGAAATGTCCTATATCATGCAGCGGGCACTGGCGCTTCTGAGACCGCTTCTTTTTCTTGCGATCATTTATGTGGTGTTCCTGTTTATCATGCTTTATATGCTGCGTAAATATGTTTTCCGCCCGCTTGGCACGCTGAAGAAGGCGATGGACCAGTATGCGCAGGGAACACTGGATTCCATGCAGATCCAGCCGGTGGGCGAAGGAGAACTCCGCAGTCTGTCCAGACATTTCAATAATATGATCAGCCGGATCGATGTCCTGATGGAGGATTACCGGATGGAAGCGGAGGAAAAGAACCGGCAGAAGCTTCGGGTGCTTTCCGCACAGCTGACACCGCATTTTATCTATAATGCTTTGAATACGATCAAATGGGTGGCGGTACTGAACCATCAGGAAAACATTCAGAAACTGATCGAATCCCTGAGTTATGTGCTGATGAATGCGGCAAGGGATGATGAGGCAGGATACTGTGTGGAAGATGAGTTAAAGCTGGTGGAAAACTATGCGGTGATCCAGAAAGCACGTTTTATGAATTTTGAGCTTGTGATCGAAACTGATGAAAACTGCCGAAACTGCAGGATCCGTAAATTTCTCCTGCAGCCGATCATTGAAAATGCGGTTGTTCACGGACTGGGCAGAGGAAAAATAAAAAACACGGAGATCAAAGTGAAGGTCTGGGCGGATGAAGACCTGCATATCCTGGTAGAAGACCGGGGCGTGGGCTTTGACGTGGAAGAATGGAGACGAAAGCCGGGAAAGAAAGAAGAACATACCAATATCGGAATTCATAATGTAGAGGAAATGATCCGCATGGAATGCGGGGAAAATTATGGCATGTGGATCGAGAGCCGTCCGGGAGAGGGGACCAGAGTCACATACCTGCTTCCGGTCATCAGGGGGAAGAAACATGATACGGATAATAATAGTGGATGATGAGATCCTTTCCAGGATCGGCCTGCAGTCTTTTCTGGATGGAAAAGAGGGCATTGTGGTGTCCGGCATATTCGGGGAAGCGGAAGAGGCGCTGCATTTTCTGGAAGAAAATATGGTGGATGTTGTTCTGACGGATATTGAAATGGCAGAGATGGACGGGCTGGAGTTTATCCGTGAGATCAGGGAAAGACAGCTGGCTCCGGGTGTCATCATTGTCAGCTGTCATGAGGACTTTTCCTATGCGCAGCGGGCGATCTCCATCGGAACGGACAGTTATATCCTGAAACACAGCGTAACGGAGAAATCTCTGATACAGGAAGTAAAAAATGTCTATGAAAAAACGGTCGGGAAAGAGACAGAAAAAAAGCAGGCAGGAACAGAAGAGAAAAAAGAGAAGCAGATCCGTGGACAGTGTATTTACCGCATCGGCGTCTTGCAGCTGAACGGACGGAGTACGGAACAGCCGGAAGGTTCGGAGATGCTGGTGCATCTGCTGGAAGAGATCGTAAACCGTTATCAGATGGGAACGTTGTTTTCCCCTTATAATCGTGAGATTTTCATTCTGTTTCAGATAGACGGGCAGTCCTCCAAAGAAGAACGCCGGAAGCTGCTGGATCACTGGCTTCGTCTGCTTCAGAAAAATATCAGCCAGTATCTGACCGGTGCAGTGGTGATCGGGATCAGCCAGGAATATGAAGAACTTCCGGAGACGAGAAAAGAATATCAGCATGCGATTCTTGCAGCGGAGCAGTGTTTCTTTCATCCGGAGCAAAATGTCTTTTTTTATAAAAGACCGTCCGTTTCCAATGCGCTTGGTATTTTTGAAACAAAGGATTTTCTGGAAGAACAGTGGCTGGAACGGTTTTCCGGAGAACTGGAACAATGGCTGGAACTGAGCGGGGAGCAGCAGCTCTCTGTGACGGTCGTAAAGAATATCTTCCTCCAGAATATGCGCCAGATGATGCATTATATTTTATCCGGGTATCATTTTGAGGAACATTTTCGTGAAAAGTGGAGACAGGATACGGAGCTCATTGCTTTTATCTCATCCGCTGCCAGCAGCGTGGAACTGAAAGACCGTGCTGTGGAATATATGAAAGGATTTCAGGCGGCAGCCTTCCGGGCGGGAGTGCAGAATCCGCTGATCGAGGTTCTGAACTATATTGACAGGCATCTGGATGGAAAACTTACACTGCCGGAACTGGCACAGCTGAGCTGTATGAGTGTCCCTTCGTTCTGTAAAAAATTCAAAGAGCAGACAGGGATGACGGTTATGCAGTACATCAATGAGAAACGGGTGGCCTGTGCGGCTTCTCTTTTGAAACAGTCGCAGTACTCACTGGACGAGATCGCAGCGCTGGCCGGCTTTTCAAATTCCAATTATCTTTTGCGGGTCTTTAAGAAAAGTACGGGAAAGACGATCGGGCAGTTCCGGAAACAGTATGGCCTGCGGGAGTAGAAAATAAGATTTTGAAGCAAATTATAATTTTTTGAATTTTCTGCGCAATATTCGTATGATTGTGAAAAAACAAGAGAAGTTATTGCCTTGTTTTGAATAACAAAGGCGGGTACAATGGAATTATCAGGTAATATTTCAGAAGCGGACGTGAAGCTGCTGAAAAGAAGGAAAATGATAAGGAGGAAACGCGTATGAAAATGAGAAAATGGATGGCATTGTCCTGTGCTGCAGCAATGGTTTTGAGTGCATTGCCGGTATCTGCAGATGAGGTAAACGAAGATGTTTCCGGTTCCATCACCGTATGGGAGCATGATTACAGCTTTGAGGAGCCCTTAAAGGCAGTGATCGAAGGCTTCAAAGCAAAATATCCGAATGTGGAAGTGGAGTACGAGATCAAAGCCTCCGACTATCAGCAGGTTCTTGCAACTGCTCTTCAGTCCGGCGAAGGTCCGGATCTTTTCTGGACAAACGGTACCGCTACAGATATCATGCCGGGTTATGTGAAAAACGGCATGGTAGAAGATCTGACGGGTGCGGTAGATTTCAGCATTATGACGGAGGATGCGCTCAAGCTTGCCACCATCGATGAAAAACAATATTCGGTTCCGTGGCTGACTATGGATTCCCGTGCCTGCTTCTACAACAAAGACATTTTTGAAGAGAACGGCTGGGAAGTACCCAAGACCTTCAGCGAATTCGAAGAACTGCTGGCAAAGATCAAAGAAGCAGGGATCACTCCTCTTTCACAGGCTTATGGTGAATGGAGCCTCCTTTTTATCTGGGAGCCGGTAATGTCTGCTTATGATCCGGAATATACCAGAGGTCTCGATGATTATACCAGCAAGGCAGATGGACCTGGTGCAAGTGGTTCTCTCCAGAAACTGGTAGACTGGGCAGATGCCGGATACTTTGGCGACAACTGGCTCGGTGTGATCAACAGCGATGATATGATCCTTGGCTTTACGACCGGTAATGCAGCTATGATGGTTGGCGGTACCTGGAACATTTCCACCATCGACCAGAACAATCCGGATCTGAACTATGGTGCGTTTGCAATCCCGGCAGAAGACGGAACCGCTGGTCTGGTAGGAACCGCAGCGAATGGTTTCTCCATCAATGCCAATACACAGAACAAAGAAGCAGCAGAGGCATTTGCCGGCTACTGCGCAAGCAAAGAAGGACAGACTGCATGGGTTCAGACCATCGGCGGCGTATCCGCATCTCCGGAAATCGAATCCGCACATCCGGTTGCACAGGAAATTTCTGTAAGCGGCGGCGGAAACATTTTCAGAAGCTGGCAGAATGTACTTACAACTTATGCAAAAACAGATACAGCTGATACGGTCTGGTCAGAGGATATTCTTAAGGTTATGAGCGGCGAGATCACAGTAGATGATATGATGACAGATGTTGCAGCGATCATGGAATAAGTTCAGAGAATGTTGACAGAATGCAGGTATCAGAAATGATGCCTGCATTTTTCAATCGCGTTACTTTTGTATGGAGGACCGGAAAATGAAAAAGAACAAAAATTATTTATTTTTTATCACACCGGGTTTTGTGATCTATACCATATTTGCGGTCATTCCGATTATTTATGTGGTATATCTGGCCTTTACCAATTATACCGGTATGGGAAAGGCAGATTTTGTAGGTTTTGAAAATTTTGTCCGGATTTTTCACGATGACCGTTTTACTCCCGCATTTTTCAATGCGCTGAAAAACAACCTGAAATATCTGCTGTGCGTGTGGTTCATCATCACACCCTTCCAGTATTTCCTGGCGTATTTCTTTTTTATCAAAATTCCGGCTTATAAATATCTGAAATTTATGGTGTTTCTGCCTTATGTCATCAGCAGTACCGTTATCGGCTTTTTTGCGACGCTCCTGTTTAATCCGAATATCGGCCTTATGAATACGATCCTGAAGAGTCTGGGGATGAGACAGAATGCCTGGTTTGGAAATCCTGCCATCGCTTTTAAACTGCTTGTCCTGGTGATCATGTGGCAGGGCGCCGGTTCCGGTATTATGATCTTTTATGCGAATTTCATGGATATCCCGCAGGAGATCATGGAGGCCTGCAAGGTGGACGGCTGTACGGAATGGCAGCGTTTCACCAGGATTCTCCTGCCGCTTTCCCTTCCGTCCTGTGCTTCGATCATTATGATGAGTACGATCTGGGCTCTGGGCGTATTTGATCTTCCTTATATCTTAGGAGGCGTGAACGGCGGCGTCGGCGGCAGCCTGGACTTTGCAAGTATGGTATTTTACCGCTATACCTTTGGAAGCGGGCTGGATGCGAAAACAAATCTGGGCTTTGGTTCGGCGATCAGTGTGATCATGTTTTTGTTTATGCTGCTAGTCACGTTCCTTCAGAACAAGGTGCTGAGCAAGTTTGAATATGAGAATTAGGAGGGACGCTTTATGAGGGTAAAAAAACTGCGGGAAAGTGATAAAAGAGGCGGAAAAGAAGTTCTCTCCCGCCGGGGGAAAGCGTTCCGGTGGACGATCTCCATTCTTTTGATCCTGTATACCGGTATTGCCATTTTTGTTACGGTGGTGACGCTGCTGGATTCGGTAAAAAACAGAAGTGATCTTTTAAAAAGCTTCATCGCCATACCATCCAGCGTTACGTTTGACGCATATAGAAAAGTTTTGTTTGAAAATGATTTCATCCGGTATTTCGGAAACAGCCTGATCCTTACGGTGGGAGGCACTGCCGGCTGCATCCTGCTTTCCGCCATGATGGCCTATGGGATCGCGAGATATGAATTCAAGGGGAAAAATCTTTTATCCAGTTATCTGCTTCTCGGAATGATGGTTCCGGTCCAGGTAACGATCCTTCCGGTCTTTCTGATGCTGAAAAAAATGGGGCTGCTGAATAAGCTTGCCGGAGTTCTGTTTCTGTACATTGCCGGAATTTCCATGTCCTGCATCGTTTTCCAGAAGTTCTTCAAGACACTGCCAAGAGAACTGGAGGAATCGGCACGAATGGACGGCTGTCATGATGTGAAGCTGTTTTTCCGGATTATTTTCCCCATAGCGAAACCGGTGATCGTAACGATGGCTCTGATCAAAGCCATCGGCTGCTGGAACGATTTCTATATGCCGATGATCCTTTTGGGGAAGAAGAATACAACGACCCTGACACTTGGGATCTATCGTTATGTGGGTCAGTTTACAAGATATATGAGTGAAACGATGGCCGCTGTTGTGATCACTTTGATACCGATCGTGATTCTGTACTTTGCATTTTCCACGCAGATCATGGAAGGCATGACCAGCGGGGCTGTGAAAGGATGAGGGAGGAAAAAAGATGAGTACTTATAAGAAAGCAGATTTGTCAGGTGCGGAGTGGATCTCCACAGGCGGAGCCTGCATGACTCCGATGATCCGGAAAACCATGGTTTTTCCAAAGGTAAGATCTGCGAAGATCACCATTGCAGGACTTGGGATTTTTGAAGCGTTTATCAATGGAAAGAGAGTGAGCGAGGATCTTTTCCTTCCGCTGAGTACAGATTTTCATGAGAGACCGGAGAAGCTTTACCGGGGAGTTCCCTATGACGAAAAAATGAGGCATCGTCTTTACTGTCCGGTATATGATATCACTTCTTACCTGAAGGAAGGGGAAAATACCATTGCCTTCCTGATGGGACCGGGCTGGTATGAAATGCCAAATGAGTGCTATGAATACGGTCATATCAAACTCTGTTATGTGATCGATTACCAGGATGAAAAAGGAGAAGAACACAGAACTGGCTCCGATGGCAGCCACCGCTGGAAGGAAAGCTATGTGAAGAAAGCAAACCTTCTGAAAGGTGAAGTGCATGACTACAGAGATTATGATGAGAGCTGGATGGAGAATGCCTTTGATGATTCCGGATGGCAGCCGGTCTCTCCGGAAAAAGAGCCGGAGACCCGTCTGTACATACAGGATTGTCCGGCTGACCGGGTGATCCGCCACATTACACCAAAACTTCTGGCGGAAAAAGGCGATGTACGGATCTATGATGCGGGAGAGATCCTTACGGGTTATCCCGTGCTGGTATCGGATGCTCCGGCAGGGGAAGAGATCACCGTGGTACATGGGGAACTCCTCAATAAAAAAGGCCGTCTTGTCAAGGAGAATACTTATAAGCAGAAGACCGTTTTCTATACGGATGGAACAGAACGCAGGATGCACTGTCGTTTTACCTGGTTTGGTTTTCAGTATTTTGAGGTAAAAGGAAATGCAAAGGTGGTCGATTGTGTGGTGATCCACAGCGATGTGAAGGTGGATTCCACGTTTTCCTGCAGCGATGAGACATTGAACTGGCTCAGGGAGGCCTATCTTCGGACGCAGCTGGACAACATGCATTGCGGAATCCCTTCCGACTGTCCGCATGTAGAACGCAGAGGCTATACGGGAGACGGACAGCTCACCTGTAATGCAGCCATGATCCAGCTGGACGGCGAGAAGTTTTACCGGAAGTGGATCCAGGATATCGCAGACTGCCAGGATTCCATCACCGGCCATGTCCAGTATACGGCACCATACATTCCGTCCGGCGGAGGTCCCGGCGGCTGGGGCTGTGCCATTGTCATGGTCCCGTATGTCTTTTATCGCAATTATGGAGACGAAACGGTCCTGAAGGAACTTTATCCGCAGATGCTTCACTATCTGGACTATCTGGAGGATCACAGTGAAAAAGACCTGGTGGTTTCTGACCGGGCAGGAGAGTGGTGCCTGGGAGACTGGTGTGTTCCGACAATGGGCTTTGTGAATAATATGGATGCGATCTATATACCGGCGCCGCTTGTAAACACTTATTTTTATATCCGGTCTATGGAAAAAGTGCTGGAGATCGGAGAGATCATCGGGGAACACCAGGCAGATGCAGCGATCCGGGAGAAGATCCGGCGTAAGAAACAGGCGATACAGGATACCTACTTTGATCCGGAAACCGGTGATTTTGCCGGAAACCAGCAGGGCAGCAATGTATTTGCCGTGGATCTGGGGATCGGCGACGAGAGGACCTTTGCGAATGTCCTCAGACATTACAGAGAGATCAAAAAGTATGATACCGGTATCTTTGCAACTGATGTGCTTACCAGGATCCTCTTTGAAAGGGGAGAGAGTGAACTTGCCGTTTCGCTTCTCACCTCGAAGGAAGACGATACGTTCTATTCCAGAATGAAAATGGGAGGTACCACCATTCCGGAGTACTGGACTGGTCACCGTTCCCAGTGCCATCCGATGTTCGGGGCAGTCAGCCAGTATCTCTTTGCATACGTTCTGGGGATCCGGCAGAAGGAACATTCGACCTGCTATGACGATCTTGTGATCGCGCCGGAATGTATGGACAGCATTGAGGAAGCAGACGGCTCGATCCTGACGAAAAACGGCAGGATCTCCGTGAAATACAACAAAACAGAGATCACTGTCCGGATACCGGAACAAACAAAGGCACTCCTGCGTATGAATGGACAGGAACTGGTTCTGGAAGCAGGAAAAGAAACGGTAGTGAAACGATAAGAAAAAGAAAACAGGAGTGAAATGTTGGGGGCAAAAGTTTTGCCTCCAATATTTTTTTGCAGGAAATCACAGGATTTCGATTGTATACAAATCAGAACAATCAAATTGTGAATTGACAGTGCAGTGATAAAGTGGTAAAATGCTAAAATCTTAAAAAAATATAAATAAATGGAGTGAGAAGATATGGTTCGTTATTTTTTGAAACGTCTTGGCATGATGCTGGTTGCCCTGTTTATGATCATCCTGCTGACGTTTGTGATCGAGCATTCCATACCGGGTGGTCCTTTTACAAGCGACCGGAAAGTCACACCGGAGGTAGAAGCGGCACTGAATGAAAAATACCATCTGAATGATCCACTGCCGAAACAGTTTCTTGATTATCTGAACGGGATCCTGCACGGGGATCTGGGACCATCCTATAAATATACAGGGAAGGAGGTCACAGATTTCATTTCCAACGGTTTTCCGGTATCGGCAAAGCTTGGAGGCATCACTGTGATCTTTGTGATCCTGGCGGCACTTCCCCTGGGGATTCTTGCTGCTGTGAAAAATGGAAAGTGGCAGGATATGCTGGTCATGGGGATCGCAACGATCGGTGTGACGATCCCGTCCTTTGTGATCGCTTCTCTTCTGATCTATGTATTTTCTTTCCGGCTGAACTGGCTGCCGACCTTTGGACTGGACAGCTGGAAAGGGTATCTTCTTCCAGTGATCACTCTGGGAGGTTATTCTGTGAGTTATCTGGCCAGACAGATGCGTTCCAGCCTTCTGGAAGTGATGGGACAGGATTACATCAGGACTGCACGGGCGAAAGGCCTGTCAGAAACAAAAGTGATCTTCAAACATGCACTTCGAAATGCTCTGATTCCGGTTATCACAGTGCTTGGACCGACCATTGCAAATCTTCTGACAGGAAGCTTTGTCGTGGAACAGATCTTCGCGATCCCGGGACTTGGTGTTCATTTTGTCAACAGTGTTTCCCAGCGTGATTATACAACGATCATGGGAGTGACCGTATTCTATGCGGCTTTCCTTCTGGCTATGGTATTCCTTGTGGATATCTTCTACTGCCTCATCGATCCGCGTATCAAATACGAATAAACCATAAGAAGGGACTGAGAAACCATGGAAAATAAATGGGAACTGCTCGAGTCCTCTAATGAGGACCGTGAGAAAATATGGACAAAAAACCGTACGTTCGCAGGGGATGTATGGTTTCGCTTCCGTCATAAACCGACAGCGATCGCAGGACTGGTCCTGATTCTGGTGCTGCTGGGTTTTGCCTTTATCGGACCGTTTTTTACACATTACAGCTATTCAAAGCAGGATCTGGACCTGGTCAATATTCCGCCCCGCATGACGGTCTATGAGACAAAGGATCATTCCGGTTATCTTTATATTACCCAGTCTCTGAAGGTTGTATGGGTAAATAAGGACGGAACGCTGGGAAAACAGCTCACAAAGCTGCGTGATGAGAGTGCTTCCTCCATGATCATTTTTGACTGTAACGGAGAAGAAGTAGCACTTTACTATGGGATCAAACCTTACCTGATCGCAGATCCGGCCACCCGTGTTATTTATGATACGGCAAAGATCTGGAACCATTCCTACCTTCTGGGAACAGACAGCCTTGGCCGGGATATCCTGACCCGGTTGATGTATGGCACCAGGGTTTCCCTTCTGGTGGCGCTTATTGCAGTTGTGGTGAACATGGTCATCGGTATCGTGTTCGGAGGTATTTCCGGTTATCTTGGCGGTATGGTTGATACGGTGATGATGCGTATTGTGGATATCATCAGTACGATTCCGCTGACGCTTTATGTCATCCTGATCATGGTGCTTCTGGGAGCCGGTATACAGAGTATTATCATTGCGATCGGCACGACCTACTGGGTGGACATGGCCCGTGTGGTCCGTGGACAGGTGTTAAGTCTGAAAAACCAGGAGTTTGTCATGGCAGCCAGAACCATTGGTTCTTCCACAAAAACGATCCTTCTGGAGCATCTGATCCCAAACTCCATGGGTTCGATCCTTGTTACCGTGACGATGCTGATCCCGTCGGCGATCTTTATGGAAGCGTTTTTAAGTTATCTTGGAATCGGTCTGCAGCCGCCGCTTGCAAGCCTTGGTACCATGTGTAATGATGCAACACAGAACCTCAGAACCTGTCCGTATCAGCTTTTTATTCCGGCACTGGTAATCTGTCTGATCATGTTTGGCTTTAATTTTATCGGAGACGGACTGCGTGACGCACTGGATCCGAAGCTGAAAAAGTAGGAGGCGGAGTATGGAACCGGTAATAGAGATCAAAAATTTAAAAACTTCATTTATGACAAGCAACGGAGAAGTGCAGGCCGTACGCGGCATCAGCTTTTCTGTCGAGCCGGGAGAGATCCTTGGCGTGGTGGGAGAATCCGGAAGCGGAAAAAGTGTCACCTCCATGTCGATCCTGCGGCTTCTTGCAGATACGGCTGTGATCAAGGAAGGCTCGGAGATCCTTTTTGAAGGAGAAAATCTGATCCATGTAAATAAAAAGAAACTTCGAAGCATCCGCGGAGAGAAAATTTCCATGATTTTTCAGGATCCGATGTCCTCGATCAACCCGCTGATCCCGGTGGGAAAACAGGTCGGAGAGATGATCCGGGAACACCACAAGGATATCAGCAAGGAAAAAATCCGTCAGGAAGTGCTGGAATTGTTCCGTAAGGTGCGGATCCCGGAACCGGAGAAACGTTACAACTGTTATCCGCATGAATTTTCCGG
>CAKRQP010000069.1:0-11893 GCA_934393555.1 uncultured Lachnospiraceae bacterium
ACATCATCTACAGCCTTTAAAATATCTTTTTTATGTACTTTGAAGTATTTTTTCAGGTGCTCGACATGAACCAGCACTTCTTTCTCATTTGCCATCTTCAAACACCTCCTTGATGTCCTTGATTCCGTACACTTCTTTTGCCATTGGATGGTTCAGCCAGCAGGCAGCCTCATGGGAACCGGAAAAACGGGTGTATTCCGGTGACTGCTCTTTACAGATCCCCATGCAGTACTGACAGCGGCTTGCAAAACCACAGCCTTTCGGCGGCGCGATCAAATCCGGCGGTGTTCCAGGAATGATGCGGAGTTCGGATTTATTCTCATTTTTCAGGTTCGGAACCGCCTTTAAAAGAGCATCCGTATAGGGGTGTTTCGGCTCGTTGAAAATTTCATAAACCGTACCTTTTTCTACAATGCGACCTGCATACATAACGATGATATCATCTGCCATGCCGGCTACGACACCAAGGTCATGTGTGATCATGACTACGGCTGTATTATTTTCCTTCTGGATCTTTTTCAGAAGGTCAATGATCTGTGCCTGAATGGTCACATCCAGAGCTGTCGTGGGCTCATCGGCGATCATCAGCTTCGGATTGCAGGCAAGAGCAATGGCAATGACAACACGCTGTCTCATACCACCTGAAAATTCGTAAGGATACTGATTCATACGCTCTTCCGGATTCGGGATATTTACCATTTTCAGAAGCTCCAGAGCACGTTTTTTTGCCTCATCCTTGGAAACCTTACTGTGAAGAAGGATACTTTCCATGATCTGTTTGCCGACTTTCATGGTCGGGTTCAGGGAGGTCATGGGATCCTGAAAGATCATAGCCGCATCTTTTCCACGATAGGCTCTCCATTCTTTCTCGCTGTAATTCATGATATTCTGACCATCAAATATGATCTCACTGGTTTTTTTCACTTCTCCCGGAGGCGTGGCGATCAGACCTAAAACCGCCTTGGAGGTTACTGTTTTTCCTGAACCGGACTCTCCTACGATCGCAAGACATTCGCCTGCTTTTGCTTCAAAGGATACTCCCCGTACCGCCTTGACTTCACCGGCATAGGTATGGAAAGAGACTTCCAGATTTTTTACTTCTAACAGATTGCTCATTTTTCACACACCTTTCTTTCTTACTGACGGAGTTTCGGGTCAAATGCATCACGCAGGCCATCGCCCAGCAGGTTGAATGCCAGCATGGTTACAGAAATAGCCAGCGCCGGGAAAATCAGCTCATGAGGATAGTAAGCCATTTGCTGCTGTCCAAGGGACGCCATGGCACCCCAGCTGGTAAGCGGCGGCTGGATACCCATTCCGATAAAGCTCAGGAAAGCCTCAGAGAAAATGAAGCTCGGGATGGAGAAGGTGGTCTGTACGATAATGATACTCATGGTATTCGGGATCAGATGGCGGGTGACGATCTTAAGCGTCGGCGTACCCAGTGCCTTTGCCGCCATGACATATTCACACTCCTTCAGTTCCAGCACCTGTCCTCGTACCAGACGGGCCAGACCGGTCCAGCTGGTGATACAGAGGGCCAGAAGAAGGGAACTCATACCTTTTCCAAGGAAGACGGTCACGATAATTACCATGACCATGTAGGGGATACCGGAAAGGATCTCCAGAATACGCATCATGATATCATCCACCAGACCGCCCAGATAGCCACTGATACCGCCGTAAAGGACACCGATCAGCAGAGATACCAGCGCACCGACCACACCGATGGTCAGAGAAACACGGCCGCCGATCCAGATACGGGCAAAAATATCTCTTCCCAGATCATCCAGACCGAAGATATGCTGCAGCGTGGGTCCCTGATTGGTAAATTCAATGTTCTGCTCATCATAGGGATGAGGATAAATATACGGTGCAAAGATACACATAAACACGATTGCGATCAGAAGAACCAGACTTGCCATCGCAACCTTGTTCTTCTTCAGTCTCCGGAACGCATCCTGCCAGTAAGAAATACTGGGGCGCACCAGATTTTCTGATGCCTGTTCGTCCACTCCTACCCGGGTGAACTGTTCTTTTGTAAGCTTTCCGCTCTGTTCTGTCATTCTGGTCTCACCCTCCTTACTTGTTGCCTTCGATAATGCTCTTTCTCACTCTGGGGTCTACGATGGCATAAAGGATGTCCATCAGTACCATACAGAAAATAAAGATGAATGAGAAGAACAAGGTAGTTGCCATGATCATCGGGTAATCACGTCCGTTTACACTCTCTACATAGTAACGTCCCAGACCGGGGATCGAGAAAATACGCTCGATAACGAAAGAACCGGTTACGATATTGGCTACCTGCGGAGCTACGATGGAGATGATCGGTGTGATGGCATTACGGAGTACATGACGTTTTACGATCTGGAAGTTGGAAAGGCCTTTGGATTTGGCCAGAAGAATGTAATCATTACTCAGTACATCCAGTACGGAAGAACGCATAAAACGGGAATAGGTGGCAATACCGCTGATGGATGCCGATACCGTTGGGAGAAACGTATACTGGAAGATCTGCCCGACTCCCATCCCCTTCGATGACCAGCCAACAATGGGGAAGTAAGAGCCAGCCGCATATTTCTGAAGCAAGGCTGCAAATACGAAGCTCGGCACAGACACACCGATGATAGCAATAAAGATCGTCAAAAAATCGATCCAGCGGCCACGATGCAGAGCGGCCAGAATACCAAGGATCAGACCAAGGACCAGACCCACTGCCACAGCCTGCAGTCCTAACTGTAAGGAAGCCGGAAAACGCTCGGAAATGATCTGGTTTGCAGTAAGACCAGGCGTCTTGTAGGACTCTCCCATCTGCCCGCGCAGAAGATTTTTCAGATAGATCACATACTGCTCGCCAAGAGGCTTGTCCAGTCCCCAACGTGCTTTCAGGTTGTTTGCAACCGCTTCCGGAAGCACTTTCATGCTATCCTGTGTCGGATCACCGGGAATGCAGTTCATCAGAAAAAAGGTAATCGTAAGAATTACCCATAAGGTTACGATCATGTAGCCAATTTTCTTTAATATGTATTTAATCATTTTGTCGTACCTCCTAAGTGAAAGCTTAGTGTGCTGTATCACTCGCTTTCTGCTGACAGAAACGGGAGTGATACCGTACACTAAGACCTTTGACTTATAAATGCCGGAACGGCGGGGAGATTCAGGAATCTCCCGCATGTTC
Organism: uncultured Lachnospiraceae bacterium; assembly: GCA_934393555.1. Lineage (GTDB taxonomy): Bacteria > Bacillota > Clostridia > Lachnospirales > Lachnospiraceae > Limivivens. Next base: position 3,182 of record CAKRQP010000069.1, read on the forward strand.
CGGCATAACACAATGGACTGAACGGCAGCTCCACTGTCATTCTGGTTATCTGTTACTCAGCAAGGTATGCATCTCTGAACTCAACGGAAGGACCGCCTGCACCATTGATGTATACGCCCTGGAGTTTCGGGTTTACAACAACGTTGGAGTAAGAGAAAGTAACCGGGGAAATACCACATTTGTCAACCGTCAGGATCTTCTCAGCTTTTGCGAAGTTCTCACCGCGGACTTTCATGTCAGACTCGGTCTTGCATGCATTTACCAGCTCATCATACTCGGAATCAGAGAAGAATGCCGGGTTGTTTCCATCGCCGGTGGTATAGCACTGCATAAAGGTCATCGGATCGTTATAATCTGCGCCCCAACCGGTCTGGCAGATCTGATACTGGCCTTTGGAAACCTGGTTGTTGAAGGAAGAGTTATCGGAAGCGGTCTCAATGTTTACAACAACGCCGAGTTTTGTCTGCCACTGGTTCTGATAGTACTCAGCTGCAACCTTGGTCTCGTTGTCAGAGTTTCTCTGAAGGAAGGTAACCTCAAGAGTCTCACCTGCTTTGCCGATCTCCTCCAGTCCTTTGTTCAGAAGCTCTACCGGATCCTGCTCCAGAAGCTCTTTCATAGGCTCTTCATAGAGATCACGGAACAGATCGTCACCGATAGCGGTTCCGTAAGGAATCTCACCGTAAGCAGCCTGGTCTTTTTTCAGAACGTTCTTGACATAAGACTCGCGGTCAAAGGCGATTGCAAAGGCTTTACGGATGTTTTCATTTGAGAATACGCCATCCGGATCCTCGTTGTTGAAGCAGATGTAGCTGTTTCTCGGCTGCGGGCCGGAAATAAGAGTAACCTCACCGGAATCGATCTTGGACTGCAGCTGGTCAACGTACTCTGTGCGGACATTTCTCAGAAGATCAATCTGTCCCTGATCAAAAAGCTGCTGTCTGGTGTTCTCATCCTGAGCCAGAATCATATCGATCTCGTCCAGTTTGATGTTCTCAGCATCCCAGTAGTTCGGGTTCTTTTTCAGAACAACCTTGGAACCACGGGTCCACTCGGAAATGTAATACGGACCACTCTGTGCCAGATCTTCTACGATCGCACCGTAGGAAGAGTTATTCTCGCCCTCAGTCTTTGATTCGGGAACCGGAGTGATGTTTGCAAAGGTCAGAAGCTGTGCAAAGTACGGGATCGGCTCGGTCAGAGTGATCTCCAGAGTCTTATCATCAACAGCCTTGGCTCCGACATCCTCTTTTGCTCCGGAACCGGTGTTGAAAGCTTCTCCGCCTGCGATGCAGTAGAAGATACCTGCATTATGGCAGTTAACCTCCGGGTCAAATACACGACGGATGGAGTTCACGTAATCAGCTGCTACAACCGGTGTTCCATCGGAGTACTTGTTGTCACGCAGATGGAAGGTCCAGGTCAGGCCATCCTCAGAGGTCTCGTAGCTCTCTGCGCCTGCGTTGGTCAGTTTTCCGTCGATCAGACGAACCAGGCTCTCCTGACACTCCAGAACGATGGAGTTCTTCTGGTCGTCGTCTGCACGTCCGGGATCCATGGTATCCGGATCGGAGAACATAACGGTGCTTACAACGGCCTCACCGTCTGCAGACACAGCAATTCCGGTTCCTGCTACTACAGTCATGGTCATGGCTGTTGCAAGTAATGCTGACAGAAGTTTTCTTTTCATAGTGTTGTCCTCTCTTTCATAAAGAAATTTTTATTTTTACCACGCTTTGCATGGAAAAATATCAATGATCAGTCATTTCCTTTTTATATAAAAAACTCTCGACTGGTAGTCTCCCTGCGGAACACCGCTGCCCTTCACTCCGCAACCCTCATCAGAGGTCACAAGACCTGCCTGCATGAGTTCGTCTCCGAAGAAACTGCCTGCAAAACCAGATACCAGATATTCTGTTTCCGGATCCAGTCCTGCAAGACGGAGCCGCTGATACGGTGCATTGGCCGGTTGTCTCTGACGGTAATAACCCGCCATTGCTTCCGTCCGGTCTTCAGAAACTACGATCCAGGCCGCTTCATCTCCTTTAAATGGACTCAGCAGCCGGTAAAAGGTTCCTTTCATCAGGAGCTCCCGATGTTCTTTTACAAAACAGATCTGTTGACGGACCTCTTCTTTTTCTTCATCGGTCAGAGTATTCAGGTCCAGTTCATAGCCAAACACGCCAAAGAGTGCGGTCTCCCCTCTTGTCTTCAAAGATGTATTTCTGTATGTCTGCTGATTGGGGGCGGCAGATACATGACAGCCTATGGAACTGAGTGGATAAACCATAGAGGTTCCATACTGGATCCTCAGACGCTCCACCGCATCGGTATTATCTGAGGTCCAGGTCTGTGGCGCATAATAAAGCATTCCCGGATCAAAACGGGCTCCGCCACTGGCACAGGACTCAAAAAGAATATCCGGGAACTCGGTGATCAGCCGCTCATAGAGTGCATAAATACCAAGCATATGGCGATGAAATACTTCGCCCTGGAATGCCGCAGCCCTTCCCTTGGAAAAGACCTCCGACATGCTCCGGTTCATATCCCATTTAATATAGGAAACAGGAGCTTCCCGGAGAACCTTTGCGATCATATCTCCAATGCCCTGTACAACCTCCGGTTTGCTGTAATCCAGAACAAACTGGTTTCTGCCATGGCACTGAGGTCTTCCCGGCTCTCCCAGGAGCCAGTCCGGATGTTCCCGATAAAGACGGCTCTCATGATTGACCATTTCCGGCTCGATCCAGAGGCCGAACTTCATGCCAAGGGCCTCCACCTTTTTTGCCACTCCGGTAATACCATCCGGCAGCTTGGAAAGATCCGGATACCAGTCTCCAAGGGAACTGGTGGCATCATCCCTTTTGCCGAACCAGCCGTCATCCAGAACCATAAGCTCTACGCCAAGATCTGCCGCAGTTCTTGCAATATTCAGGATCTTCTCCTCTGTAAAATTCATAAAGGTGGCTTCCCAGTTATTGATCAGCACCGGCCTTACCCGATCCCGCCAGCTGCCCCGGCAGAGTCTGGTACGATACAGCTTGTGGAAGGTCTGGCTCATGCCATTCAGTCCCTCGGAGGAATAAACCATCACAGCCTCCGGTGTCTGGAAACTCTCACCCGGCTTCAAAGTCCAGGAAAAGCCTTCCGGATGGATTCCCAGCAACACTCTCGTGACTCCATAAGTGTCTACATTGACTTTACCAAGAAAATTGCCACTGTATACCAGGCTGAAGCCGAAGACTTCACCCTGTTTTTCATCCGCGTGGGGACGCTTCAGTGCCAGAAACGGATTGAACTGATGACTGCTGTGTCCTCTCATACTGTAAACTTCCTGCGCACCCTCTCTCAGATGCCCGGTACGGACATATCGTTCTCTCGCCCAGGAACCTGTAAGCGTAACCATATCATAATCCCAGTCCGGCAGATCCAGAGAGAAACTCATAGCCCGATCCAGAACCACGGTTTCTTTTCCTGTCTGACAGAAACGGGCATTCCGACAGATCACCGGAAATGTCTCATAGATCGTATAGGTAAGGATCAATTCTGTTCCCAGGATATCATCCTTTAAGGTGATTTCAAGTGTTTCTGCTTCGTGATCAGACTCTACATAGGTAGCCGGAAGTCCTTCCAGTTTTGGTTTGCCCGGATAGATCCGGTGACTCTGATAAACAAAACCGGAAAGACGGCTGCCGTTCTCCCGGATCAATCCATACGCCGGATAGCGCATATCTCCCGTTCCGTAGGACGGATACTCCTGACGCAAAGCCTCCAGTGAAAATGTCGTATTCCCTTCATAAATACAAGGAGCCATATCACGGAATCCCAGTTCCGCCAGGTGCGAAAAATCCTCCCTGTCTCTCAGTCTGGCACCCGTATAGAGTTGTCCCAGCTGTCCATTCCGCATAACATGGAAAATGTAGCTGACCTTGTCATTATAGAGATGAAATTCTCTGGTTTTTTCGTGAAAAACAATACTCATGGGACTTTTCCCCTTTTCTGCTTTCATAAAATGAAATGTTCAGGATCAAAATATCGTTTGTCCTGACATCATAGCTATCTGTCACAAATATACCACACAATATATTAACTTGTCAATGCTATATGCGCACATTCCATAAAAACAATATTAGATATATCTTTTATTCTGTGCATTTCCGTCAATTAAAAACACAGCAGACACAATATCTTTGTGTCTGCTGTATGATATATTTTTCAGTATTACAGAGATGGTATGATCTGAAATCAACGATTAGATATATCTTCTTTTATGCAAGACGCTCTTCCAGATTTGTGCGGATAGCTTTGATGAACTCTTCGCTGTTCAGTACTGTCGGCTGCTCCAGTGTGGTGATCAGTGCCAGATCCTTTGTCATTTTTCCGCTTTCAATAGTAGAAAGGGTTGCTTTCTCCAGTTTGTCCGCAAAATCGACCAGCTCTGGGATCTGATCCAGTTCTCCACGTTTTCTCAGAGCTCCGCTCCAGGCAAAGATCGTGGCAACAGAATTGGTGGACGTCTCCTCACCCTTCAGATATTTATAATAATGACGCTGCACTGTTCCATGGGCTGCCTCATACTCGAATTTACCATCAGGCGTTACAAGAACAGAAGTCATCATAGCCAGAGAACCAAAGGCAGAGGATACCATATCACTCATGACATCACCGTCATAGTTCTTACAAGCCCAGATAAAGCCGCCTTCTGCTTTCATGATCCGGGCAACTGCATCATCGATCAGGGTATAGAAATAGGTAATCCCTGCTTTTTCAAAAGCTTCTTTATAATCTCTGTCGTAGATCTCCTGGAAAATGTCTTTAAAGGTATGATCGTATTTTTTTGAAATGGTGTCTTTCGTAGCAAACCAGACATCCTGCTTCGTATCCAGTGCATACTGGAAGCAGCTTTTTGCAAAGCTTTCAATGGAAGCATTCAGATTGTGCATGCCCTGAAGAACACCGGGACCTTTGAATTCATGGATCAGTTCTCTGGTCTCCGTCCCGTCTTCTGCGGTAAATACCAGCTCTGCTTTTCCAGGACCCGGAACGATCATCTCCGATGCCTTATAAACATCACCATAGGCATGACGCGCCAGAGTAATGGGCTTCTTCCAGTTTTTCACACAGGGTTCAATGCCTTTTACAACGATCGGAGTACGGAATACGGTACCGTCCATGATCGAACGGATGGTGCCATTCGGACTCTTCCACATCTCCTTCAGGTCGTATTCCTTCACACGGGCTGCATTGGGAGTAATGGTGGCGCATTTGACAGCCACACCATATTTGATCGCTGCCTTTGCAGAATCCATCGTCACCTGATCATTCGTCTCATCTCTGTGTTTCAGGCCAAGATCATAATACTCTGTTTTCAGATCAATAAAAGGAAGAAGAAGCTCTTCTTTGATCATTTTCCAGAGAATTCTTGTCATCTCATCTCCGTCCATCTCAACCAACGGGGTATGCATTTTTATTTTTTCCATTTTGTCTCATCCTCCATGATCGTTTCTATCTGACAGTTCCTGATATTGCTGATGGTATTCATAACATGGCGGGTAGCCAGTTCGTCTGCCAGATCCGGATTTTTCTCCCGGATAGCCAGCATGATATTTTCATGTTCCTGCGTGGATTTTTCCGCCCGACGCCCGCTTTCCAGAGAAGACTTCCGTACTCTCTGGACATACTGGTGCAGATTCTTCAGTTCATGCTCCAGCAGCTTGCTCTGACAACCTTCAAACAGGATTTCATGAAAACGGCTGTCCAGTCCTACCAGTTGATCAAAGTTGCCTTTTTTTTCGTGAAACTTGGAAAGAAGGATCACTTCTTCCATCTCATCCAGCTGCTCCCCTGTCATCCATTTACAGGCCATCCGGGCGCAAAGCCCTTCCAGACGGGAACGCATCTGGTAGATCACTTCCACATCCTGAGCCGTAATGCCGTTGACGTAAGCCCCTTTATTGGGTACGATCGTCACCAGTCCCTCCAGCTCCAGCTGCCGCAATGCTTCCCGCACCGGCGTCCGGGATACTCCAAGTTCTTTTCCGAGAGTACTCTCCCGGAGTTCCTCCTGATACTTGTAACACCCGCTCAATATATTTTCACGTATGGTATGAAATACTTTTCCTCTGAGGGAAAATTGATCTGTCGCCTCCACAGATATATCCTCCTTAAAGTTCCGAACCAGGAACGGTTTTCCGGGCTGTCGAAGCCTCTTTTCTTCCAGGAAGCGGAATATTCAGCTTCTTGCAGGAATCACTGATAACGGTCACAAGCTCCTGATTGGTCAGGATCGTCACACGGCCGCTTTCATATTCCCGGTCTACCCATTCTTTGACCATTTTTACCAATGGGGTATCTTTGCTGATCTTATCCTCTTCCGGCAGATGATAATAGGTATTAATCCAGTGTGCAATTCCCGCAAGACCGGAGGTATTGGATACGGCTACCAGTACCGGGCGGTTCAGGAACTTGTCTGTATCAAAGATATTGTAGATCTCTTCATTTTTCAGCAGACCGTCTGCATGGATACCCGCTCTGGTCACATTGAAGTTCTCGCCGACAAAAGGCGTTCTTGACGGTACACGGTAACCGATCTCTTTTTCATAATATTCTGCCAGTTCCGTGATGACTCTGGTATCCATTCCATCCAGGGTTCCCCGAAGCTGGGCATACTCAAAGACCATCGCTTCCAGAGGTGTGTTTCCTGTCCGCTCACCGATACCAAACAGAGAACAGTTGACTCCGCTGGCACCATAAAGCCAGGCCGTGGTGGAGTTTGTCACCGCTTTATAGAAATCGTTATGACCATGCCATTCGATCAGTTCGCTGGGAACTCCCGCATGGGTCATGATACCATAAATGATACCCGGAACTGAACGAGGGATCACCGCACCGGGATAGTTGACTCCGTATCCCATAGTATCGCAGCAACGGACCTTGATCGGGATCTGATAAAATTCCATCAGACGCATCAGCTCCAGGCAGAAGGGGATCACATAACCATAGATATCCGCTCTGGTGATATCCTCCAGATGGCACCGGGGGCTCACACCGATCTCCAGACAGTCACGGATAATGTTCAGATAGTGTTCCATGGCTTCTCTTCTGGTCATCTTCATCTTATAGAAAATGTGGTAATCGGAACAGCTGACCAGGATTCCGGTCTCTTTCATGCCGATATCCTTTACCAGTTCGAAATCTTTCTTATTTGCACGGATCCAGCTGGTGACTTCCGGGAATTTATAGCCTCTCTCCATACATTTGATGACAGCGTCTCTGTCTTTTTTGCTGTAGAGGAAAAATTCGGACTGGCGTACCTTCCCTTTCGGACCGCCCAGCTTGTGAAGATAATCGAAGATCGTCACGATCTGTTCCGTACTGTAAGGTGCCCGGGACTGCTGTCCATCACGGAAGGTCGTATCCGTGATCCAGATTTCCTCCGGCATGTGATGCGGAACGACTCGGTCATTGAATGCGATCTTCGGAACCTCACTATAGGGGAACAGGTTCCGGAAAACGTTGGGAGTTTTCACATCTACAAGGGGGTACATGTGCTCTTCCAGTTCCAGAAGATTTGTCTTGTTGTTCATTGTCACACGACGGTTTTCCATCTTTCTATCACTCCTATGCATCTGTTGTTTTTTCTTTTTGCATCATTGTATACAATTATACATGTGTTGTCAAGCACATTTCAAAACAAATTGTGAAAAATATATCATGATACGGGACCCAGACGCATAACACACAACCGGTTTCCCGCATATACTGGTAAAAAGATGTCGGGATAAGAAGGATGATTCTTATGGATCGGGTGCGAAAACTGACCGGAGCGGAACCGCTCCTCGCCAAGGGTTTTACCGGAAATGGCATCACTGCGGCCATTCTGGACAGCGGCATTTATCCTCACCCGGATCTGAAAGAGCGCATTGTGGATTTCCGTGATTTTTTAAACGGACGGACCGGCTGTTACGATGACTACGGTCATGGTACCCATGTGGCAGGCATTCTGGCCGGGAATGGAAAACTCTCGCGGGGCCGTTACCGCGGCATCGCTCCCGAATGCCGCCTGCTGCCGGTGAAAGTCCTGGATCGCCATGGAAACGGAAGCTGCCAGGATGTTCTTCGTGGCATCGCGTTTGCGATCTCTACCAGAGAACGATATCACACCCGGATCCTCAACATCTCTGTAGGCACTCTGACAGAAGGGAAAGATGACGAAGAGCTCATCCAGGCTGTAGAGGATGCCTGGGATGCCGGCCTTATCGTTGTGGCTGCCGCAGGGAATATGGGTCCACGCAAAGAAAGCATCACCTCTCCCGGCAGCAGCCGGAAGATCATCACAGTCGGAGCCTCCGATGATGAACAAACAGAAGCTTTTCCCAGAAAGGGACGGATCCTTACCGGTTATTCCGGACGGGGGCCTACCTGCGCCTGCATCGTAAAGCCGGAACTTACGGCTCCGGGCACAGGGATCGTTTCCTGCAGCTCCCGCTACGCTTTCACCCGCCAGGGATACACAGTAAAAAGCGGCACCTCCATGTCCACACCTGTGGTCTCTGGAGCTGCCGCTCTGCTTCTCTCTCTTCATCCGGAGCTTTCCAATCTGGATGTAAAAATGCGTATGCACGAAAGCACGGTCGACCTGAAGCTTCCCAGAAGCCGTCAGGGCTGGGGCTTTCTTCGGATCGACCGGTTATTGCGCTGATCTTATTTTTT
>CAKRQP010000070.1:0-11848 GCA_934393555.1 uncultured Lachnospiraceae bacterium
GATCTGACGGCGGAATAAAAAATATGGAAAATCCGAAAATCAGAAATAAATAGCTAGTTTTCGGATTTTTTGTTTAAGAGGGTATTGACAAAACATGGATTTTCTTATACCATGAAATAAACGCAATGCGTGTAATTAAGGAGATTCATGGAGAGAAAAGTAAATATAATAACAGATTTAAACGGGAAGCAAACCGTGTTTATCCAGGATATTTTATTTAAAGGGCGTCAGAATATTGAGTGGGCGGAAGTAGAAAAATATATAAAGAGATATATTGGAGAATTTATTGAGAATACAGAATCGGGTGATATTATTTATATAGGGGCAGATTTACCCGATGAATATGCCGGTTCAAAAGATACGGCAAAATTGATCGTACGTCATTCTTCTGATCAAAAGCTTTATTTGTACGATATTATAAATACAAAAAAAGAAACGGGTACCCCGCTTTAACATAAATCATACGGTCTAAAACTCGCTTCTTTCTCCTATACCATAGAATAAAATCTGGAAAATGTCAAGTGTTGAATCTGCCCGGATTGATTTTAAAAATTCATTTTAAGTTGATTTTAAAAGGAGCTTAAAGTACAATAGAGAAAAATACGAGTGGGGGAGAAACTTATGGAGACACATCACAACAAACGAAGTACCTTTTCGGGAAAGCTGGGATTTGTGTTGTCGGCAGCGGGTGCTTCCGTTGGCCTGGGCAATATCTGGCGCTTTCCTTATCTGGCGGCAAAGTACGGCGGAGGAATTTTTCTTCTGATTTATATCATTCTGGCTCTGACCTTTGGCTATACGATGATCATGGCGGAGACCACGCTGGGTCGTATGACTCGAAAAAGTCCTGTGGGAGCCTATGCTTCCTTTGGAAAATCAAAATGGCTGTCCTTCGGCGGCTGGATTAACGCTATCATTCCGGTGCTGATTGTTCCTTATTATTCCGTTATTGGCGGTTGGGTCATCAAATATCTTTTCAGTTATGTCATCGGCCAGGGAACGGAACTTGCAGTGGATGGATATTTTTCTGCTTTTATCTCTGACGGGGTTTCAACAGAGATCTGCTTTGTGATCTTTACGCTACTGACTGTGGGAATCATTTACGCAGGCGTCCGGAACGGTGTGGAGCGTGTATCTAAATTCATGATGCCGATTCTGGTGGTACTTTCCGTGATTATTGCTGCTTATTCCGTGACGAGACCGGGAGCTCTGGAAGGCGTAAAATATTTCCTGATCCCAAATGTGGAAAACTTTTCCTGGATGACGGTAGTGACAGCCATGGGCCAGATGTTCTATTCTCTGTCCATCGCTATGGGAATCCTGATAACGTTTGGATCTTATATGAAAAAAGATATTTCCATTGAGGGATCGACACGAAATGTGGAGATCTTTGATACGGCCATTGCCATTATGGCAGGTCTGATGATCATTCCTGCCGTGTTTGCGTTTTCCGGTGGTGATGCGGAAAGTCTGAAGGCAGGTCCTTCCCTTATGTTTATCACGATCCCGAAGGTTTTTGCAAGTATGGGTCTTGGAACTTTCGTCGGGATTCTGTTTTTTCTCCTGGTTCTCTGTGCGGCGCTTACAAGCTCCATCGCACTGACAGAGAGTGCCGTCTCTACGTTCCAGGATGAACTGGGCTGGAGCCGGAAAAAATCTGCTCTTATCGTGGGAGTGATCATGGTGGTTCTGGGTTCCCTGTCTTCTCTGGGCTATGGTCCTCTGGACGGGGTCAGGATCCTTGGCATGCAGTTCCTGGATTTCTTTGATTTCCTGACGAACTCCGTCATGATGCCCATTGCGGCAATCGCAACCTGTATTCTGGTGTCCAGAGTAGTAGGGACAAAGAGAATTGAAGAAGAGGTGCTTCTTGAGAATAGTACTTTCCGGAGAAAGAAGATCTTTGCTTTCATGATCCGCTACTTATGCCCGGTTTTTGCAGCTATTATTCTGATCAGCTCTGTCGCAAACGCTTTTGGATGGATATCTATGTAAAAAAATGCAGCTCATGTGCGAAGTTTCCATGAGCTGCATTTTTTTGCGGTTGGGGCAAATCGTTGTTCAAAAGCCTTTTCGGGCAGGATTCTTATTTCAACTTGAATTTCAGGTATACCGGATCATGGTCGGACCAGGAATAACCGGTATTGATGTTTTCATAGGAAAGACACTCCAGATTGTCGGAGATGATAAAGCCGTCCAGGGTGACGGTGTAGGTCACGCCGGGCACATATTCCATATCTGCGTTTCGGGCGCTGTCCCAGAGGTCATCTTTTTCTTTCTCGGAGAGGAGGTCCAGGCAGAAAGTGAAGTGTTCCGGAAGGTCTTCCCGGGGGAAGGGATAAGCCCAGGATTCGTGCTCTGTGGAATCATCCTCGGAGGCTTTGAGGTCATGGTTGAAGTCACCGCCGCAGAGGACGTAATTTCCTGCTTCATATTCTGACTTCATGTCATTGCAGAGCATGCTGATCTGGCCTTCCCGGATGGCGTCGCTGTTTCCGTAGGCGGACATGTGAAGCTCAAAAATCACCAGTTCTTTGCCGTTTTCTACTGGAATCCGGGAAATGCTGTAGCAGCGGTCCAGGTCGAAAAATTTGGTAAAGGAAGTGGAGATCGGGAAGCTTCTCCGCAGGGCGGAAGTGACCGGATATCTGGAAAACAATGCCAGACCCGATCGGCTGCGGCCATGAGGCTGCGTAAACGGATAAAAAAGGAAAGCCGAGTCATAATTTTGGGAAAAGACCGAATCGTATTCCGGAAAACTTTCTTTCAAAAGTTCATACTCATTTACATGATAACTCCGGGTCGAATTGAGGTCCACTTCCTGGATCAGAGCAAAATCCGGCTCATAAGAAGCCGCCAGTTCCCCGGTACCACTCACCGTCTCCAGCACGCTTTCCTTACTTTTTGCCCAGGAAGATTTGCCTCCATCCATAAAGAAACTGAAGTCCGGTGTATAGGCTCCAAACCCGATATTATAAGTCAGCGCCGAATATTCCTTTCCAACTTCCAGCGCGCCTTCTACCTTTCCATCAGCCGGTTTTTCCACCTCCAGCTCCAGATTATCCTCAATCCGATGATAACTCGCAAAAAGATACCCAATATAAATAACCAAAAGCAGAACCAAAATCCCTGCAGCCCCTAAAAAAATCCGCAATATTGTCCATCCGATTCCGCGTTTTTTGTGTTCTTTCTTTTTCTTATTCTTATGCATTCAATCACTCCTATTTTTTGTAGAAAATTTGTTACCGGACGCACGGCACTCTGGAGGCGTTCAGACCTTCGGTTGCGGCAGAGCGAAATACCAGGGCTTGCCGCAATCTGCTAAAAGCATTCATGGAAATCCAGAACTCGCTTTGCTCAAACAATGGATTTCCATTCATAACGCAGATTCCGACAAACCAGGAATTTCTGCCCCACCTCCACAGGCGGTCTGCTCGCCTCCAGAGTGCCGTGCTGTCTTTCGCCTGCCTCAAAAGCAGCTCGCTTTACGTTTTCTCAGTCATTTGAACTACGCCATAGATGTTCGTTTGCTCCACGTCATACTCCCCGTCATCTCACACCGTCCATGTTTTTCGCAAAATGTTCACTAATACCACATTTTTCAAAGCCTAGCTTACTGTTGTCCATGTCTATACCTTCCACAAAATGTTCGCTAATACCTCCATATTATCGCCATATTCCAGTCTGACGTAAGCCCCATATTTTCTAAGCGGGCCCGGTTGGGGGAGTTTGAGGGGGCGGGCGGGCTCGCGACTCGGAGCGCGCCCCCTCAATATAATCTTCTAACCGCGATACCGGTTAAGACACGCGAAGATCTCCTGCTTCCGCGGCATCGCCAAGCCACACCTTACGCAATCCCCACCGACTACGGCCTCCAGCCCGCCGCTGGAAATCTCTTTTTCCAACATTTCCACGATTTCCGAAATCCTTTTACTTCCATTTATATGCTCCATCGTATACCTGAGCATGGCAGCCAGTGCTGCCGTCTGCTCCACATCCACAATCTGCTCCACATACCGCAGATCCAGCGCCTCTTTTCCAACCTGAAAGCCATCTTTCCCCCTCACCCGGGTTTTAATCCTATCATTTTCCCCTGCTTTTTTAAAGAAAAGCTCTCTTTTAAATTCCGGCATCACGAACTCCGGCACATCCGTCTTTTTCAACGGATATTCTTCCAGCATGGACTTCACCTTCTCTGTGATATCCATCGGCCGGTACGCATCCATCTGAATTACCGTATCCGCGATATGAAAGAAAGCCCCGGAGCTTCCGGCCACGAGCACCGTGGAAATTCCACATTTTTCATAGAGATCCCTTGCCCGTTCCAGAAACGGCGTGATCGGCTCTTTTTCCCGGTGAATCACACTCTGCATAAAGCTGTCCCGCACCATGAAATTGGTAGCAGAGGTATCCTCATCCAGAAGAAAAACCTGACTTCCCGCCTCCATACTCTCCACAATTCCCGCAGCCTGGGAAGTACTTCCGCTGGCATCCGGGGTGGAGAAGCGGTGGGTGTCTTTTTTATTTGGAAGATCATTGATGAAAAGAGAGATATCGACTTCCCGGATCAGCCGTCCGTCCTCGGAGCGGAGTTTCACAGCAGTGGGATCGGTGATCACATATTCGCGGCCGTCCCCGGCGATATGGTTATAAACACCGCGCTCCAGCGCTGAGAGCAGCGTCGATTTTCCATGATAACCGCCACCTACAATAAGTGTGATTCCCTTTCGGATTCCCAGGCCGGTGATTTTTCCATGATGGGGAAGCGTAAGCTCCACGCGGAGACTTTCCGGGGAAATAAAGGGGACGCTGCCTTTCATCGGTTTCTGGGAAATGCCGCTCTCCCGGGGGAGAATGGAGCCGTCGGCAACGAAGGCGATAAGACCCAGCCTGGGGAGCTCTTTGCGGATAAAATTCTGATCCTCGGAAAGCTCGATCACCTGCCGGACTTCTCCTGCCTTCAAATTCCGGTAGAAGAAGGACTGGCTCACAGCTTTGGGAAGAAAATCAAAAAAGATCTTTTCCAGCTCCGGTGCATTGATGGTCCGGCCGTTGGCGGGAAAGCCTGCCTCAAAGCGGGCGATGAATTCTTTTTCCGTAATGGAGAGGGATGTCCGCTTTAAAATCTCCTGGCTGCAGCTGCTGGTGGAGAGAAGGCCGCTCTTTCCGGAGCCTTTTGCCCGGAAATTAAAGCGGGAGATGGCGGCCGAAAACTGCCGCGTGAGAAAATCCGCGAGGGCCGTCCGCTGAAAATCTTCCTTTAAATAAGTATCAGGGAAGCCGGCCCGGTCCCGCCAGATCCGGACACTGACGCTGGAGGGGGAAGCGAACGGGTCACCCTGCACATGGTCGATGGAAAGCCGATAGGTCCGGAAATCGTAAATTCCTTTCAGTCCCTTGTAGGCCGGATAACTTTTTCTATGGATGGAATGAAGGAGCTCCCGGAGCTCTTCTGATTGTTTCATAATGTACCTCCTAAAGTGAATGATACCTGCAAATTGCTACGCTTCAAAGCAGCTCACGCAATGTTATCTTCAGTATAGTCAACTTTCCTTTATCCGGCAAGCAGAGATATTCAGATATTTTTAAGGATATTCTTACTATCTCTTTATTGTCAATACACCAACCAGGTGGTAAAATAAACAATCGGACGGGCGGCGGCAGCCGTCTGAATGTGTGTGAAAGGAGAGAAACGTCATGTATCATGAGAAACTGACTCAAAAAGACGTGGAACGTCTTCAGGAAGAGATCGATCACCGGAAGCTTGTGGTGAGAAAGGAAGCCATCGAGGCTGTGAAGGAAGCGAGAGCCCAGGGTGATTTAAGTGAGAACTTTGAATATTACGCAGCGAAAAGGGACAAAAATAAGAATGAGAGCCGCATCCGCTATCTGGAGAGGATGATCAAGAATGCAGAGATCATTACGGATAATTCCAGGGAAGATGAGGTGGGACTGAATAATACCGTTCAGCTCTATATGGAAGAGGATGATGAAACAGAGACCTATAAGCTGGTCACTTCTATCCGGGGAAATTCCCTTTCCGGCAGGATCAGTACGGAATCCCCGCTTGGAAAAGCCATTCTGGGACATAAAGTAGGAGACCGGGTAGCTGTGAAGGTCAGTGATTCTTATACGTATTATGTAGTGATCCGTTCCATTGAAAATACAGAGGATGACGGTTCCGATGCGATCCGCGGATTCTGATCCGGGATTCAGGGGGAGAACAACATTGAAAAGACAAAAACATAAAAATACGAAAAAAGCGGCAGTCATTCTGCTTTTGCTGGCCGTATGGATGGGTGCTTCCTTTGTCTGGATGGAAAATTACTTTGCAGACCTGACGATGGATAAACTGATCTTCCAGATGCGGGTTCCCATGACCGGGACCAATTCGGATATCGTCTGGAATTATCTCTTGTATGCAGTTCCGCCCTGTGCAGTGACGGGACTTCTGCTCTGGCTTCTTTTAAGAAAACCGGAGAGGGTTTTTAAACGTCGGATCCTGACGGGACTTCGGAAACATCTTCTGGTGCTTTCCGTCCTTTGTCTTCTGTGTTCCGCAGGATATGGGATCTGGCGGTTTGACATTCCGTCTTATCTTTATGCACAGACGCATGCATCAAAGCTTTATGAAACGTATTACGTTGATCCCAATACGGTAGAACTGACTTTTCCGGAGAAAAAAAGGAATCTGATCTATATTTTCCTGGAATCCTTTGAACAGACCTTTGCTTCCAGAGAGTACGGCGGATTTCAGGAGGAAAATCTGCTTCCGAATCTGACCAGGCTTCAGCGGGAAAAGGGAAGTACGTATTTTTCAGAACCGGAAGGTTACGGGATGACCGAGATGGCGAACTGCAGCTGGACGATGGCTTCCATGGTGGCACAGACCAGCGGGATCCCGCTTTCCATCCCTCTGGCCCGCAACGATTATAATATGTACGAGACCTTTCTTCCGGGAGTTACGACGCTGGGGCAGATCCTGGAAAAAGAAGGATATCAGCAGGAACTTCTGATCGGTTCGGAGGCGGCTTTTGCAGGAACGGATCACTATTTCCAGCAGCACGGAGATTATGAGATCCGGGATTATGCTTATGCAAAAGAAAACGGCTGGATACCGGAGGATTATTATGAGTGGTGGGGCTTTGAGGATGAAAAGCTTTTTGCGTTTGCAAAGGAAGAACTGAACCGGCTGTATGAAACAGGGGAACCCTTCAATCTGACCATGGCGACCATGGACACTCATTGCGTGGAGGGATATACCTGTGAGCTCTGTGAGGATACGTATGAAAATCCCTATTATAACGTAATCTCCTGCTCTGACAGGCAGCTTTCTGATTTTGTGGAATGGATCAAGGAGCAGCCCTTTGCGGACAATACCACCGTCGTTCTCTGCGGGGATCATCTGACGATGGATGCGGCTTATTCGGATTCTGTAGAGGAAGATTTTCACCGGACGGATTACAACGTTATCGTTCATGCGGCAGCAGAGGCTGCGGATCCGCACGACCGGATCTTCTGTGCACTGGATCTGTTCCCGACGACACTGGCAGCGCTTGGTGTGGAGATCCCGGGCAACCGGCTGGGACTTGGAACCAATCTTTTTTCAGAAGAAGCAACGCTTTGTGAATCCATGGGAACGGAAGAACTGGCGGAGCAGATCAAACAGACAAATAACTACTATAATAAGCATTTCCTGTATGGAAAAAACAAATCGTAAAAGCCGGATTTCCCCTTGTTTGCAAGGGGAAATTTTCGTATAATCAAAAGAGAAAAAGAGTACACAAAAAGAGGAGGAAGCCTATGAAAGCTTATGATATTATCATCATCGGTGCAGGTCCTGGAGGAATTTTTGCGGCTTATGAACTGATGAAAAAGAAACCGGAACTGAAGGTGGCTGTCTTTGAGGCCGGTCACATGCTGAATCAGAGAAAATGTCCGATCGACGGTGTGAAGATCAAGTCCTGTATCCACTGTAAGAGCTGTTCCATCATGAGCGGTTTCGGCGGAGCTGGTGCATTTTCTGACGGAAAATATAACATCACCAATGATTTTGGCGGCACTCTGTACGAACATATCGGTAAACAGCCGGCTATCGAACTGATGAAGTACGTGGATGAGATCAATCTGCTCCACGGCGGAGAGGGAACAAAGCTGTATTCTACGGCAGGAACCAGATTCAAAAAGATCTGTATGCAGAACGGTCTGAACCTTCTGAATGCTTCGGTACGCCACCTGGGAACCGATATCAACTATGTGGTTCTGGAGAATCTTTTCAATGAACTGAAGGATAAAGTGGAATTTTATTTTGACAAACCGGTACAGAGGATGGAAAAGCTGGCAAGCGGGTACCGGATCCACTGTACGGATGAATTTTTTGACTGTGATCAGTGTATTGTTTCCGTCGGAAGAAGCGGAAGCAAATGGATGGAAGAAGTTTGTAAGGAGATGGATATCCCGACTAAATCCAACCGTGTGGATCTCGGTGTCCGTGTCGAGCTTCCGGCTGTCATTTTCTCTGACCTGACCGATGAACTTTATGAGAGCAAGATCGTCTACCGTACCCATCAGTTTGAGGATAATGTCCGTACCTTCTGTATGAACCCCCACGGCATCGTGGTAAGCGAGAATACCAACGGCATTGTCACCGTAAACGGTCACAGCTATGAGGGACTGGACAAGCAGACAGAGAACACCAACTTTGCCCTTCTGGTGGCAAAGCATTTCTCTGAGCCCTTCAAGGACAGCAACGGCTACGGTGAGAGCATTGCCCGCCTTTCCAATATGCTGGGAGGCGGCGTTATGGTGCAGCGCTTCGGCGATCTGGAGCGCGGAAGACGAAGCAACGAGAAGAGGATCGCGGAGGGGCTGGTAACGCCGACTCTGGCAGCTACGCCGGGTGATTTAAGCCTGGTACTGCCGAAACGGATTCTGGACGGTATCGTGGAGATGATCTATGCACTGGATAAGATCGCTCCTGGAACAGCCAACGACGATACCCTTCTTTATGGCGTGGAAGTCAAGTTCTACAACATGGAAGTTTCTCTGGATGACCATCTGGAGAGTATTTATCCGGGGCTTTACATCATCGGTGACGGAAGCGGCGTGACCCATTCTCTGTCCCATGCCTCCGCCAGCGGAGTCTATGTGGCGCGGACCATCGCAGAGCGGATGGATGGAAGAGAAGGATAAGCATAGATCTGTGTAAAAACACAGACGGACGGAATAGAAAGGACTGAAAAATGGTAAAGATCGATCTGATCACCGGTTTTCTGGGAGCCGGAAAGACGACATTTATCCGGAACTATGCGGAATATCTCATGAGAAAAGGAGAAAATATCGGGATTCTGGAAAATGATTTCGGTGCAGTTAATGTGGACATGATGCTCCTGCAGGATCTGGAAGGGGAGCATTGTGAGCTGGAGATGGTTTCCGGGGGCTGTGATAAGGACTGTCACAGGAGACGTTTCAAGACGAAGCTTATCGCCATGGGCATGTGCGGTTACGACCGGGTACTGGTGGAGCCCTCCGGTGTGTTTGATGTGGATGAATTCTTCGATGCTTTAAGAGAAGAACCGCTGGACCGCTGGTACCGGGTGGGAAGTGTTATCACCATTGTAGATGCCCACCTTTCCCCGGAGCTTTCCGGGGAAGCGGATTATATTCTGGCTTCTGAGGTGGCAAATGCAGGAAAAATCCTCTTAAGTAAGACGGAGGATGCATCGCCGGAGGAGATCGCGGATACGAAGGCTCATTTAAACCGGGCACTGGAAGGCGTTCAGTGCAGCCGGAGACTGGATCCGGAGAAGGATATTTTCGGGAAAAAGTGGGAAGACCTGACCGATGAAGAATGGAAGGGTATTTCTGAGAGTGGCTTTCATGCAGAAAGCTGGAGAAAACTGGATATAAGTGAGGAAGAAGTTTTTCAGTCTCTTTATTTTATGGATCAGAAGACAGAGGTGGAGCGGGCAAAGGCGATTGCCGAAGACCTTCTGAAGGATCCTTCCTGTGGAAAAGTCCACCGGGTCAAGGGCTTTCTTCTGGATGAAAAAGGACAGTGGCTGGAACTCAATGCCACCGCCCGGGAGCTGACGGTAAAACCGGTGGCTGCCGGACAGGACGTGATCATCGTCATTGGCGAAAAGCTGGACAAAGAGAAGATCAGTTCTTTTTTTGAAAATGCGGTTGTTGTGCATAAAAATTCATGATAGACTATGGATGTTTGGTAATTGTGCAGGAACCGCTATCCCTTTGAAGGTACTGGACAGTTACGATGGTTGTGGGTTTGCGGAAGCTGTGGAGCAGCCAGGCAATCCACAGGCAGGAAGATAAGTAAAGGAGGATGATTATGCCAGTATTTGATTTCAGCAATGCATCAACAGAAAAAACAGAAGATTCCGTTTGTACATATACCACTTTTGCTTCCAACGAGAACACGACTTCACCGGAGCAGCCCATTCTTGTGCTTTCCAATGACACAAGACAGTGGAAACACCACTCCTGCGGCGTTTTTTCCAATCCGGAGAAAAAGACTGCTTTTGAATTTCAGGAAGAAGACGGTGTTATGAGCGCGGATATCCGTAAAGTGGATGCCCGTTTTGCAAGCCTGATCCGCTGGCTGGGAGACAATCACATCCATGTACGTCTTTCTGGTCAGAATACTCCGGATGGTTACGCAGTCTATAAGATCAGAGAAACAGCCTTCGGAGGCGGAACCAAGCTTTCAGCCGAAGACGGTTTCCTGCAGTTCATGATCGAGCGGCTTCTTTCCAGTAATGCACCGGAAGAGGAAACCGAGGATGAGGATCAGGACGAGACCGGCGATGAGATGAAGCTTACCAGTATCCAGAGCATCACGGATTTTATGACCTGTGCAGGAAGAACCCTTCCCGATAACATCCGGCTCTGGGCCAGAAGAAACCTGGCAGTCGCCCGTTCCCATGAGGTTTCCCCGGAGGAACGCCGTCATGCGCAGAGAGCCCTTTCCATCATGATGAATGTGCAGTGGAAGAATAATTATTTTGAAGCCATTGATCCCGTGGAGGCACGCCGGATCCTGGATGAAGAGCTCTACGGCATGGAGAAGGTAAAACAGAGGATCATCGAGACCATCATCCAGATCAACCGGACACATACGCTTCCGGCGTATGGCCTGCTTCTGGTTGGCCCGGCAGGAACCGGTAAATCCCAGATCGCCTACGCGGTGGCGCGGATCCTCCGGCTGCCCTGGACAACCCTGGATATGAGTTCCATCAACGATCCGGAGCAGCTCACCGGAAGTTCCCGTATTTATGCAAATGCAAAACCGGGTATCATCATGGAGGCTTTTTCAGCAGCAGGAGAGTCCAACCTGGTCTTTATCATCAACGAACTGGATAAAGCTGCTTCCGGAAAAGGAAATGGAAATCCTGCGGATGTGCTTCTGACGCTTCTCGATAACCTGGGCTTCACGGACAACTACATGGAGTGTATGATCCCTACGGTCGGCGTTTATCCCATCGCCACGGCCAATGAGAAGGATCAGATCAGCGCACCGCTGATGTCCCGTTTTGCAGTGATTGACATTCCGGATTATACGGATGAGGAGAAGAAGGTTATTTTCTCCAGATTCGCCCTTCCCAAGGTATTGAAACGGATGAGCCTTAAGGAAAATGAGTGCCAGGTAGCACCGGACGGACTGGATGCGGTCATTGAAAAATACAGAGATACCACAGGAATCCGTGATCTGGAGCAGGCGGCAGAGCATCTTGCAGCGAATGCCCTGTATCAGATCGAGGTGGATCACGTTTCGGAAGTGGTCTTCCATGCGGATATGGTGAAAAATCTTCTGGGTTGAATGATTATATAA
>CAKRQP010000071.1:0-11843 GCA_934393555.1 uncultured Lachnospiraceae bacterium
CAGGAAAGCGAGGCAAAAACATGGCTGCAAAACAGAAAATCATGATCGTGGACGATGACAGCAATATCGCAGAGCTCATCGCCCTCTATCTCAACAAAGAATGTTTTGATACCCGGATCGTAGGCGACGGCGAAGCCGCTCTTCGAAGCTTTGATTCGTTCGCTCCGAATCTGATCCTCCTGGATCTGATGCTGCCAGGTATGGATGGTTATCAGGTCTGCCGGGAGATCCGCCAGCGATCCAACGTCCCCATCATCATGCTCTCTGCCAAGGGTGAGATCTTTGATAAGGTCCTTGGACTGGAGCTTGGTGCGGACGACTATATCATCAAACCCTTTGACTCCAAGGAACTGGTTGCCCGGGTCAAAGCAGTGCTGCGCCGTTTTCAGCCGGACAAAAACGGAACAGACAAACCCAAAGGAAAAATCGTGGAATATCCGGATCTCATCGTCAATCAGACAAACTATTCCGTGATCTACCGCGGCAGAACCATTGACATGCCCCCAAAAGAACTGGAGCTTCTCTATTTTCTCGCAGCTTCTCCCAATCAGGTTTTCACCAGAGAGCAGCTGCTGGATCACATCTGGGGCTATGAATATATGGGCGATACCCGTACCGTAGATGTCCATATCAAGCGGCTCCGTGAAAAGATCAAGGATCATGAGGAATGGTCCATCTCCACCGTCTGGGGCATCGGATACAAATTTGAGGTGAAGCATCCATGAAAAAACGCCTCCGCGTGAAATTTGCCATTCTTTATGCTCTGTTTGCCCTGCTGAGTTTCCTTGCCGTTTCCACCTTCGGTATGTCTCTTGCCAGAAAATATGTGACAAAAAGCGTCGCGGACGATCTCTATCAGGATGCCAGCCGGATCGCCTCCGGTTCTCTGATCCAGTCCTATATGAAGTCCTTAAGCTCCCGGGAGGATCTCTATCATTTTCTTTCCTCCGCGGCAGCTTACCAGAATTCCACCATCTGGCTGACGGATATCTCCGGAAACATCCTGATCGACACCTCCCGGCCTTTTGAAGAGACCGATGATCCGGAAAAGCTTCCGGAAATGGATCCCGGAGCGTTTGCAGGCAGCTACTACCAGATCGGCACCTTTTTCGGCTATTATTCCAGGGATGTCCTGAGTGTAGGCAGCCCGGTCACCTCCGGCGACACCGTAAAGGGCTATATCATTATCCACTGCTATCTCTCAAAGATCGAACGGGAATGTAATTCCATCCTGAATATTTCCTATCTTATTCTTCTGGCGATCCTGGGTCTTTCGCTGATCCTGGTTCTCGGCTTCTGGCTTCTTATCAGCCGTCCGCTGGACCGGCTCATCTATGCCGCCGGAGAATATGCCGCCGGAAATCTGGATTACAGGTTCATCAAAGAACCGGCCGATGAGCTGGAATACCTTGGTGCCAGTCTCCAGGTTCTCGCCGGACAGGCCGGAAAAGGAGGCGAAAACCAGAGAAAGTTCATTTCCAACATTTCTCACGATTTCCGGTCACCTCTCACTTCCATCAAAGGCTATGTGGAAGCCATTCTGGACGGGACGATCCCGGTGGAGATGCAGGACCGCTACCTGAACATCGTCCTGTCCGAAACAGAGCGCCTGGAAAAGCTCACAAAAGGCCTTCTCACACTGAACACCTTTGATGACAACGGATATCTGATGGAAATGAGCGATTTTGATATCAACGAGGTCATCCGGAAGACCCTGGAAACCTTTGAAGGCCGCTGCAATGCCCGTGGAATCCGTTTTTCGCTTCTTTTTGACGAACCAGGCCTCCTGGTCCATGCGGATAAGGAAAAGATCCAGCAGATTCTTTATAATCTCATCGACAATGCGATAAAATTCAGTCCGGATCATTCCGTCATTTACATGGAAACCCTGCTGAAGCGTGAGAAAGTCTTTGTTTCCATCAAGGACACCGGCCTTGGGATCCCTCAGGATTCCCTGCCGAAGATCTGGGACCGTTTTTATAAAACAGATCTTTCCAGAGGAAAAGATAAGAAGGGCACCGGTCTTGGCCTTGCCATCGTAAAAGAGATCATCCAGGCGCATGGAGAAAACATCAATGTAGTAAGCACCGAAGGCGTCGGAAGCGAGTTTACCTTTACTCTGCAGAGTGCCTCATAAAAAATGGCAGAAAACAGAAGTCTGATCCTTTCTGTTTTCTGCCGTTTTTTTATTTCCAGTCGTATCTGGTCAGATGACCATCCAGACGCATGTGGTCAAAATGATTCTGCCTTAAAGCCTCATAGAGCACAACAGCCACGGAATTGGCCAGGTTCAGGGAACGAATGTCTCCGATCATCGGGATACGGACCGCCCGTTCCTGATTTTCCAGAAGAAGCTCCTCCGGAATACCGGCACTTTCTTTGCCGAACATGATATAACAGTCCGGCTCGTAAGAAACATCGGTATAAACCTGTGGTGCTTTGGTCGTGGCCATATAGATCTTGGCCCCCGGATTCTTTTCCAGAAAATCTTCATAATTGATGTAGGTCGTCACATCGAGATCTTTCCAGTAATCCATTCCGGCACGCTTGAGATTCTTTTCGGTAAGGCGAAAGCCCAGAGGTTCGATGAGATGCAGCCTGGTCCCGGTAGCCACGCAGGTCCGGCCGATATTTCCCGTATTGGAGGGGATCTCCGGCTCCAGGAGAACGATATTCAGCTGTGCCATCCTTATCTTCCTCCTTCCAGCTTCTCAATGAAGTGTTTCAGACGCTCCAGCGCCTTTTTCAGATCTTCCAGGGAATACGCATAGGAGATCCGGAGAAAGCCTTCTCCGCAGCTTCCGAAAGCCGTCCCGGGAACGACAGCCAGCCGTTCTTCCCGGAGAAGACGTTCTGCAAACTCATCCGAAGAAATACCGAATTTCTGAATAGAAGGAAATACATAAAACGCACCCTTGGGTTCAAAACAGGGAAGCCCCATCTCTTCAAACGCATGAAGCAGATACCGGCGGCGGCCATTATAAGCCTGACGCATTTCCTCCACATCGGGATCACCGTTCCGGAGAGCCTCCACCGCTGCATACTGGCTGTTTGTCGGTGCACACATAATGGCAAACTGATGAACCTTTGTCATCTGCCGGATAATGGCTGCCGGACCGCAGGCATAGCCCAGGCGCCAGCCCGTCATGGCATGGGATTTGGAGAAACCATTGATGGTAATGGTCCGCTCCTTCATTCCCGGCAGGGAAGCAAACGAAACGTGATTTCCGCCGTAGGTAAGCTCTGCATAAATCTCATCCGAAAGGACAAACAGATCTTTTTCCTCTACAACTTCTGCGATCGCCTCCAGATCCTCCCGGCTCATAATAGCGCCGGTGGGATTGTTCGGGAAAGGCAGAACCAGGATCTTTGTCTTTTCATTGATGTGTTCCAGAAGCTCTTCTTTTGTCAGCCGGAATTCGTTTTTTGCCTGGAGCTCGATGATATGAGGCTTTCCTCCGGCCAGCGTACAACAGGGGACATAGGAAACATAGCAGGGCTCCGGGATCAGGACTTCATCTCCGGGATCCAGCATGACACGCATGGCAAGATCGATCGCCTCACTGCCTCCCACCGTTACCAGTGTCTCTGTTACCGGATCATAATCCAGTGCAAACCGGCGTTTTAGATAACGGCAGATCTCCTCACGGAGCTCTTTCAAACCTGCATTAGACGTATAGAACGTACGGCCTTTCTCCAGACTGTAGATACCCTCATCACGGATGTGCCAGGGCGTATCAAAATCCGGTTCGCCAACACCGAGAGAGATCACATTGTCCATTTCACTTACAATATCAAAAAATTTCCGGATACCGGAGGGTGCGATATCCACTACTTTTTTTGTCAGAGGGTCTCTCATAAGGTCACCGGCATCCTTTCATCTCTTGTTTTTTTCTCAAAGATCGTTCCGTGGTCTTTGTATTTTTTCAGGATAAAATGAGTCGCTGTACTCAAAACAGAATCCAGCGTGGAAAGCTTATCGGATACAAAGCCGGAAACTTCTTTCAGCGTCTTTCCTTCCAGGATCACCATAAGGTCAAATGCACCGGAGATCAGATACACAGAACGGACTTCCGGATAATTGTAGATCCGCTCAGCGATGGAGTCAAAGCCCTGCCCTCTCTGAGGGGTCACGCGGACCTCGATCAGGGCAGTCACCTTGTCTGCGGAGGTCTTGTCCCAGTCGATCAGCGTATGATAACCGCAGATAATGTGTTCCTGCTCCATTTTTGCGATTTCGTTGGCAACAGTCGCTTCATCGGTACCCAGGATCACTGCCAGTTCCTTCAAATCGATCCGGCTGTTTTTTTCCAGAAATGTTAAGATTGCTTCTCTCATCCTTCATTCTCCTTTTTCTCTGTTCTTGCTGGTTTTTCGATGTATCGTTTGATTTCCTGATTGTAAAGGATCCGTTCCGGTCCTTTGCTGACTCTTCCTATCACTGTCGCCGGGATCCCCGCCCGTTTCAGTTCTTCGGTCAGTTCCATGCCATGGAAGGTACCAATGAGCACAGCGCCTTTCGAGTCCATCCGATAGGGATCCAGATCAAAAAGCTCTGTGATCTCTACGGTCTCCTGACGGATCGGAAGCTTCCGAAGTTCTGCACTCAGTCCCAGTCCTGCCTGGTCCGCGATCTCCCAGAGTGCTTTCAGGATGCCGCCTTCTCCCAATGGATAATATTCCTTTTCCTCTTCACCGGTTCCGTGATCTGTTCCCACACGCCCGGCGATCTCCAGTGTTTCTTTGATCTCTTCCAGATCTGAAAAATGCTGTGCTTCCCGCACCAGAGTCTCCGGAAAGCGTTTCAGAAGCTCTTCTTCTTTTTCTACAGCCAGCTTTGCTGTCCCGGAAAGGGCAATCCATCTGGTCAGGACCAGTTCCATGCCCGGTCTGAGACGGGAGCTGCCGTCTGTTACCATGGTATGCAAATAGCTATCCCCTTTCTTTTGCTCCTCCAAAATCGGTGGAGATAAAAATAGGGCACCGTACGCTTTTGATGTCATACGGCACCCTTCTTTTTTCTTTCTATCCGTTTCTGCTACTGGATCACCGTCACATCCTGCCCCGGATCCGGAAGTACATTGTCATCCATGTCTCCTGACGGATCCTGCGTCGGCGCAGAGGTTTCCGGTGCGCTCGTTTCCGGCGCGGAGGTCTCGGGGGCACTTGTTTCCGGTGCACTCGTCTCAGGCGCAGTCGTTTCCGGTGCGCTTGTCTCAGGTGCGGTTGTTTCCGGTGTCGTAGTCGAACCGTAGCTTCCGTTGATCACTGCCTGAACCGTCGCCAGGTCATTATTGGCAATGGCGGTCTGGATCGCCGCAGAGGCCTGGGCATTGGGTGAAACAATACCTACCTCATAAATGGCCGGTGACGCTTGATAACTGCTGGAATTGACCTGAACCGTATCGGTGGTTCCGTCCGCATTGACGATATCCTTCCAGAGTACAGCCTCCAGTCCCTGATGGGCACTCTGGGTCTGGTTCAGATAACCGATGTTCTGATCTGCCTTCGCTACCAGTTTGATATTAGTGCTAGCATCCGTCTGGCTTAAGGTCTCGCTCCGGAAAGAGATCGAACGGTTCGGATCTCTGGTCTCATGGCCATAAATGGTAAAGTTCAGCGTTCCCTGATACCCCACACCATAGATATAGATCGGGGCATCCGTATTGTTGGTAAACACAAAATCCATCAGACCTTCTGCAATGGCTGCATCCTTGGACGGATCCACATAGGAGACCAGCATGGTATGGTTGTGACGCTCATTCACCTGAAGTTCTGCTTTCAGGACCGCATTATAAAGGGTCGTGGAAACCTGACAGATACCACCGCCATAAGTGTCCACCACCTGGCCACTCTCATATGAGGGAGCCGGATAATAGCCGTTATCCGCATTGAAAGGTGTTACTGCTGCCGTCACTGAGAAGGATTCTCCCGGCATGAGAAGCGTACCGTTGATCTTGGACGCTCCCACTTCCACGTTGGTATTTCTCTCGTAAGAGGAACCATAATACGTGGTCGCTGTTCCCAGCACATCTTTTACCAGACTCAGCTCTTCTTTCGTAACGGAAGGCTTCTGGACCTCCGCCACAACCGTAAGCTCTGTACCGTCGCCCTTCAGTTCTTTCATCATGGTGGAAACCGACTGATCCACATTGACTGCGATCCCGGTCTCACCGCCCGTTACCTCCGGATATCCGTTTGCGAATGTGATATCTCCCTCTTCCGCATCCCGGTTATATTCTGCTGCAAGCTTCTCCACATAGGCTTTGACTGCCTGCTCATTGGGAGCATACGCCACGTCAAAGTTCTTTGGTTCCACCTGCAGATCTTTTTTCTCTTTATACTGTTTGATGAGATTGCCGCCCTTGGCTACCTCCAGCGCCTCATGAACAACCTCCCGGTTGGTCCATTCCATCCCAAAATCTTCTGCTGTAGCCTGGATCTCTTCATCGCCAAGCTTTACGGTATAGTTTCCGCCGGTTCCTTTTCCCAGCTTCTCTTCTACTGCTTTTGTCGCCTGTTCCTCCGTCATACCGGAAACATTCACGCCTCCGATATAAACATTTTTACTGATCGTCTCTGTCTCATCTGCCAGGACAGAACCTCCCGCTGCCAGGACAAACGCCGTGCAGGCTGTCAGGACCAGACTTATTTTCTTTCTTTTTTTCATTGTGACTCCTCTTGCCGACTTACTCCAGATAGCTTAAAACCATGGGCAGGATCATTGCGATCACCAGAAGAAGGCAGATCACTGCTGCGATGGTTTTCTGCGTTTTTTTATTGTTAAAATTCATCATATCTTTCACCTCTTGATCTTTCCATACTGGGAAATAATGTTGTCGATCATTCTGGACGCCTCACTTTTGGTCAGTTGCTCCAGGACAGCGTCCGTTTCTATTCTATGATATTTTATCAAATCATTCAAGTACCGTTTTTGTGAAATCGTAACAGGACTCTCCTTCTTCACCTGATAAACCAGCGGTTTCGGCTCAAATGCCGCAGGGCTTGCAGAGAAAAACTCCCGGCCCAGACATTCATAGAGGCGATACGCGGAAAGTGCATCCTCATAAGCCCGGTGTTTTTTCTCCTGACTGATCCCATAGTGCAGGCAGAGGGCTTCCAGCGTACGGCTGGGAAGCTCCGGCAGAAATTTCTTTGCAAGAGCCAGCGTATCAATGCCTTCCCGGTCAAAGCTCTGGCCGGCATTGACAAGCTTCTGTTTCAGGAAGCTGTAGTCAAAAAGAACGTTATGACCCAGAATCGGTGCTTCTCCGCAAAAATCAAGAAAACCATCCAGTGCTTCCTCGAGAGGAAGACCTCCTGCCGCCATCTCATCTGTGATCCCGGTCAGTCCTACGATAAACTCCGGGATCTTTTTTCCAATATTGATAAAAGCCGCATAGGTGTCTTCCACCCGGCCATTCCGGATGCGTGCTGCTCCGAGCTCCAGAATCTGATCCGTCCTCGGGTTCAGCCCTGTGGTCTCAAGATCCAGGGCGATGATCTCTTCTGTCATTCGTATTCTCCTTATCTTCTCAATAGATCTGGACGATCCTGGCATCACCGGTCAGAGGATCTCTTTTCTGATAATCAAAAAGGTACCACTCTTCCTTTTCTCCGGACAGGATTTCCAGATGCGTCTGGTTCAGAAGCTGGCGTGCATTCATGGACTCATACGTTTCCCCGGTAAGATACCGGTGTGCCTCCGCTTCTTTTTTATAAAACTCATAGATCTCATTTTTTCTGCCGGAAAGATCCGGAGCAAAGGCCGGACGGCTCTTACTCTTTTCCCGGGCATAAAGATCCATCAGAAGTGCCTGCTCAAACAAAGCCTTTCTGTCCCGGTTTACAAAAAGGGCAAATTCCCGCAGGATCAGAAGACGCTCCATTCTGGAATGACTCCGCCCGTTATAGCCCTGTTTCTCATAGAAATCTGCCAGTGCTTCATAAAGTCCGAAAAAGTCTTCAAATTCTTCCGTCAGAAGCTCCACGGTACGTGCAAACTGCCAGCTGTTATAATAGACCTCCACCATTTCCTCGATGCCTTTGATCTTCAGCACATCCCCGTAGCTCAGCCATTTGGTGGAAAGCACCTCATAAGGCGGACGTTCCGTCCGCACCACACCGAACTCTCCGGCTCTTTGTCCCATTTCCGAGCCTTTTAAAACCTTCAGAAAACCCAGCTGAAACTGCTGCGGCCGAAGACGGTAAACATCGTTAAAGGAGCTTCGGAATTCCTCCGGTGTACCATAAGGAAGACCGGCAATCAGATCCAGATGCTGATGGACATTCCGGCCTTTTTGGATCCTCCGTACCTTATCTGCAATGATCTCAAAATCCGCGGTCCGGTGAATCGCTCCCAGAACTGCCCCGTCTGTAGACTGGACACCGATCTCCAGCTGTACCAGACCGGGGCGCAGGCTGTTCAGAAGTTCGATCTCTTCCTCGTCCAGAAGATCTGCCGAGATCTCAAAATGAAAATTCGTAACGCCGTTATCCTGCTCTTTCAGAAAACGGAGAAGCTCTTTTGTCCTAGCATGGTTCACATTAAAGGTCCGGTCCACAAATTTCACCTGGGGAACCCGGTGTTCCAGGAAAAATGCCAGTTCCCTTTTCACAAGAGGAAGACTTCGGAAACGCACCCTCTTGTCAATGGAAGAAAGGCAGTAGCTGCAGGAAAAAGGGCAGCCTCTGCTGCTTTCATAATAGATGATCCGATTCTGAAATTTTGTCATATCTTCATAGACAAAGGGAAGGTCATCCAGCTTTTCGTATTCCCGGATACCGGTATGACAGAGCTTTCCCTCCTCGTCCCGGTAAACCAGCCCCCGGATGTCCGAAAGCTTTCCTTCTCCGTGATACCAGGACTGAAGTTCCCGAAAAGTTGTCTCACCTTCGCCTGTCATGATCCCCCGGACATTCGGCTCCCGCTCCAGAACCTCTTCACAGTCATATGAGACCTCCGGACCGCCCAGCCAGATCTCCGTGTCCGGCAGGACTTTTTTCAGATCCTTCAAAAGTGACTGCACATATTCCATGTTCCAGATATAACAGGAAAAAGCTGCCACATCCGGTTTTCGCCTGTAAATATCTGCAAGGATATCCTCCCGGAGATGATTGATGGTATATTCTGCGATCTCTACCTCATCCTTCCAGACTCCGGCACTGGCCTTCAGACTGTAGACTGCCAGATTGGAATGAATGTATTTCGCATTGATCGCGATCAGCAATGTTTTCATAAATATTCTGATGAATCCTTTCTGTTCCACTCCCGTTTCCACGGGTCTTTCCATACTGTCGTGGCTCATTATATCTCATTTTGAAAATTTTTTCAATTTTTTTCATTTTACCTGTTGACAAACCGAAAATTCTATAGTAATATATGACCTGTGCTTGAGACAACATCTCAAAAGCAAATGCGCGAGTGGCTCAGTTGGTGGAGCGCGACCTTGCCAAGGTCGAGGCCGCGGGTTCGAGTCCCGTCTCGCGCTTTTCTTATGCCCTGGATTTTCCAGGGCTTTTTTGTATGCCAAAGGAAATTACGCCGGGATCAGCTTTTCATATAAAAAATTCCTGGCTATGGATGACAGACACATCCATAGCCAGGGAAAACAAGGTTTCTCTTAAGCCAGCACAGTTCCTTCCGGAAACAGTCTCCGGAAAAGTCCTCGGATAACAGGACCTGCGACAAGAAGCTGCAGAGGCAGTGCCATGATGAAATTTCTTGGAATGTTGGTGATCCAGATCAGAAGCAGCTGATCCCATCCGGCACCCCCGCTGATAACAGCTTCCATTGCTCCGTAAAAGGACATGATGATGACCATGGGAACTACCATACAACAGGAAACAGCAAGAACTTTTTTCAGCGGCGCACTCTCTGGTTTTACCAGAAACTGAAAAGCAAAACCTTTTGCCAGACCGGATACCAGAAACCAGTCACAGCACATAGCAAAACAATAGGCAATAGGAAAGCCCAGCCAGGCTTCCTTGATGATTTCCAGATCAAACGCACCATGGTGACAGGCAACGTTATAAATACTCATGAAAAACACCATAAAAAAACACATCATTACAGTAAAAATCAGACTTTCTCTCTTATTCTGCGGCATATTTTCCTCCTCTTCCGGTAATGAATTTTCAAGAATATCCGTATGAGTTCAACTCCACATGCTTTTCGCATTTTCCGTTCCGAACAGACATACAAAAAACGGGTGTCATCCGTAACTTTCGCTACAGACAACACCCGTTGTCAATTCACTACCATTTGCATTTAAAAGTTCTTATAAAATTTTGCAGGAGTCATAATAACACAAATTTCTTTTCTCTGTCAACGTTTTTCTCTGGAAATTTTTTCCATGACCCGTCCAAAAAGCACTATGGAAAGCACAGCAGCCACAAGCTCTGTCACCCAGAAAGCCTGCCAGACACCGGCTGCCCCCTGAAAACGGCTGAACAGAAACGCCAGTGGAAGAAGCACGACCAGATACCGGATCAGCGAGATCAGAAGCGATTCCACTCCTTTTCCCAGTCCTTCGAAAACACCGGAAATCGTCACAGACACACCGGAAAGGATAAATCCTCGACAGATGATGAGCAAGGCTTCTTTTCCCAGTGAAACCGTCTCCTGATTCGATGTGAAAATGCCGATCAGCCGATCCGGGATCAGAAGACAAAGTACGGTTCCTGCCAGCATGACCACGCTGATCAGCTCCAGTCCTGCCTGAAAGATCGCTTTCACGCGTTTATATTCGCCCGCTCCGTAATTATACCCGCAGATGGGACGCATCCCCTGGACGATCCCGTTTCCGGTCAGATAAATAAAGGTCTGCAGCTTATAATAAGCTCCCAGAACCAGCACATAGGAAGCAGAATAGGCCGCCAGGATACCGTTCAGTACCATGATCATAAAGGAAGGCAGCGCCAGATTTAAAGCAGCCGGGATCCCGATGCCATAGATCTTCTTCAGCGTCTTTCCGCTGTCCTGCAGGTTTTTCAGGGAGATTTTTACCGGAATATTGTCGCCATCTTTAAAATAAACAGCCAGGTAGATCACCAGAGACACCACCTGTCCGATTCCGGTGGCCCAGGCAGCCCCTTCGATGCCCATGGCCGGAAACGGGCCAAAGCCGAAGATCATCAGCGGATCCAGGATGATATTCACGATACAGCCCACCAGCATGCTTATCATAGAAACCTTCATCCTGCCGATCGCCTGGAACATTTTTTCGTAAGAGATCCCGGCACCGTTCGGGATCGCAAAGAGAAAGACGATCCCGGCATACTGGGTGCCCAGACGAAGGATCTCCGGATCACTCGAAAACCGTCCCAGAAATGCCGGCATACCGATGATGCAAAGCATACCGATGAGAAGGCTGTGGAGAATATTAAAAAACAGCCCGAGGGTTGCCGTCGTATCTGCCAGCTTCTTCATGCCGGCTCCCAGATAATAGGAGATCACCGCATTCATACCGATCGCAAAGCCTACCGTTACGGCGATCAGAAGATTCTGTGCCGGATAAACGAGCGAGAGTGCCGTCATGGCCTGCTCGCTGATCTTCGCCACGTAAAAACTGTCAATGATGTTGTACAGAGAATTGACCAGCATGGAGATCGTCATGGGAATTGCCATCGTGATCACCAAAGGCATGACCGGTTTCTCTTTCATAAAACTTTGATCCATTTTTTACCTCCTGTTCTTTTTTGCGCAAAAAAACGCCACACAGCAGAGTCTCCAGGGCTGTGTGGCGAAAAATAAAGCATTTGCTTTAGAAAAATCCACTCCATGTAGCATGGTTTTGGAACTACATTCTAACATTGATTTTTTTGTTCTGTCAAGCGTTATC
>CAKRQP010000072.1:0-11791 GCA_934393555.1 uncultured Lachnospiraceae bacterium
CGAGGACGCCCCGCATGCCGGTTTCCATCAGGTTTCAGTTGCGGCGGGGCGAAATTCTAGGGTTTGCCGGAATCTGCTAAGGGCATTCACAGAAATCCATAACTCGCTTCGCTCAGACAATGGATTTCTGTGAATAACGCAGATTTCGGCAAACCAAGAATTTCTGCCCTGCCTCCACATGAAAACCTGATTGGAAACTGGCGTGTGGAGCTGTGCTATGATATTGGAAAGTATGGTGGCAGACGGAAACTTTGTCTGTCTCACATGCAAACTTGAGTGGAAATCGAGATAAAACAGTGAGTTGTTTGAGAAAGCATGGGTTGAATCGGTTTGGAGCAGATATTTGAACCACAGTGGATCTGTGGAATGTGTGGATAACTTTATGTAAAAAGCAGTTTCTGGTGGAAAATTAGTTTGATTTTGGATTTAAAAGTTTTATTATATGATGCCAGGGTCAAAAGGTCAAAAAGCCGTTCATGCTTGCATGATAAGGCTTTTGAACTTGGGACCCGCCAAACATGAGAAAGTAGCGATTTACGCAGTAAATCAGCGGATTTCGAATGTTTATAGAATTGCGGGAGCTGCTTTGCAGCGGAGCAATTCGTAGGCATCAGTTGGGGGCAAAAGACCTTTTGACCCCAACATCATTATATGCGTAGGAATCATTTTTGATCCTGTTGTTATTGTATAGATGCGTGGGATAAGGAGAAGAATAGAGACATGAAACATAGAGAATACAGCTGGCCTTACGGGAATGAGGTGGGCCGGGAGGAGATCATAAAGAGTGATGTGCTGGTGCTTGGCGGCGGTCTTTCCGGTTGTTTTGCGGCCATTGCGGCAGCGAGGAAGGGTCTTTCGGTCGTTGTTGTGGAGAAGGGCGCAGCGGAGAAGAGTGGAGCAGCAGGAACCGGTTTTGATCATTGGGAATCTGCCTGTACCAATCCCTGTTCTGAGGTGACACCGGAGGAGATTGCCAATGCGTATGTCCGGGAGCAGGACTGGTACAGCAACGGTATCGCTCATTATATTGAATGCCGGGAGGGATATGACCGTCTTCTGGATCTGGAGGCTTTCGGAGGAAAGATCCGTGATACGGAAGGAGAGTTTGAGGGCGCAGAGTTCCGTGATGAGAAGACGGGACTGATGTTTGCGTATGATTATAAGAATAAATTTACGCTCCGTGTCTGGGGAACGACGTTTAAACCGGCCCTTGTAAAGGAGATGAAGCGGTTGGGCATCCGTGTCTTTGACCGGACGGAGGCCACAGCGCTGCTTCTTGACAAGACGGGCAGGAAGGGCATCGGTGCGATGGGTATGAATGTGCAGACCGGAAAGTTCATGATCTTCCAGGCGAAAACGACGGTCCTTGCCATGTCACGTCCGGCCAGGGTCTGGCTGTTTGATCCGGATCTTACGGGTCTTTGTGAATTCCGTCCCATGCAGAGCATCGGAAGCGGTCATGCCATGGGCTGGAGAGCTGGCATGGAGTTTACCATGATGGAGAAAACGGTCCGGGCGGAGTTTTCGGCAGCTGGAAGAAGTTTCCCTCCATACGGGGCAGGAAACAATCACAACACCTGGTATGCAGCTACCATGGTGGATGCCAGAGGCGTGGAGATCCCTTATGTAGACCGTGACGGGAAGGAGCTCAAGACGGTTTCCGAGCGTTATTATCCGGCAGAGGGGCAGAAGTTTTTCCTCAAGGGCGGTGTCATTGACAATCCGAAGTATGAGTACCGCGGTCCGGAGACGCTGGATTTCGGCGAGCTTATGAAGCGGGGCTATCAGCTTCCGTTCTATGCGGACTTAAGCCGTATGCCGGACAATGAACGCCGGGTGATCTGGGGCATGATGGTGGGTCAGGAGGCCAAGACCAATGTGCCGATCTACAAGAATTACAATGACCGGGGCTTTGATCCGGCCAGGCATATGCTTCAGAGCTATGGAACCGGCTGGCAGTCAGCAAACTTCCTGGAGCAGGAGCGTCAGTTTTTTGGAGCTCCCGGCGGGATCCTTCACAACTGGGATCTCATGACAAATATTGAGAATGTTTACGCTGCAGGTGACCAGCTTTATGCTTCTGACTGTGCCGGTTTTGCCTGTGCGACCGGTTATTACGCAGGCCGTAAGGCAGCGAAAGCCGCTTTGACGGCTGACTGGACTGCCTACGATCCGGAAGCTGTGAAAAAGGAGCAGAAACGTCTGTATGCCCCGCTTTTTGTGGATCCGGAAGAGGGTATGACCTGGAAAGAACTGAACATGGCGATCGCAAAAGCGATGCAGAACTACTGCGGAGGAGTAAAATGTGATGCACTTCTCATGGAGGGCCTGGATCTTCTTAGCACCTTTGAAAAAGAGATGGTGCCGAAGCTTTCCTGCCGGAATCCGCATGAGCTTATGCGGATCCATGAGGTTTTGGATATTCTCACGGTGGCAAAGATGGTGCTTCATGCCAGTCTGGCACGGAAATCCAGTTCAGCCCCGCTTTGTTTTACAAGAAGTGACTATCCGGAGATGGATCCGGAGAAGGACCGTTGCCATATCGCCATCCGTCAGGAAAACGGTGAGGTCAAAGTGAGAAAGGTACCGCTTGATTTCTTTGGTGAGCTGAAGACAGAATATGAGAAGCGAAACCAGGATTATATGGAAGAACTGAAGAGCCGGCATGCGCTTCTGGAAAAAGATGCGGAAAAAATGCCGGAGAATGGTCTTGAAAAACTGAGCGTCAAAGGCTGGGAAGGCGCCGGCTATGAGAAAGCCGGAGCTCTTGCAGAAGACATCACTGCTCTGGCAGAGGAAACGGCTCCCGCAGTCTTTGAACTGGAGGAGACCCCCTGCAGTGTCCGTCCCATTGTTTACCATCCGGATAAATGTATCGGATGCAGCCGCTGCGCTGCTGTCTGCCAGTGTGATGTCCTTTATCCCTCTCCGGAAAAGGGGCAGCACCCGGTAGTCATGTACCCCGGTGAGTGCTACTACTGCGGAGCCTGTGTTATGGTTTGTCCGAAAGATGCCATCGAACTGGTCCACCCGCTGATGAACCGTGCAAAATTTGTTCCGACAAGAAAGCCGGAAGAATAAATAAAAAACCCCTTTGGATTCCTGAAAACGAAATCCAAAGGGGTTTTTTCAGATGAAGATCACCCTGCAGACCAGCCACAGGAGCAACGCTCCATTGATGGAACAGAGAACCTTTTCGCTGCGGACCCCGTTCCAGTAGCCGAAGGAAAATCCTCCTACAGCAGCCAGAAAACCTAAGGAGACCACCCAGAAAAAGGAAAGGATGGAACTGTAGTAATACATGGTCATGCCGAGAAGCAGGGCTTCTGTGCTGGTCCGGAAGGAGAGCTGCGCACAGCGCTTCAGGCTTAAGGGAGAGGACTTCCGTTCATCGGGAATGTCCGGATTTCGAAGCCGTACAAACAGCTGATAACCGATCAGGATCATCAGAAGGACATAGGCTGTTTTATAAATACGTTCCAACAGCCTGATCCGGAGATACTGTTTGATCCACCAGGTCAGAAGGATCCCACAGGCCTGCATGCAGAGCTGAATGACCAGGAAAATTCCTCCAAGAGCAAAGATTTTCTTTTTTTCCAGACCGGACTGGGTAGCACCGGTTTCCATCATGATCACAAAAATATGAAGAGCAGTTCCCAGTCCCACGAGAACGCTCCATAAAACAGTCGACAAAGACAGCACCTCCTAGACGGTTTCATTCCTTAATATGGTTCTTATTATGTATGACAGCGAAGAGTGAGAACAGCATTAAAATAGAAAAACTGTCATAAAGATATGACAGAAACAGGAAAATGTCATGTGGGCAAATGACAAAGTTTCAAAAGTGCAACTTTTCTTTTTTTTCACATTCTGTAAAATAAAAATTGCATGAGGAAACAAAAGGCTTTCACCTGGAAAGCTTCGGAGAGAGAAGATCACTGAGTGAACTGGAAACAAGCAGTTCATAAACTTCCATGATCTGATCCACAGGAATTTCCGGTGATTCGACCAGCCATTTGGTAAGTACAAAGAGAAAGTTGTTGATATAATATTCTGTGATGTTTTCCGCAGTCAGAAACGGATGCTTCGGTTTTCCAATCCTTTCGCGAATGATGGGGAGAAGAAAATCGTGCATGCTTCGGTCCAGGATATCCCGAAAGGAGTTCTGAGAGGAGCGCATGATCTCCCGACGGTAAAAAGCAGAGTCTTTCTGGATCGCAACGATCATAAAATGAAATGCTTCTTTTATAAGACCGCTCTGAAGAAAAGGACGCATGGGTTCCAGGACTTCATGGGTAAAAATGTATTCAACCACTTCGTACTTATCCTGAAAATAATTGTAAAAGGTAGGACGCATCAGTCCCACTTCATCTGTAATTTCCTTGATGCGGATTCTGTCCAGGTCTTTTGTCTTCAGGAGATTTTTTAATCCTTCGGCAATCAGACGGGCAGTTGTTTCATTATTGGACAGCATAAAACCTCCCTCAAAAAGTAAAGCAAACAGAAGTCAGTAGTTATCAGTTTAGCATGTTTTGCGTAAAAAGCAAACAAAAAGTACTGTTTTTGACGAAGAGGGAGGGTAAAGAAATCATATGTTTTCCATAAGAAACCGATATTTGACATATGGCCTCACGGCTGTATGATAAAATATATTTGAAAATGATCGCGGAGCTTTTTCCGCAATTCCCAGGAGGTTGAAAAGAGAATGAAAGTCATTGATGCTGTAAAGAATACTGCTTTTACCACTGCGATCAACTCAGGATTGAAGTATCTGGAAAAAGACCCGGAGGTTAATATACCAAAGCTGATGAGTCTGGTAGACAAGGCTGCTCCGGAAGGCTGGTATGAAAGCGCCAGAGATATGATCCGGAAAGCCATTGAGGAGAAAGGAAACTGGTATGATCTGATCATGAAGATCTATCAGCTGGATCCCGGCGTGAGAAAAGCCTTCTTCCAGAACTTTATTGTGAATGCATCCCTGAAAGGATCTGCGATCCATCAGGATATCATGGCAAAAGAGGACTGTAATGTTCCCTGGGCCATCCTTCTTGATCCGACATCTGCCTGTAACCTGCACTGCACCGGCTGCTGGGCAGCTGAATATGGTCACAAGCTGAACCTGGATCTGGAGACCATCGACGACATCGTAAAACAGGGCAAAGAGCTTGGTATTTATATGTATATCTATACCGGCGGAGAGCCTCTGGTTCGTAAGAAAGATATCATCACTCTCTGTGAGCGTCATCCGGACTGTGAGTTCCTTTCCTTTACAAACGGTACACTGATCGATGAACAGTTCTGTCAGGAATTGCTCCGTGTGAAGAACTTTGTTCCGGCCATCAGCCTGGAGGGCTTTGAGGCTGCCAATGATGGCCGCCGCGGCGAAGGTGTATATGACAAAGTAAAACATGCCATGAAGCTTCTGAAAGACCATAAGCTGCCGTTTGGTATTTCCACCTGTTATACCAGTGCCAACTACCAGGATATCACCAGTGAAGAGTTTTTCGATATGATGATCGAAGACGGTGCACTGTTTGCATGGTTCTTCCATTATATGCCCGTTGGAAACGATGCGGTTCCCGAGCTGATGCCCAACCCGGATCAGCGTGAGACGGTTTACCGCCGGATCCGTGAATACCGGAAAACAAAATCCATTTTCACCATGGATTTCCAGAACGATGCAGAGTTTGTACATGGCTGCATAGCCGGCGGTCGTTATTATCTGCATATCAATGCAGCCGGCGATGTGGATCCCTGTGTATTCATCCACTATTCCAACTGCAACATTCATGAGCATACCCTGCTGGAAGCTTTAAAGAGCCCGCTCTTCATGGCTTATCACAGAGCTCAGCCCTTTAATGACAACATGTTCCAGCCTTGTCCGATGCTTGAAAACTCCGGCCGGATCACGGAACTTGTCAATGCTTCCGGTGCAAAATCCACCGATCCTCAGTCTCCGGAGACTCCGGAACACCTCTGCGGCAAGACCAAAGACTATGCCGAAGCCTGGGCACCCAGAGCCGAAAAACTCTGGAAAGAGCGCCAGGAAGAGATTGCTGCGAAAAAGGCGGCAAAATAATCGACCGGAACCAATCCGGTTATTTACGGGGGAGAAACTGTGAAGCAATCTCCCGGATCGTATTACCACAGGTATCAAAGAACATCCGGTATCCCTCGCAGAAGTAATTATGGTAAAGACCGGTCGCAGGATCCAGATCCCGGCTTCGCTGGCAGCCGCCTCTGCAGAGCATATAGTGGGGGCAGACGGCACAGCCTTCCGGGATCTTCCTGGAACGGCTGATGAAGCCGATCTCTTCTCTTTTTTTATCGATTACATCCAGAAGATCCTGATTAAAATTTCCCAGACGATAGTCATCCAGCATATAAAAATCACAGGGATAGACGCTTCCATCGGCTTCCACTACATACTGAAGTCCACAGATCCCCCGTTGTTCACAGGCCTCGGCCTGATAGCCGGCGGCCAGGGCTACGTAGTTTTCAAAGGTCCGGATGAAAGGCTGACGTCCCTTTTTAAGATCTTTGTACCATAACCGGAAAAGGCAGATCAGAAAAGAGCCGTACTGCTCCGGAGTCAGAGCATACGGAGTTTTTTCATGTCCTTCCCCCATGGGATCCAGGCAGGGAATGTACTGCTGGTAATGCCAGCCGTTTTTCCGGTATTCTTCATAGATCTCCTCAATGTGCTCTGCGACATCAGAAGTGACTACCGTAAGAATGTTATAATCCACCTCATACTGATCCATAAGCGTTGCCGCATGTCTGACCCGGGCATAAGTATCATTGCCGGTTTTGTCATGCCGGTGAGCATTATGGATCTTTTCTGTTCCGTCAATGGAAAGTCCTACGAGAAAATGATGTTCCTTTAAAAAGCGACACCACGCTTCGTCCAGAGCAAAGCCGTTCGTCTGGAGAGCATTGGAAACGGCAATCTGGTGTTTGTTATACTGTTTCTGATACTCCATGGCTTTCCGGAAAAAATCCAGTCCCCGGAGCGTAGGCTCGCCGCCCTGATAGGCATAGGCAGCAGAACCCTCTGCCCGGAGAAGGGTCCGGCGGATCACATTTTTCAGTGTCGTTTCCTCCATAAAACCATAAGAAGAAATTTCACGTTTGTTGGCTTCGTCACAGTAAAAACAATAATCACAGCTCATGTTGCAGAGGCTGGAGGCTGGCTTTAAAAGTACGCTGATCGGTGGCATAAAATGAGACTCCTTTCGGGGATAAGTAACCATGTACCCAGTATAAGACTTGTGTGAGAAAATGACAACAAGCTTTGCAGATTGTTTGACTTTTACAGGGAAGTTTGGGATAATGTTGATAGAAAAACAAGAGTGGGGGAAGGTAAAAATGAATCAAAAACCAAATGTGATCTATATCCTTGCGGATGATATGGGGTATGGTGATATCAGCGCTTTTAATGAGAACTGCCCTTTTAAAACACCGAATTTTGATGCCATGTGTGAAAATGGTCTGCGGTTTACGGATGCTCATGCGTCTTCCGCTGTGTGTACGCCGTCCAGATACAGCATCCTGACCGGCCGCTATAACTGGCGGTCAAGGCTGAAATCCTCTGTGGTGGGGGGATATTCGGAGCCGCTTCTGGAGAAGGGAAGAAAAACAGTAGCGGATCTTTTCCGGGAACAGGGCTATCATACAGCAATGGTAGGCAAATGGCATCTTGGAATGAATTTCGCAAAAACGCCGGAGTTTACGGAACTGCCGGATTTTGATGCCTGCAAGGGAGTGGATTATGGTGCGCCTATCCAGGATTCTCCGGTGGCAAATGGTTTCGACTATTTCTTTGGGATCAGTGCTTCTCTGGATATGCCGCCCTATATTTATATTGAGAACGACCGCTTTACAGAGCTTCCGGATAGGGAGACGATAGGAAAAGGAAAGAAATACTGGAGAAAAGGTCCGACAGGAAAAAACTTTCATCACGAGCATGTGCTGGATGAACTGACGGATAAAGTCCTTGAAAAGATCGAAGAGTACAAGGACGAGCCTTTCTTCCTGTATTTCCCCATGCCGGCACCGCATACACCGATCCTTCCGGCACCGGAATTCCAGGGAAAATCGGGAACCAATGAATACGGAGATTTTGTCCTTCATTGCGACCATGTAGTAGGAAGAGTTGTGGAAAAACTGAAAGAGACCGGTCTTTTTGAGAATACGATCGTGATCTATACTTCAGACAACGGCTGTTCTCCTATGGCAAACTTTGAAGAGCTGAAAGCAAAAGGCCATAATCCCAGTTATGTGTTCCGTGGAACAAAAGCAGACATCTATGAGGGCGGTCATCGGATCCCGCTGATCGTACAGTGGCCGGAAGCAATCAAAGCCGGAGGCAGCTGTGACCGGATCGTCTGCCTGTCCGATCTGATGGCAACCATGGCAGATGTCCTGGATGTGAAACTTCCCGACACCTGTGCGGAGGACAGCGTGAGCAATCTGCCGCTCTGGAAAGATCCGAAGGGAGCGGAAGTGAGAAAGGATATCGTTCATCAGAGCATCGATGGTTCTCTGTCTATTCGCCGTGGACAGTACAAACTGGAACTCTGCCCGGGTTCCGGCGGCTGGTCTGATCCGGTTCCGGGAAAAGAGGATCCGGAGGCACCCAGATTCCAGCTCTATGATCTTTCGGTGGATATCAGTGAGCGCCGGAATGTCATCGAAGAACATCTGGAGCTTGCCAGTGAGCTCAAAGAGATCCTGAAGGGTTACATTGAAAATGGCCGCAGTACACCGGGAGCACCGCAGTCCAACAACGGACAGCGGATCTGGGATACCATCGGATGGCTGGATGAAGAAGATAACGGCAGGATCAAGATCTATAAATAAGATGATGCCAGAGTCAAGAGGCCGCTCATGCCTGCATGCCAAGGCTCTTTGACCCCGGGATCTGCCAAATATGAAAAAGTAAGCGATTTACGCAGTAAAACAGCGGCTTGTGCTCATTCACAGACACAAGCCGCTGTTTTTTTAATGGAAAGCTTTGATCAGCCGAAAGACCTGCTCCACGGTATCGGCCATATTCTGGCTGGCCTGCCCGGGATCCATGGCTTCTTCCAGACTGGTCACGGTGCGGAGGATCGGAAAGAAGGCATCGATCCCGGCCTCGTTGCAGGCAGAAGCATCTGAAGTGACACAGCCGGAAAAGGCCAGTACCGGTTTCCCATATTGTTTTGCCATTCTGGCAACGCCGATGGGGGCTTTTCCGAAGATGGTCTGCCCGTCCAGGCGACCCTCACCGGTGATGACAAGATCCGCATCTTTTATGTGATCCGCAAGTCTGGTTTCCCGAAGAATGATCTGGATGCCGGATTCGAGACTGCCGTGAAGAAAGGTCCGGAAGGCAAAACCAAGTCCTCCGGCGGCTCCGGATCCGGGAAAAGCAGGATCTGCTTCCGGATATTTCTGCCCGGCCAGAGCGGCATACCGGAGAAGCCACTGGTCCATTTCATGGATCATGGTTTCGTCGGCTCCTTTCTGGGGACCGAAAACGGCACTGCAGCCTTTTTGACCGCAGAGGGGGTTGGTGACATCACAGGCAATGAGGAAGGTACAGTCTTTTAACTCCACAGGTACATGATCATCACTGATCGAGACAAGATCCTTCAGACCAATGGCACCGGGGCGGACCGGGCAGCCGTTCCGGTCAGAAAAAGAGAAGCCGAGAGCCTGGAGCATTCCGGCTCCGCCGTCGTTGGTGGCACTGCCGCCGATTCCGATGATGAAGCGCCGGCAGCCTCTTTTTACAGCATCCAGGATCACTTCCCCGACCCCGAAGGTCGTGGTGAAAAGAGGATTGCGTTCGGAAGATGGCACAAGAGTGATGCCTGCGGCTCCGGACATTTCAATAATGGCGGTCTGTGTTTTTTTGATCAGACCATAACGGCAGGTGACCGGGCTGCCTAAGGGGCCTGTTACGGAAAGTTCGATGGCTTTTCCGCCGCAGGCAGTGATCAGGGCATCGACCGTTCCTTCGCCGCCGTCGGCCAGGGGGCGGATGATGCATTCTGCATCCGGGAAAACCCGGCGGATGCCGTCTGCGGCACTTTTTCCGGCCTCCAGGGAGGTCAGGCTTCCCTTAAAAGAATCAATGGCAATGACTGCTTTCATAGATATTCCTCCATTCTGGTAAAAACTGCTTGGTATCATTATAACAGCAAACGGAAGAAAAACAACCGTGGTACAGAGTCTGGAAAAGTTACAGGTATGAAGGAAAGACCGGAAGATATACATGTAGAGAAAGCTTATCGGGAACAGGGATGGACCTATGAATTTTCTGATTTTTCTGTCAACGTATATCCTTCCTTTTTTTATTTTCTATGTTGTTGCTTATGGGCTCTGGAAAGGCCGGAATGTCTATCAGGTGTTTGCAGAAGGTGCAAAGGGCGGTTTTTCCACGGCAATCGGGATCCTGCCGACCCTGGTGGGGCTTCTTGCCGCCGTAGGGGTCTTGCGTGCTTCCGGTTTCCTTGATTTTCTGTCTGGTCTTTTGAAGGGCTTGTTAAAAGGTACCGGCTTTCCGGTGGAACTTCTTCCGCTGGCAGTTGTCCGTCTTTTTTCCAACAGCGCCGCCACCGGTCTTGCACTGGATCTCTTCAAAACATATGGTCCGGATTCACAGCAGGGGCTACTGGCTTCTCTTTTTCTGAGTAGCACAGAAACCGTCTTTTATACCATGAGCATTTACTTTATGAGCATAAAGATAAAAAGAACCCGCCATACACTGCCCGGTGCTCTTCTGGCAACCCTGGCAGGGATGGCGGCGAGTATGTTTCTGGTGCGTCTTCTGTAAATCCATGCATGTCAGCGGTCAGGAAGAGAAGGTTTCCCGGATTTACGGGAGGACACCGGGGTTGGCGTGCCAAGTTTATGGGAAGTGTACTCGGTGGGAGTCATCTGCTTATAATGTCGGAAAACTTTGACAAAATAGCTGGAATCGGAAAAGCCGCAGCTGTGGGCTATCTCGGTAATGCTCTTACCGGTATAGGAAAGCTGTTCGCAGGCAACCTCGATGCGGTAATAATTCAGATAATCCATTGGCGTGCGGTCAGTGAATTCCTTAAAATAGCGGCAGAAATAACTGGGATTCAGGTTCGCACAGCGGGCGAGGATATCAAGAGTCAGGTTTTCGCTGTAATGTTCTTCGATAAGAGAAAAAACAGACTTCAGACTGGAAAAACGACGGGATTCTTTTGATACGGTATTTTTCCGATAGTAGTTCCGCGAAAAAAGTGTTCCAAAGAGAAGATAAGTACAGCCGTAGAGAGACAAGGCATAGTTTTTTTGTTTGCTTCTGAGAAGTTCCAGCATCTGGAGGATGATGGTGTTGACATCGACCTCAGAAGACGGAAAATAATTTTGCAGAATGATTTTGGAGTTCAGAAGATCGACCAGAGTTTCTTCATACTGACGGATCGAGTGCGAAGAGAGAAAAACCGTTTCCAGGTCAATAAGGATACATTCATAAATGCAGTCTTCTTCCGGAGACGGAGCACCGCCATGCGTGAGACCTCCCTGGATCAGGACAGTATCGCCGGCTTTCAGCTCCAGAAAACAGTTATCCAGCTGCAGATGGAACTGTCCCTGAAAAACATGTACGATCTCAAAAAGCGGATGCCAGTGGTATGGCATGGTGTATCTCGGATGGATACGTGATACATGATAAAAATAGTA
Source organism: uncultured Lachnospiraceae bacterium (assembly GCA_934393555.1). Taxonomy (GTDB): domain Bacteria; phylum Bacillota; class Clostridia; order Lachnospirales; family Lachnospiraceae; genus Limivivens. The sequence continues at coordinate 11,707 of CAKRQP010000072.1, forward strand.
AGGAAAATTCAGGGAACCGTGTTTTTGCTGTTCCGGGTAATCCAAATATTTCAATGTCCTGTCCTCCTTTGGATGATTTGATGAT
>CAKRQP010000073.1:0-11650 GCA_934393555.1 uncultured Lachnospiraceae bacterium
GCCCTGTACAACAACACGGCTGTTGAAACGAAGGATTCCTGTGGTTTTTGCCCTCTCAACAGCATGTACCAGTACGGCACACGGCTCGATCAGGATACGGGAATCCAGATCCAGATCACTTACGTTGAAGAAAGTAGAACCAAAGCTGCCGCCTCTGATCAGGATATAATCAGCGAACCAGCCGTTCAGATGAACATCGTCATCCGGAAGCAGACCGTATACATCAGCTCCGCCTACGTTTTTCTTGTTCAGGTCGAACATGGTGATCTCCGGATCATCCTTGAAGATCATGCAGGTAACGACTTTGTCACCTACCTGAACCGGTTTTCCGGCAGTATCAACTGTTACGTTCTTACCCATTTTTACGATTTCTCCAGTTCCTTCATGTCCCAGGGCTACCGGGATCAGACTGAACGGATCTCTCTTAAACTCATGAGCATCGGTACCGCAAACGCCGCATCCTTCTACTTTTACAAGGATATCATCGTCGCCTACTTCCGGCATCGGGAATTCTTTGATATCAAAATGCTCCAGGGATGTGAGGACAGCTACATGAGCCGTCTTCGGAATATCGCCTGCTGCTGCAGGGTCTGCTTTTACAGCCGGTGCAACATCTGCGGGAGCGGCACCTTTCATCTCAGCCAGAACCTGTTTTACGATTTCTTCAATATTCATTTCCACGTTTATCACTCCTTATCTGATGCAAAGTGCATCACCCATGACACATCTTCTAGCCTTTGTAAAGCTCTTTGCAGAGGTAAGACCCTCTCCGGTACGGCTGCAGATGGTGAAGGTGGGATATCCTTCTCCGCCGAAGCCCAGTGCCGCATAGGAAGGTGCATTCTTTACAAAAATAGCGGTGTCGATGGCTTTTCCAAACCTGGTCAGATTGTTAATGTTGGTTGAATGCATATGTGCGGAATGACGGTTTCCATGCTCCAGCTCTACTGCTACAGCGATTCCCTCATCTACATTTTTCACGCGGACGATACCGAGGATCGGCATCATCAGCTCGGTCCAGATCAGAGGATGTGTTTTCTCACCCTCGAAAATGATGCAGCGGACTTCGTCACCTACGGTCACACCGATCTTTCCAAGAAGGACTTTGGCGCTGCGGCCTACACATTTTCTGCTGATGACTTTCTTACCGTTCTTGTCATCCAGGACAGTATCCACCAGCTTCTGAACTTCTTCGGGGCTGGCATGATAACAGCCATTCTGCTCCATATGATAAATCAGTTCATCTGCTACGGTATCTACTACTACAACCTCTTTCTCTGCGATACAGGGAAGGTTGTTGTCGAAGGTACAGCCGTTGATGATATCTTCAGCCGCTTTGGGGATATTGGCCGTCTCATCCACCAGTACCGGCGGATTTCCTGCTCCTGCGCCCATTGCTCTCTTTCCGGAGGAAAGAACCGCAGTTACAACACCGGGACCACCGGTAGCACAAAGCATGTCAATGTCTTTATGTTTGAAAATATAATTGCTCACATCCATGGTGGGCTCTGCAACTGCTGTCACAATATTCTCCGGACCGCCAACCTCGATGCTGGCACGGTTTACCATGTCGATCGCCAGGTTGGAACAGTTCTTTGCGCTGGGATGCGGCATGAAAACAACTGCGTTTCCTGCTGCCAGCATACCGATGGAGTTGCAGATAACAGTAGCGGTGGGGTTCGTGGACGGGCAGACAGCTCCGATCACTCCCCAGGGACCCATCTCTGTAAGAGTCAGTCCTCTGTCACCAGACCAGGCGATGGTGCTCAGATCTTCCGTACCCGGCGTCTTTTCAGCTACCAGCTGGTGTTTGATGATTTTATGTCCCACATTTCCCATGCCGGTCTCTTCTACTGCCAGCTCGGAAAGAAGTTTTGCGTTTTCCAGGGTTTTCTTACGGATATTTGCAATGATCTTTTCACGGAATTCCAGGGGCATCGGCTGAATTTCCTTCTGTGCTCTCTTGGCTGCCGCAATAGCTTCATCAGCAGTTTCAAAAATACCCAGAAGTTTTTTCTCCGGAGCCTTGGAAGCTGCTGGTGCCGTGGCGGTACCCATGCCCTTCAGGACGTTTCGAACAATCTCTTGGATCTCTTGTTCGTTGATAGCCATAATGAGCCTCCTTAAAAATTATTTCATCTGCTCCAGGATCTTCTTTGTCACTTCAGCAACGATCTTCTCTACATCCGGCTCAGCTTTCTTGCTTCCGCAGGAGCAGGCGCCGTCACATGCATGACATCCTTTGCCCGGTCCGTTCAGCTCTGCGCAGAGGTTTGCGGGATGTTTGCCCGGAAGTCCCATTTTTCTTCTGATCTCGTACAGTTTTGCGATCTGCTCTTTGTCGAACTCCTTCGGTCCGCCAAGCATTTTGGATTTGTAAAGAAGCTCTGCGTAGAACTCTACAGACTCCATTTTCATGTATGCAGCCAGAAGATCGGTGCTCCAGGTCAGTGCTCCGTGGCTCTCAAGCAGAACTGCATCATAGTACGGAAGGTATTTCTCGATATTGTCCGGGATCTCCATGGTGGACGGTGTGCCGTACTCAGCAATGGGAACACAGCCAAGAGCGATAACTGCCTCAGGCATGATCGGCTGGGTCAGAGGAATACCTGCGATTGCGAAAGCGGTAGCGAAATTCGGATGAGCGTGTACAACAGCTCCAACATCCGGTCTCTTCTCATAGACTCTCATGTGCATCTTGATCTCAGAAGAGGGACGGAAGTTTCCGTTTGCCTGCAGCACATTTCCTTTTGCATCGACTTTACAGATGAACTCCGGAGTCATGAATCCTTTGGAAACACCAGTCGGGGTGCAAAGGAACTCATTGTCATTCAGTTTTACGGAAATGTTTCCGTCGTTTGCAGCAACCATGTTGCGGTCGTAAATGCGTTTTCCGATGTCGCAGATCTGTTTTTTGATTTCATACTCGTTAATAGCCATGAGAATGATCCTCCTTATGTTTGATTGTGTTGTTTTATTTTGATTGTTTCCATTCTACCATGATTCCTGCCAAAAAGCAACTCATTTCTCAATATTTTTCCCCAAGGAAAAAATGCCGGAAATATTTGGTTTTAGCCATTTTTAACAAAGGGGTGCCAAGACCCCACAAAAGTCAACACAAAACCAATTCCGGTTTTCTGTTCATTCCTGATATCTTTTTCAGGAGCAGTTCGTTTTTTTCCATTTTTCACTTGCTTTTTTTCTGTTTTCAGTTAGAATAGAAACGGTGCAGCCAGACGGCTGCAGAGAAACTATGCAAAAAAGCCAGGAAACTACTGTAGCAAGCACCATACAGTCCTGTTTCTAAGGAGGTACAATACAACTATGATCAGTGCAAATAATGTCACCCTTCGAATCGGCAAAAAAGCGCTTTTCGAAGACGTTAACATCAAATTCACCGAGGGTAACTGCTATGGCCTCATCGGAGCCAACGGCGCAGGAAAATCCACATTCTTAAAGATTCTTTCCGGACAGCTGGAAACCACGAGCGGAGATATCAACATCACTCCCGGCCAGCGTCTTTCCGTTCTGGAGCAGGACCACTTCAAATACGATGGTTTCCCCGTACTGGACACCGTTATCATGGGTAACCAGCGTCTCTATGACATTATGAAGGAAAAAGAAGCCATTTACATGAAAGAAGATTTCACAGACGAGGATGGCATCCGGGCCAGCGAGCTGGAGGGCGAATTTGCCGAAATGAACGGCTGGGAAGCCGAGTCTGATGCCGCTACTCTCTTAAACGGCCTCGGCATTACTCCGGAACTCCACTACTCTCTCATGAAAGATCTGAACGGAAGCGAGAAGGTGAAAGTCCTTCTGGCAAAGGCACTTTTCGGAAACCCCGACATCCTGCTCCTGGACGAGCCGACCAACCATCTGGATCTGGACGCCATCAGCTGGCTTGAGGAGTTCCTGATCAACTTCAACAACACCGTCATCGTCGTTTCCCATGACCGTTATTTCCTGAACAAGGTCTGCACCTTTATTGCCGACATCGATTACGGAAAAATCCAGCTTTACGCCGGAAACTATGACTTCTGGTATGAGTCCAGCCAGCTGATGATCCGTCAGATGAAGGAAGCCAACAAGAAAAAAGAAGAAAAGATCAAGGAGCTGCAGGAGTTCATCTCCCGGTTCAGTGCCAACGCTTCCAAATCCAAACAGGCAACCAGCCGTAAGCGCGCCCTGGAAAAAATCCAGCTGGATGAGATCCGTCCTTCCAGCCGTAAATATCCCTACATCGATTTCCGTCCCAACCGTGAGATCGGAAACGAAGTCCTCACCGTGGAAGGCATCAGCAAGACCATCGATGGCGTAAAGGTTCTGGATAACATTTCCTTTATTCTTGGACACGATGACAAAGTCGCTTTTGTCGGCGGAAATGAGCTGGCAAAAACCACTCTCTTCCAGATCCTGACAGGCGAGATGGAGCCGGATGAGGGCACTTACAAATGGGGAGTTACCACCACTCAGGCTTACTTCCCCAAGGACAGCACCAAAGAATTTGACAACGATCTGGTCATCGTTGACTGGCTGACCCAGTATTCCGAGATCAAGGATGCCACCTATGTCCGCGGTTTCCTTGGAAGAATGCTTTTCGCCGGTGATGACGGAATGAAGAAGGTCAAGATCCTGTCCGGAGGAGAGAAGGTCCGTTGTCTGCTCTCCAAGATGATGATCTCCGGAGCCAATGTACTGGTTCTCGATGAGCCCACCAACCATCTGGACATGGAGTCTATCACCGCTCTGAACAACGGTCTGATCAAATTCCCGGGTGTGATCCTGTTTGCTTCCCGCGACCATCAGATCGTACAGACCACAGCCAACCGTATCATGGAGATCCTGCCAAACGGCAGCATGATCGATAAGATCACCACTTACGATGAATATCTCGAAAGTGATGAGATGGCAAGAAAACGTCAGGTATATACCAGCGAGAACATGCCGGAAGACAACTGATCGCAGCCACATAAAGCAAAGAGCCTCAGCAGTTTTTTCTGCCGGGGCTCTTTGTTTTGAAATAACGTCAGGGACAACGGTCAAAACCGAAACTCCCCGCTTTTTCCTCCTGTTTTCTCTTCCAGATGGATATCTGTCATGACCATCCGCTTATCCAGGGCTTTGCACATATCATAGACGGTAAGAAGGGCAACCGATACACCGGTGAGCGCTTCCATCTCCACTCCTGTCTTCCCTTCCAGTTTAACCGTACAGCGGGCGGTGACTCTCGGAGAGGGTTCCTTTTTCAGTTCAAAGGTTACAGCACAATTCTGCGTCAGCAAAGGATGACACATAGGGATCAGGTGAGCCGTCTGTTTCACCGCCATGATCCCGGCCACCTGAGCCACGGTAAGCACATCCCCTTTTTTGATCGCATGCCCTTCGATGGCCGAAAGCACTTCTTCGCTCACCAGAAGACTTCCAACTGCCGCAGCCGTACGGAAGGTTGGCTCTTTTCCTGTAACATCTACCATCCGGGCATTTCCGTTTTCATCAAAATGAGTCCATTCCGACATCATTCTCCTCCTCTTCCATTTTGGGATCGGGCAGACAAAGATACGCCTGTCATATAGAAAATGCATATATCTGCTGTCCGTCAAAAAAGCCGCAGAAGCGTTCTCTCTGCGGCTTTTTATCTTTCTATTTTTTGTAACAGTTCAGAACATCAGCGAAATGAAAAAATCAGACTATGCAAACTTGTTTGCAATAGGATGAATTTTTTATTTCGGAATGGGCGGAACGCCCATTAGCCTCAGACAGAAGCTGCGAATGCAGCGAGAGCGCATGCAATGCGCGGGTCTGTGGCCTGTTGTTTTGAACGTCCTGAACAGTTACTATTTTTTAAACATTTTTCACAGTTGCGATATCGATCAGCTCCAGTTTGCGGATGTCTGTATTCTCAAGGCTGGTAACCAGCGCAGTGGCTGTATCCATAGCCGTCAGAACGTTCACACCTGTCTCGATGGCCGTACGGCGGATCAGGAAACCGTCTCTGGAATGCTCCACGCCCTGAGGCGGAGTGTCGATGACCAGATCGATCTCGTGACCGAGGATCAGATCCAGAAGGTTCGGTGACGGCTGCTCTACTTTGTTGGTACGAACAGCATTCACGCCTGCTTCCTGAAGAACCTTGGCAGTTCCAAGTGTTGCAAAGATCCGGTAACCGATCTTCTCAAAACGGCGGGCCACATCGATGATATCCTTTTTATCCTCATCACGGACGGTGATGATCATATTCTTATATTTCGGAAGATTGATGCCTGCTCCAAGGAAGGCTTTATAAAGAGCTTCATTGAAGGTTCTGGCGATACCCAGACACTCACCGGTGGATTTCATCTCCGGTCCAAGGCTGATATCTGCGCCGCGGATCTTCTCAAAGGAGAATACCGGCATCTTGATCGCAATGTAATCTGCTTCCTTCTGAAGTCCCGGTGTGTAGCCCAGTTCTCTGATCTTCTGTCCAAGGATCACCTTGGTTGCCAGAGGAACAATGGGAATACCGGTTACTTTACTGATATAGGGAACGGTACGGCTGGAACGCGGATTTACCTCGATCACATACACATCTTCCCCGCAGACGATAAACTGGATGTTGATCAGACCGATGACATGAAGGGATCTTGCCAGTTTTGCAGTGTAATCCGTAATAGTAGCCTTTACTTTATCATTCAGGCTCGGAGCCGGATAAACGGAAATACTGTCTCCGGAATGGATACCTGCACGCTCAATGTGCTCCATGATACCCGGGATCAGGATGTCCTCGCCGTCGCAGACAGCATCAACCTCGATCTCTTTTCCTACGAGGTATTTATCTACCAGGATCGGATGCTCCTGTGCGTAACGGTTGATGATACCGATGTATTTCTCCACATCCTCGTCGTTGATGGCGATCTGCATGCCCTGTCCGCCCAGTACATAAGAAGGACGAACCAGAACCGGGTAACCCAACTCATTGGCTGCTCTGATACCCTCTGCCGCAGTAAATACAGTCTGTCCCTTCGGTCTCGGGATCTGGCACTCTTCCAGGATCGCATCGAAGAGCTCACGGTCCTCAGCTGCATCTACATTTTCTGCAGATGTTCCAAGAATGGGAACTCCCATCTTCATAAGTGCTTCTGTCAGTTTGATCGCTGTCTGGCCACCGAACTGTACCACAGCTCCGTCCGGTTTCTCGATGTTTACAACATTCTCCACATCCTCGGGAGTCAGCGGCTCAAAGTACAGCTTATCTGCAATATCGAAGTCCGTACTTACGGTCTCCGGGTTGTTGTTGATGATGATGGTCTCATAGCCCTCTTTTCTGAATGCCCAGGTACAATGAACGGAACAGAAATCGAACTCGATACCCTGACCGATACGGATAGGACCGGAACCGAGAACCAGAACCTTTTTCTTGCCGTTGGTCTCAACTGCTTCATTCTCACGGCCGAATACGGAATAGTAATACGGAGTCTCTGCCTCGAACTCTGCTGCACAGGTATCAACCATCTTATAGGCAGCCACAATACCGTTGTCATAACGGAGCTTCTTGATCTCCTCTTCCTCTTTTCCGGTAAGGCGGGCGATGACGTTATCCGGGAACTCCAGTCTCTTGGCTTCTTTTAAGAGGTCAACGGTGAGCTCCTGGGTCTTCAGGGCCTGCTCCATCTCCACGAGGATGGCAATCTTATCGATGAACCACTCGTCGATCTTTGTGATGGAGTGGATCGTCTCATAGCTGACACCGCGGCGGAGAGCCTCAGCGATCACCCAGATTCGGCGGTCATCTACGACTTTGAGCTGTTTGATCAGAGCGTCATCATCCAGATTGCTGAAATCATAGGACAGAAGACAGTCTACATGCTGCTCCAGGGAACGGATGGCTTTCATCAGAGCCCCCTCAAAGTTATCACAGATACTCATAACCTCTCCGGTTGCTTTCATCTGTGTTGTCAGAGTTCTCTTTGCCGTGATGAATTTATCAAAGGGAAGACGCGGGATCTTTACCACACAGTAGTCCAGCATGGGCTCAAAGCTTGCATAGGTTTTTCCGGTAATGGCATTCTTGATCTCATCCAGCGTATAACCGAGAGCGATCTTTGCTGCTACCTTTGCGATAGGATATCCGGTAGCCTTACTTGCCAGTGCAGAAGAACGGCTGACACGGGGGTTTACCTCGATAACGCAGTACTCAAAGCTTTCCGGATGAAGGGCGAACTGCACGTTACAGCCTCCGGTGATCTTCAGCTCGGAAATGATGTTCAGAGCAGAAGTACGGAGCATCTGATATTCTTTGTCTCCCAGTGTCTGAGAAGGAGCAACTACGATACTGTCTCCGGTATGAACACCTACCGGGTCAAGGTTTTCCATGTTGCAGACAGTGATCACGTTTCCGGCACTGTCACGCATTACCTCATACTCGATCTCTTTCCAGCCGGCGATGCAACGCTCTACCAGAACCTGGCCCACACGGGAAAGACGGAGTCCGTTCTCCAGGATCTCTACCAGTTCTTCGTAATTGTGCGCGATACCGCCGCCGCTTCCTCCAAGCGTATACGCAGGACGGAGTACGACCGGGTAGCCGATCTTCTCAGCAAAGGCCACACCATCTTCTACATTTTCAACAACCAGGGAAGCTGCGATGGGCTCACCGATCTTCTCCATGGTTTCCTTGAATTCCAGACGGTCCTCTGCTTTTTTGATGGTCTCTGAAGTGGTTCCGATCAGACGGACATTGTGTTCTTTTAAGAAACCTCTCTCTTCCAGCTCCATTGCAAGGTTCAGTCCTGCCTGACCTCCCAGAGTCGGAAGGACGCTGTCCGGTTTTTCTTTTTCAATGAGCTGTTCTACCACCTCTACGGTAAGAGGCTCAATGTATACTTTGTCAGCGATATCTTTATCCGTCATGATGGTAGCCGGATTGGAGTTTAAAAGTACGACCTCGATCCCCTCTTCTTTCAGAGAACGGCAGGCCTGGGTTCCCGCATAGTCAAACTCTGCTGCCTGGCCGATAACGATAGGGCCGGAGCCGATCATGAGGACTTTCTTGATTTCTGGATTCTTAGGCATTCTTTTTTACCTCCATCATCTTCATAAAACGGTCAAAGAGCACACCGGAATCCCGGGGTCCCGGGGAAGCCTCCGGATGGAACTGCACGGTGAAAATATTTTTTCCCGTATAAGCAAGACCTTCGTTGGTTCCGTCGTTTACATTTACAAAAGCAGGCGTTGCCACCTTCGGATCCAGAGTCTCCATATCCACCACATAACCATGGTTCTGGGAGGAAATGTATACACGGCCGGTAGCCAGATCCTTCACCGGATGGTTGCCGCCACGATGACCGTATTTCATCTTATGGGTATCTGCGCCGGTAGCCAGGGCCATGAGCTGATGGCCGAGACAGATGGCAAAGATGGGGATTTCTGTATCATAAAGCTTTTTGATCTCGCGGATCACACCGGTACATTCCTTCGGGTCTCCAGGGCCATTGGAAAGCATGATGCCATCCGGTCTGGAGGCGATGATCTCCTGAGCTGTGGTATCTGCCGGATAAACCGTAACCTCACAGCCTCTCTCATTTAAGGAACGGGCGATGTTTCGTTTTGCTCCCAGATCCAGAAGAGCCACCTTCGGACCTTCACCGGGAAGTACATATTTCTCTTTGCAGGTAACCTTCTCCACAACTTTTCCGGTGGTGTAGGCTTTCAGCTGCGGAAGGATCTCTTCCAGAGAATAGTTCTCATTTGTGGTGACCATACCGTTCATGGTACCTTTTTCACGAAGGATCTTTGTCAGGGCTCTGGTATCCACGCCTGCGATTCCCGGGATATTATATTTTTTCAGGAAATTCTGAATGGTATCCTCAGAGCGGAAGTTGCTGGGCATACGGGAAAGCTCCCGTACGATATATGCATCCGGCCAGGGGCGGTCAGATTCCATGTCTTCATAACAAATGCCGTAGTTGCCAATCAGAGGGTAGGTCATTACCACTGCCTGTCCTGCATAGGACGGGTCGGTCAGGACTTCCAGATAACCGGTCATGGAAGTGTTAAACACGATTTCGCTGATTACCTCCCTGGTTGAACCAATGCTGGTTCCGGTAAAGACGGTTCCGTCTTCCAAAATCAGAAATGCTTTCATATGTCACCTAATCCTTTCTAAACAATTGCGGGTTGCACAAAAAAAGGAACGGGAATAAGAACTCCTATTTTCCTATTCGTCGCCCCTCCTTACTTTTGCTCAAATTGTCGATATTCTATCATATCCTCTTTTATTTTTCAACTGTTTTTTTACATAAAAATGTATTTTTTTCGTGCAAACTGTTTTTTCCTATGCTATACTAAAAAACAAAGTGCCGGGATGTGTCAATACCGCATAGAAAACCATCGGCATCCATTACCAAAAGGAGGAACTCAGCATGAGTAAGATCACAGAAGAATTCAAAGAATTCATCATGCGCGGCAATGTCATGGATATGGCAGTCGGTGTCATTGTCGGCGGAGCGTTCAGCAACATCATCAACTCTCTCGTCAATGACGTCCTGATGCCTGTCATCAGTCTCGCTACCGGTAAGGTAGATTTCACCAATCTCTTCATCGCACTGGACGGCCAGTCCTATCCCACTCTGGATGCAGCCAAGGCATCTACCTCCGTTTTTGCTTACGGTTCCTTTATCCAGACCGTGATCCAGTTTCTGATCATCGCTTTTTCCATTTTTATGGTAGTAAAGGGCATCAATATGCTCCGCCGGCCGAAACCGGAAGCAGCCCCCACCACCAAGGAATGTCCTTACTGCAAATCCGAGATCCACATCGATGCGGTAAAATGCCCGCACTGTGCATCCGAGCTTCCCAAAGAGTGAGTCTTAACTGCACCGTCAGCTGCATAGACTGTAGGGAAAGCGCCTGGTAAGAGGTTGACTTATGCCACGGACTATGTCTTCTGATACACCGGATAAAGGCCGGTTCCGCATCCATGTGGACTCGGCCATGAGCCGCTCTCCTGTAGAAAATGCCAGGATCCGGATCTTTGATACCGGACAGCCGGAAAAGCTTCTGGAGGAGATCCGCACCGATACAAATGGCAATTCAGAAACCGTGGAGCTTCCGGCTCCGCCCCTTGAGTACAGTATGGAACCAGTGGAAAACCAGCCTTATTCGGAATATACCTTTCAGATCGAGGCAGATGGCTATGAAGCTTTTTCCATCTCAGGGGCGGAGCTTTTTTCCGGTTCTCTGGCCCTGCAGGATGTAAAGCTTTCTCCAAAAGAGGCTTCTGGAGGCTTTCAGAGCTATACGGTTCCCGCACATACCCTCTTCGGCAATTATCCGCCGAAGATCGCCGAAGCCGAGATCAAACCGATCCGTGCCTCCGGCGAGATCGTCCTGAGCCGCGTTGTTGTTCCGGAATATATTGTCGTTCACGACGGTTCTCCCAGAGACAGTACGGCTGAGGATCACTATGTCCGCTATTCGGACTATATCAAAAATGTAGCCTCCAGCGAGATCTATGCCACTTGGCCCCGCGCCACGATCACAGCCAACGTACTGGCGATCATGTCCTTTACCCTGAACCGCGTGTATACGGAATGGTACCGGAATAAGGGCTATTCCTTCACCATCACCTCCTCCACAGCCTTCGACCACAAGTGGATCCCCAACCGGAACA
>CAKRQP010000074.1:0-11519 GCA_934393555.1 uncultured Lachnospiraceae bacterium
CATAATTTCCTTCTGTGCCGGATCATGTAATTATCCCTGTGTTTCATGTAACTTTTCCCTTAAGTGCCCACAAAAAAAGAACCATTGACCTTTCGTCAACAGCTCTTTTCCTCTCTGATTACAATAACCAGAGAAAATATTTTGTTTTCCGTATGGATATCCATAAACCCGTGATACTTTTTTACCGTTTCGCGGATGGAATAGAGGCCGATTCCATGATATTCGGAATTGTTTTTCGATGAGAGGAAGGTTCCCTTGGAATCTTTTCGCGGTTCTTCCGCATAGCGGTTTCTGATTCCAATGCGAAGATCCCCATTTTTGTAGACAAGGGAAAGTTCTATCAGGCGTCCTTCTTCCTGGGGGACTTTTTCTGAGGCTTCCAGAGCGTTTTCCAGTGCATTTCCAAGGATCACATATAAATCTGCATCGGAAATATTTAACTTGTAAGGAATTTCCAACCGTAATTTCATCTGTATCTTTGCCTTTACGGCCCGCTCATAGGCCTGATTCAGCAAACCATCCAGCAGAAGATTTCCACTGTTCGCAAAATCACTCTTTCTCATTCCGGGACCGTTTGCCAGCTCATCTATGTAAGAAATAATGCCATCCGTGTCTTTTTCCTCCGCAAGTTCCCACACCGCCGATAAATGCAGTTTCATGTCATGCCGGAACTGCCGGATTTTCCTCGTTGTCTCTTCCCGTTCTGCAATCTGTTTTTCGTAGAGATCCACCATTTGCTGATAAATCAGATTTCTTTTTTCCACTTTTGCTTTTTCTTTGATCTTGTCATAAATCCGGAACTGAAAAATATTCATGGGAATCAGCAACAGGCTCACAACCGTTATCCCCAACCGCAGGCTGCGGTTCGTGCAGGTCTGGCATAAAACAAAGATACAAAACATCAGGATGATACTGACGACCGGAAAGACCAGCAGGGCCGCCCCTTCTTTTCTCTCCACAGGGATGTCATTTTTCTTCACATAAAAATACTGAATGATTTTTTCCAGTAGAAAAATGACCAGTCTGGTCAGGATCGCTCCCAGAAGAAACTGCTCCCGGTAAGAGATTCCAATCACTCCAAAAACCAGTCCGACAATCGCTTCATCCAGCATCCAGACTGCCACAAAAATAACATTCACAAAAGTTTTTCTGGAAAAGGCGCCTTCAAAAAAGGTGATCGCAATCAGCTCATAAGTCAAAGCCCCGTAGAAAATATTCAAATATGGCGGCATAAAACCAAGATCAGAAAAAGTCCCCACCAGACAGAAGAGAAGATTCCAGATCCAGACCTTTTTCCCCAGGTTTCTTTTATCCAGAAAAATATCAAAAAAACCTTTTATGACCGGTAGGGTACAACATTCCATAAAAAAATAAATCAGCAGTTCACTCATAGAAAAGCTCCTTTCGCAAAAGCCCGCCATATTTCTGCTCTGCAGCCTTTCGTCGGTCTTCGCTGATCGGAAGACATTTTCCATTCGATAATTCCAGCTCCGTATTGCCGAACTGCTTTATATAGTTGTAATTAACCAGATACGACTGATGGATCCGCAGGAAGGGAACCGCCGCTTCTTTCAGCTGCTTGTCTACTTCATTCAGTTTTCCATAAAAGCTTCCTTCCGTTCCATCTTTCTTATAAAGCCGGATGCTTCGCTTCTGACTCTCAAAGTACACAATATCACTTAACAACACCTTGAAAAACTGTCTGTCATAGGAATAAGAAAAAAAGAGTTCTTCCTGCAGGAGCTGAATTTTTTCCACCGCATTTCTGAAATACGCTTCAAATTTTTCAGAATCTATCGGTTTGCTTAAAAAACGGAAGGTATCCACCTCAAACAGTTCCTTCAGATAGCTTTCATGATTGGATATATAGATCAGAACCGCATTGGGATGATCTTTACGAAATTCCCTTGCCAGGGACAGACCGTCCAGCTGCTCCATCTCGATATCCAGATATAAAAGATCAAATTCCACCCCTCTTCTGATATCGGCAAGCAGAAAAGCGCCATCGGAATAAGTCTCGATCCTGACCTTAATATTTCCTTTTTCTGACAGTTCAAGCAACCGTTCTTCCATCGTCGTTATCGTCTTTTTATCATCATCACAGACTGCTATCCGAATCATCTTCTCTCCCCCTGTCTATCCCCTCGTTTTATAAAAAACACAGCGTCCCCGGCCACTCTCTTTCGCCTGATAAAGGGCTTTGTCTGCCAGTTCATAGAGCTGGTTAAAGGTGATCTCCGGTTCTGCAAAAGCAACGCCCATGGACAGTCCGCTGCCGCCTTCCACAGCTTTCAGAGTCAGATTGATCTTATCGAAGATCATCCGTACCCGCTCCTGGATCTTTTCTTCGCTGACATCCGGTTGAAACAGAAGAGCAGCCGCAAACTCGTCTCCTCCCATACGACAGGCACGATCCTCTTTTCTGAGTGCCGCTTCCAGAGTCTGCGCCATCAGAATCAGATATTTATCTCCATTGTGATGACCGTAGGTGTCGTTATACTCCTTAAAATGATCCATATCCATCATCAGCATCACGATCCTGCATTTTCCCTGGAGAAGCTTCAGTTCCAGATCACTGCGGAAAGCCGCATGGTTCAGAAGCCCGGTCAGGGAATCCTTTCGATAAGTCCTCTCCCAGTAATGCAGGCGGATCTTGGCCCGGTTCTGCTCCGCATCCAGCAGACGCTTCATGGAATACGTTTGCCTGATATCCGCAATCGTGATCTCAGAACGCTGAGAGCGGGCAGCAGAATCATAGTAAACCCTGCCATAGCAGAAGACAAAACTATCCATTCCGTCTTTCCGCCGGATCTTATGTTCCAGATAAATCACCGGACACTTTGCCAGCTCTGCATTTATTTTGCAAAGATACTCGGTTCTTTCTTCCTCCGGTATCAGATCAGACTGAAAGAGCTGCTTTTCCCGGATATCATCTTTGCTGTAACCGGTGATCGTTTCAAAAGCATCATCCACGGACAGGATCTTCATGTTTTCATCCAGTCGATAACTGCTGTAAAAGACAGAATGAACATCGTTTTCTGTTTTTTCCGCCTCCGCCGAAAGACTCCGCATTTCCTCTTTTTCCTTCTGGATATCGTCTTCAGCGGACGGTTTCTCCACGTCTTCTTTTTCCTTTAAAAGCTGCAGAAATTCTGCTACGATGTATGGATCAAACTGAGTTCCTGCACATCTTTTGAGTTCTTTCCGTGCGGCAGAAACAGACATAGCCGGTCGGTAAGACCGGTCATTTGTCATGGCATCATATGCATCCACCACCGCGATCACCCTGGACAAAAGAGGAATGCTTTCCCTTGACAGACCATCCGGATATCCTTTTCCGTCCCACCGTTCATGATGATGGAAAATTTCTTCCGCAATCTCTTTTAATTCATAGTTACTGTTTGCGATCTCGTATCCTTTTCTTGCATGGGACTGCAGGATTTTCCACTCTTCATCAGAAAGCTTTCCCGGCTTGTTTAAAATTTCCAGAGGAACCCCTATTTTTCCAATATCATGTAAAAGACAGAGCAGGGAGAGCTTACTTTGCTGGATGTCGGTAAGTCCGATCCGTTTTCCCAGCTCTGCTCCCATCTGCTGGGTGCGGCGCACATGATGCTCTGTATCACTGTCACATTCCTGAAGCGCCCGGATCAGCGAATTGAGCATTTCTGAATGGACGGCTTCCAGATCCAGCAGTTTTTTCGCACGCATGGCGACTGCCGTCTCTTTTATCGCCTGCAGGATATCGGATCTTTCATCTGAGATCACCGTGACCGCATATTGAAACTTTCCCGAAAAATTTTCCTTCATTTTCTCTATGCAGCTTTTCATTTCCTCTTCGCTGCTGTGACTGCATAAGGCGATCAGTGCCGCCTCTGTTCCACGCACATAATAGGTCTGTTTTGGAAAGCATTTTCTCATACTGTCTGCCAGCTTCCGGATTTTCTGGTCCCCCGACTGTGTTCCCATGGTGCTGTTGATAACGGACAGCCCATTGATATCACACATGGCGATCCCTGTAGAAGGAGGAAAGGAATCCTTTCTTTCCTTCACAAAACGCTGGAAACTTTCCCATTCCTGAAAACCGGTAAGAAGATCTGTCTCCAGTGCTGCATCGGAAAATACAAACAGCTGTCCCAAATGCTGCCCTTTTTCATTTTTCAGTCTGCGGATATCACATCGGAGCGGCCGTTCTTCTTCACCGTCCTTCACATAAAACTGGAGAGAACTGCTTTCATTTTCCTCCATATGGAATTCCAGCTGATAGTGATCCAGGAAATCCTGCAAAGCGATTCCATCCTTTTCCTGCATCTTTCCAAGCAGATCTTCTGCTCTTTTATTATGCAGGATCAGCCGATCTTCATAATCAAACAGTACGATCCCCTGACCGATGTTTTCAAAAATACTGTTTTTCAGAGAATTCAGCATCCCATGCGTAGAATAATCAAAACAGCTCCAGTACAGAAGGAACGACGTCAGGCTGTAGGCACAGATGGAATAATCCAGAAGATTATAGACAGATTCACCCGGTAAGAACAAAAACGCTGCATTCACCAATACAATAACTGTGATTCCCAGAATCACATACTCATACTGTGCCCGGTATTCTCTGGGCGTCTGCCACATTTTTTTTAACAGCAGCAGCAGGACGACTGCAACCATGGCATAGGAAAAAAGCAGGTGCATCCAGTAAAGAGGCAGCATCTGATAAGCATATTGTGCGATCTGTGTATTTCTTTTCACATAATGAACCGCGATTTCACAAAACGGATTAATGGAAAAAACGATCACCTCAAAAACGGTATAGAATACCGCCAGACGCATTGCTTTTTTCCCCCAGCTCACAAAGCTTCCTTTTGTGAAATACACGGTAAAAGCCACAAGATTCAACAGCATAAAATCTATGTCTATAAAATAGATACTGGACATCACTGACATGCAGAGATAACTGTCACTTAAAATACTGATGAGATAACTCAGATCAACGATAGCCGCCCCGATACAGGCAAGCCCCAGATAACGCCCAGTCGTCCGGTTTTTCCGAATGGATAAGACTCCCAGATACAGATCCATAAGTGCGATCAAGATCGATAACAGAATATACGCATCCAAAAACATTCCTATTCTCCCTCATTTATACGGATATTTTTCGCGAGGAGGCTGTGTATCTGCTTCTGATAAGCAATGACCAGAAGCACGGCTGCCCCTGTCCAGGCTGCCACCTCGGCAAAATAAATTCCATATTCTCCAACAAACCGCGGCAGAAAAACGGCTGTCAGCAGTCTCATGGCAAGCTCCACAAAACCGGAGATCAGCGGAATGATGGTATTTCCCATTCCCTGCAGGGCCGAACGGTAAATATGCAGGCAGTAAAGAATCACAAGAAACAGGGAAAGCACCACCAGATAATGGTAAGCATAGTTCAGCACTTCACCCGCGTCCGGACTGGAATGATCCACAAAAAGCCCTGTGATCTTCCTGCCGAGAAGGAGCATCACCATACTGATCACCACAGAGATCACTGCCGCCATGGCAGCGCCTTTTCGTACACCGCTTTTAATGCGTTCATGTTCTCCTGCTCCCAGATTCTGTCCTGCGTAAGTAGAAACCGCAAATCCCATGGAAACGGCTGCGATCTCCAAGAGTCCGTAAAGCTTGTTAGTCGCCGTAAAGCCAGCCACAAACACTACACCAAAGCCATTGACGATCGACTGAAGGATCATACCGCCAATGGAAATGATCATATTCTGGACAGCCATAGGCATACCCAGACAGAAAAGTTCTTTCGCCTGCTCCGGTTTCACGGAAAAATCATCCCGGCAAAGACGAAGGAGAGAAACCTTCCGCATCCTCAAAAAACAGTAAATGCAGGAAATCCCCTGAGCGATCAGCGTTGCTGCTGCCGCACCTGCGATTCCCCAGTGGAAGACTGCCACAAAAAGAAGATCCAGCACTACATTACTGGAAGAAGCCACCCCCATGGCGATCAACGGCGTCGTACTGTCTCCTATGGCCCGGAGCACAGAGGACATCCAGTTATAGATCATTACAATGAGGATCCCGCTGAACATAATGTAGACATAAAGAAGCGCATCGCCAAGGATCTCTTCTCTCGTTCCCATAAGACGCAGCACAGGAGCAGCAGAGAGCAGAAAGACAACCGTCACCACGATCGCAGAAAGCACTGCCAGGATCAGAGAGGCTCCCACTGTCTTTTTCATTTTTTCGTACTCTTTTGCTCCGAACTGCTGGGCGATCATGATCGAAAAGCCCTGGCTTAAGCCGGAACAGATCCCAAGACTCATCCAGTTAAACCAGTCCACCGAGCCCAGGGCCGCCAGCGCATGCACTCCCACCAGCTGACCCACAACCGCCGTATCTACCATGGTATACGTCTGCTGAAATATATTTCCAAGCATCAACGGCAGTGCAAACTGAAGCAGAAGTCTGCCGGGATGCCCTTTTGTCATATCTTTTGCCTGTGTTTTCATTGCTGCCCCCTTACTTCAGGATCTCCTGATAAACTCTCAGGACGTTTTCGCTGAAGATTTTCTCGATCTCACTCTCATGGAAACCTTTCTTCTTCAGTGCAGGTACCAGCCGCTGAACAAAGGACACATCCGGAATGGCCGGATTCGGATCGATCCCGTCCATATCACCGCCAAGTGCACAGACCTCCACACCTCCGATATCTGCTGTATGGCGGACATGCTCTGCCATCACGCCAAGGAGCTGCTCCGTATCCATTTTTTTTGCTTCCCAGGTCAGGAAATCCATACAGTAATTGAGACCGCAGACGCCGCCTCTCTCTCCCAGCGCTTTTATCATTTCATCTGTCAGGTTCCGACAGACATTCTGCACGGAGGCAGCATTGGAATGGCTGGCCACAAAAGGCTTCTCTGTATGCCGGTACACATCCCAGAAACCTCCGTCTGAAAGATGAGAAACATCCACGATCATTCCCAAACGTTCCATCTCCTGGATCATCTCGATCCCAAAAGGCGTCAGGCCTTTTTCCGTCCGAAGTTCTATGCCTTTTCCGGTCTTCTCGCATTCCGGATGCATATTCGGACAGCCGATCTGATTGGCAAAATTCCAGGTCAGTGCGATCATCCGCACGCCCAAACGGTAAAAATCTCTCAGATAGGAAAGTTTTCCCAGCACCGTTTCTCCTTCTTCGATGGTCAGAAGAGCACTCATTTTCCCTGCTTCCCTGTTTTTCACAATATCCTGGAAAGAAAATACCGGTGCGATCAGACTGCTGTTTTTCTCCAGTTCACAGTAATAGAGATCCGCCATTTCCATTGCCGTCTTAAAGGGGTCTTCTACTTCGCCAATCGGCACAAACATGGCAAAATTCTGCAAAAGATACTCTCCCTTTTTCATTTTTTTCAAATCTACCTGAAAGGAATTTTCAAGAAGTCCTTCTTTTGTTTCCTCTTTTTTTTCAGAAAAATAAAACCGTCCAATGGTGTCACAATGCATATCTACAACATTCATTTTTCTTCTCCTTATTTTTGCGATTATTCGTAACTGCAAAGGTCTGGAACAGTTACTGCCATTCTTTTTATTTTAGCATACTGCCTGAGAAAGGGCAATGAATCATCTCTTTACAGAATCCCTTTTTTTTCTTATAATAAAACCAGTTGCAGCTTTGAAAGGAGGATTTCCATGGCAGCAAAAGAAGAACTCCAGGATGATGTTCCCAGATGTGAATTCATCCATGCTCATCCTGAAACTATAAAAGCCGTGCAGGAAAGTATGCCTGCGGAAGAAGAATTATACGACTTGTCTGAACTTTTTAAGATCTTTGCCGACTCCACCAGGATCCGTATTCTCTATGTTCTCCTGGAACACGAAATGTGTGTCTGTGATCTGGCCCAGCTTCTGAATATGACGCAGAGCGCCATTTCCCATCAGCTCCGGATTTTAAAGCAGAGCCGTCTTGTAAAATTCCGCCGGGAAGGAAAAACCATCTTTTATTCCCTCCTCGATGAACATGTCCACAGCATTTTAAGCCAGGGTATGGAACATATCACGGAATCCGGCTCATGATAACAGCTGTTTACAAAAGAAGAAGCGGCAACTCAGACAGATTCTGAAGGCCGCTTCTTTTTTGATCCATACTTATGCATTTCTTACTGTTTCCAGAATCCCCAGAAGATTGGCTCCGACATGAATGAGTACCGGTGCCAGAAGGCAGCCCCAGCGTTCATAAGCCCAGGCCAGAAGAAGTCCCATGGGAAACGCATAGACGATCTGTATCACATTCCCATGATAAACTGCAAAAAAGCCTGCGCTGACTGCTGCTGCCGCCCACCTGGAAAAGCAACGTCTCAGCTTTCCGTACACCAGTCCGCGAAAGATCACTTCTTCCACAAAGGGAACAAAAATCCCGATCCCGATCACCTGGATCAACAGATCACTCTGAAAAAGAGCTTCCTGAAAAGCGTTGGAAAAGTGTTCCGTCAGATGAACGGCTTTCAGAAGGAAGGAAAACAGCAGATTTCCGGCCATTCCGAGAAAGGGCAGCACCCATAAAGAACGGAAGGTATAGCTTCCCTTTGGCCGCGGTTCTTTTTTATACAGCCGCCACAAAAGAGGAAATGCCGCAAGAGCCGCCAGCGTTGTCTGTGCTGCCGCATCCAGATAATTCCCGGTAAGCATTGCTGTCAAAAGCATGATCCCATAATGAAGGGCTACCGGAAAAATCACATCCAGCACCTGATAAACAGATATTTTTTTCACTTTTGTAAATCCTTTCATTTTCTGCCTATCATATCACAATTTTCCCAAAAAATCCATTTACTGAAATTTCCGTATGATCCAGGAGACGCCTCCCGTCCATACCGTAAGAAGCCCTATGATCCATGCTCCTTTTTTCATCCCGGATTTTTCTTCCTCATCCTGTTTGTTTTCTTCTGAAAAAAGAGGATCCCCAGCCGTTTCCACTGCGCGTTCCTTCTTTTTCAGATACCAGTCATCACCGGAGCAGGGTTCTTCTGCCTGTTTTCTCCGGATCTGTTTTTTTATTGCTTTTCTTTTCTGAATGCTTTCTGTCTGCCTCTTCTGCCCCCAGACTTCTGTTTCTCTTTTTTCCGGGCCTTCTTTTTTCTGTTTTTTTCCTTCTGCACCTGCATAAACCCGATAGTTCTCTGACCAGCTTTCATTACCTGCCTGATCTACGGCAAAAATCCGGAAATCTGTGATTCCGTCTGAAAGTCTTACCGCCACCTCTTCTTTCTCCTCCGTCGTCCAGAAGAGCCTTTTTCCATTCCTCCAGAGTTCCATATAAGCCAGTTTCCCGTTGTCTCTGGCCTGTATGGTAAACTCTGCCTCTCCTGCTTCCATCTCCTCCGGAAGCCCCGTCAAAAAGCTTACAGGAGCGGTTTTATCCACACAGAACTCCAGAAAGGTGCTTTTCTCTCGGCTGTCGCTCTGGTTTCCTGCCTGATCCACAGACTGAAAAGCCAGGGTGTAAACGCCTTCCTCCAGAAAGCATTTCCGGAAGATCTGATACTGATAGGTCCAGCATTCTCCATCCTTGCGGATCACGGTCTGATAATCTCTCCCTTCCTGAAGGACCCGGAAGCTTCCATCTTTTACACAAACGATCGCCTTTGCCGAAAGCCGGTCTCTGTTTCGTTCTGTCACCAGCAGATTCTCTGCCGAACGGATGTAGTAGGTCTTTCCGATCTGTTCGGCTGCCGAAGAAAGCATATAAGCAGAGCCGGAACGGTTGATCCGGAAAGGCACCGTCTTTTTTACCTGATTTCCTGCCTGATCCTCCGCCTGTACAAAAAGCGTATAGTTTCCGTCAGCCAGCCGGCCTGTGGAAAAATCATAAGAAAGTGCCTGTTTGTTTTCCGCCGTTTCCTGTCCCGGCGTAAGCACGGTTTTTCCCTGCTGATTTTTCACCTCACAGACTGTTTTTTCCGAAAAAAGATGTTTGTCCTCTACTACTGCCTGAAACGTTTCCGCTTTCTGATAGGATTTTCCTTCCTCAAGCCCCCGGACCGAGATTTGGGGATCTGTGCGGTCGATCACCACCGCAGCGGAATGGAGCTTCCTTTCATTTCCCACCCGGTCCCGAAGCCGAAAACGGACCTGCCAGGTTCCTTCCTGGTCTACGCAGATGGCAGAACCCGGAGCATAAGGTGCATAACCCTGTTTTTTTCCTTTATCCTCCAGAGAGATCAGACAGTATTCCACCGTGTCCAGACCACTTTCTTCATCACGGATCTCTTCTGCGGAAAACGTGCAGTTTTTCCGAAAGATGCGGTTTCCTGCCACTCCTGTTTCTCCGGTAAGCGTTATATCCGGAGGTCTGTCATCGATGCGGTAGCGAAAACCATTCTTTTCAGAATTTGCAAGAAGATTTCCAGCCCGGTCTCTCTGTTCCAGTGAAAAGACCCATTCTCCGTTTTCCGTCACGGCATCAGAGAAAACGGTCTGGTTAAATCCGCTTCCTTTATCCGGTCTGGCAAGAAGTACACTTCCTTTTGATACCCAGAAGATCCCTTCCTTGTCATAAAAGCCTTTTCCATTCCGGACTTCCACCTGATAGGAAGGATTTTTTCCTTCCAGAAGAGTAATGGCTCCTTTTTTACAGAGCGAAAGATCAAAGAAATAATTTCCTGTAGGATTTCCGGAAACCGTTCCGTCTCCACGGACAGACGGAACCAGTGCACCCGCATAAGAACACCGTTCACCGTTCTGATACATCGGGCTGTCCGGCTGAATGACAGAGCGGTCAAAATCGATCTCCGGAAGTTCAAACCCTGCCGGAACTTCCGATGTCGGACTTCCATCCTTCATAAATCCGCTGACCTGCACAGGCGCTCCCTCTGTGAATTCAAGTCCCTGGATGCTGAAGGGGGAACCATAGGTTTTCCTTGCATCGCTGATCTGAATCGTCAATGGACGTTTCTTTATACGGACGGTCAGTTCTCCCTTGGGAAGCTCCAGTTGAAATTTCCCCGCATCTTTTCCCAGAAGAGCAGCTACCGGCCGGACTTTCCAGACACCTGCATCGGCCGATTCCGCTTCTCCATGGATTTCCAGGTTCACATTTCCCTTTCCCTCCTGCCTGGTTTTCACAGAAAGAGGGATCCTGCCTGTCCCATCGTAAATTTTCTCTCCACCAGAAAGATTTACCGTGATCTGTTCAACGATCAGGCGGCACGGAGGTTCTGTTTCCGGTTCGGTCTCCGGCGGGGCAGCCGGCGCTTCTGTCGGTGGCTCGGTCGCTGGCGGCTCCGTCTCCGGGGCTTCCGTTGGCAGTTCGGTTGCTGGCGGCTCCGTTTCCGGGGCTTCCGTTGGCAGTTCGGTCGCTGGCGGCTCCGTCTCCGGGGCTTCCGTCGGCAGTTCAGTCGCTGGCGGCTCCGTCTCCGGGGCTTCCGTTGGCAGTTCGGTCGCTAGCGGCTCCGTCTCCGGGGCTTCCGTCATTGTCTCTGTCCCGGCTTCTGTCCCTACGGACTCTGTGCTGCATTCCGTCTGCGGTTCTGATTCCGTTTCCG
>CAKRQP010000075.1:0-11275 GCA_934393555.1 uncultured Lachnospiraceae bacterium
TGGACCGCAATTTCCGCACTGGATGTGAAAAAGGAGCCGGGAAGTGAAGAAACGGCGTATACGGTGCAGCCGGAAGAAACCGTGACGCTTCTTGAAACGACCTGCCAGGATGGAAAGATCTGGATCCTCTGTGAAAACAGCAGCAAAGAGCAGGGCTGGCTTGAGGATCCGGAAGAATATTTATATGATGAAAGTACAGGATGCTCCGGCTGCTTTAAGGAAGCTTTCTTTGCCGGCTGATGTGAGAAGACACATTTTTTCTTGTAGTCTTGTGTGAAATATGCTAAACTGGAGGGGAATTTTGTAGAAAAATAAGCAAAATTCCCTTTCCTGTTTCTGACAAATAGGGAAGACGAATGAAAAAACAGAGAGTAAGGATGTGAAGACTTGATAGGAATCATTGATTATGATGCAGGCAACCTGAAAAGTGTGGAGAAAGCACTGTTACATCTTGGACAGGAAACGGTGGTCAGCCGTGACCGGGAAACTCTTTTACATGCAGATAAGGTCATCCTTCCGGGCGTGGGTTCTTTTGGAGCCGCCATGGAAAACCTTGAGAAATACGGTCTGGTGGAGCTGATCCATGAGATCGTGGAAAACAATACGCCTTTCCTTGGCATCTGCCTGGGACTGCAGCTTCTCTTTGAAGAAAGCGAGGAAAGTCCGGGCGTAAAGGGGCTTGGGATCCTGAAAGGAAAAATCTTACGGATACCGGAGCACGAAGATTTAAAGATTCCACATATGGGCTGGAATTCATTAAAGCTATCCGGGAACGGACGACTCTTTAAAGATCTGCCGGAGGATCCGTATGTGTATTTCGTACATTCCTATTATCTGAAAGCAGAGGAGGATATCGTGAAGGCCAGAACCTGGTACAGCACCGATATCGATGCTTCTGTAGAAAAAGGAAATGTCTTTGCCTGCCAGTTCCATCCGGAAAAGAGCAGCAGGACCGGCCTTCAGATACTGAAAAATTTTGCAGAGCTGGAAGGGGGAAAAGGCTGATATGTTTACGAAAAGAATCATCCCCTGTCTGGATGTAAAAAACGGCCGGGTCGTAAAGGGTGTCAATTTTGTGGATCTGAAGGATGCCGGTGATCCGGTGGCAATCGCCAAGGCATATGATGAGGCCGGAGCGGACGAACTGGTTTTTCTCGATATTACAGCTTCTTCTGACAATCGAGCCACGGTAGCAGATATGGTGAGCCGGGTAGCAGATCAGGTATTTATTCCGTTTACCGTAGGTGGCGGGATTCGGACGGTAGAAGATTTCAAAGCCATTCTGAGAGAAGGGGCAGACAAGATCTCGGTTAATTCTGCAGCGATCAATGATCCGGAGCTGATCAGCAGAGCGGCAGACAAATTCGGGAGCCAGTGTGTGGTTCTGGCCATTGATGCAAGAAGAAGAGCGGACGGAGGCTGGAATATTTATAAGAACGGAGGCCGTATCGATACGGGGATGGATGCCGTGGAGTGGGCTGTCCGTGCAGAAAAGCTGGGGGCAGGTGAGATCCTCCTTACCAGTATGGATGCGGATGGCACCAAAGCCGGATATGATCTGACGCTTACCAGAACCATTGCGGATGCCGTACATATCCCGGTCATTGCCTCCGGCGGTGCAGGAACGAAGGAACACTTCTACGAAGCATTGACAGAAGGACATGCGGATGCAGCACTGGCAGCATCTCTGTTCCATTATAAAGAACTGACTATTCGTGATGTGAAAGCTTATCTTGCCGAGCGTCAGGTACCGGTCAGAAGAGAAGGAGATTGAAGATGGCAGCAATATCGAATGACTGGCTTGCACCGCTGAAGCCGGAGTTTGGCAAGCCTTATTATGCCGCACTTTATAAGAAGGTAAAAGAAGAGTATTCCACCCGGCAGATTTTTCCGCCGGCAGATGATATTTTTAATGCCTTTGCTCTGACACCTTTAAATCAGGTGAAAGTGGTGATCCTGGGCCAGGATCCCTATCATGGTGAGGGGCAGGCCGAGGGGCTTTGCTTTTCTGTGAAGCCGGGAATCGACATTCCTCCATCTTTAATGAATATTTATAAGGAGCTTCGCGATGATTGTGGCTGTTATATTCCCAATAACGGCAGCCTGGTCAAATGGGCAAAAGAAGGAGTGCTGCTTTTGAACACCGTACTGACGGTACGGGCTCATCAGGCCAACTCTCATCAGGGGATCGGCTGGGAACAGTTTACCGATGCGGCGATAAAGATTCTTAATGAACAGGATCGCCCCATGGTATTTCTGCTTTGGGGAAGACCGGCCCAGATGAAAAAAACGATGCTTAACAATCCGAAGCACCTGATTCTGGAAGCACCTCATCCGAGTCCGCTTTCCGCATATCGCGGCTTTTTCGGCTGTGCTCATTTCAGCCAGACAAACCGCTTTTTGAAAGCCAATGGTCTGGATCCCATTGACTGGCAGATTGAAAACCTATAAACAAAAGGAGGAATATACAAATGGGCAAGAAGATTTTCGGACATCTTTTGTTTGTGGCTGCACTGGCAGGCTGTGTCGCTATGACACTGCTCATGGGCAGCCAGGGAACAAAAGAATCCATGATGTACAATCTGATCTTTCTCGCGATCATGGTTGTCCTGTATTTTGCAGGTCTCATCGGCGGTTTTTTCCGGATGAGCGGCCTGGAGCATGACTTCCAGACAGCAGCGAAGAAAGCAGAAAGAAACGATCCCACTCTGAAAACAGACAAGATTTTTGCGATCCGTTCCATCGACAAGCAGCTGAAGGATTTCTGGGGGTATGCAAAGAGCTCCAAAGGAGGCATTGCCGATGTGGAAGATTACATCAACGAGGACCTTGTTGATAACAGCATCCACAGATCTCTTCTGGAGATGATTCCGGATATGCTTACCAGCCTTGGTATTCTCGGAACCTTCATTGGTCTGGTCTGGGGACTGAAAAACTTCAATCCGGCAAACTATGATGCCATGACCTCTTCGGTTGCTTCTCTGGTAGAAGGAATCAAGGTCGCTTTCCTGACTTCTATTTACGGTCTGGCGCTGGCACTTGTGTATACTTATAATATGCGGAGCAGTTACGATTCTCTGATCGCTGCTCTGGATGATTTCCTGGATAAATTCCATGCCAATGTAATGCCGTCCGCAGAGATGGAAGCCAAAAATCTGATGGTCTCTTTCCAGCAGACCCAGGCAGATTCCATCAACCGTATGGCAGACCAGTTTTCCGATCAGCTGGCAGACAGCTTTGAGAAAGTCATCACACCGGCTTTCCGGAAGATGAATCAGTCTCTGGATATTCTGGTAACGTCCATGACGAAGGGCCAGGAAGAAATGGTAAAAGGAATCCTGGATGAGTTCCTGAAACAGATGAACAGCTCCTTTAAAATGGAATTCAACGGTTTCAACAAAGCAGTTTCAGAGCTCACCAAAGCACAGGAGAGCAATGCGGTCTATACCAAGGAGCTTTACCAGCAGCTGGCTGCAGAGCTCAATGCCACCTTCCAGCAGGAGCAGAAAACGATGCACCAGCAGATGCAGAGTATGGCAGAGTCTCAGGGGCAGTACATGCTCAGTGCCGATCAGGTTATGCAGGAAAGCCAGCGGATCATGAGAGAGCAGCAGAATGCATACAAGCAGATCATGGATTATATGAAAGAGGCAGAACAGACATCTGCAAAATTCTGGGTTGCCTGCAATCAGACCATGCAGAAATACGTCAATGCAGCAGCTTCCGGTCTGGAAGGCTTTACCATGTCCCAGAAATACAATGAGCAGATTTTTGAAGCAAACAGAAGACTCATTGAGAACTACTCTGAGAAGGTGGATGAGTATATGGCTGCCCAGAAGGAAGTGTCCGCAGCTCTTGAGCAGATCAAGCGGGTATTTGAAGATCTGGCTGTCAGCAGAGATGATAAAAATATTTACCTTCACCGGGGAAATCTGCAGAACATCAGCTCCAACCGTGAACTGGTGCAGCAGATGGAAAATATGTTGAAGGAGGAGCAGGAAAATCAGCGGGAAACCATGCAGGAGATGTCTGAATGGGTTCAGGAGCTGGCAAAGAACGGTGGAAAAGCCAACGCAAAATTCGGCTTTTTCAAGAATAAGAATGACAGGTAGGGTTGCATATGAAGAGAAAACGTAAAAGCAAAGGAAATGGGGGCTTTAATGTATGGCGCTCCTATTCCGACATGATGTGCGGCCTTCTGCTTCTGTTTGTACTGATCATGTGCGTGACTCTTTTCCAGGCCCAGAAGACTTATGATGACAGCATTAAGGAGCGGGACGAGAGGATCGCCGCCCAGGCCCAGGTCATCAGCCAGCAGACAACCCTGGACGAACAGCAGGGGCAGATCGAGGACAAGGATCAGCTTCTGGCTGCCCAGAAAGCAAAACTGGATGAGCAGCAGGCACAGTTGGATGAACAGCAGTCCAAGCTGGATGAACTGGCAGCTGCTCTGGCTGAAAAACAGACAACCCTGGATGAGCAGAGTACACAGCTTGCTGCGCAGCAGAGTGCTTTGGATGAGAAGAACCAGCAGCTTTTGAACCAGCAGACACAGATCGAGAATATCATCGGCGTCAAGGCGGATGTGATCTCTGCGTTGAAGGCGGAGTTTACAGCCCAGAACCTGAACGTGGATATCGATTCCAAGACAGGAGCCCTGATGCTGGACAGTAACGTCATGTTTGACTATAATAAGGCGGAGCTCACCGAAGAGGGTATGGCAGTTCTGGATCAGGTGCTTCCGGTATACTGTCAGGTGCTGATGAAAGAAGAATACAAGGATTATCTGGCAGAGATCATCATCGACGGTTACACTGATACTACCGGTGATTACGCTTATAACTTAAGCCTCTCCCAGCAGAGATCCCTGGCAGTTGCCCAGTATCTGCTCTCGATCGAGGATAATTTCCTGAGCAGTACCCAGGAGGAAGACTTAAAACAGGTGCTCACGGTAAACGGCCACTCCATGTCAAACCCGATTCTGGATGCAGACGGAAATGTAGATATGGACGCTTCCCGCCGAGTGGAAGTTAAGTTCCGCCTGAAGGATGACGAGATGATCGACGAGCTCAACAAGATCATGAGCGGAACCACAGACGAGACTGAGACAGAAACCGAGACTCAGGCAGCAGAATAATAAAAAAGCATAAAAAAGCGTTCCCGGACGCCATCATAAAAGGATGGCAGCGGGAACGCTTTTTTTCGCTATGCGTCTTTTTGTGCTTTCAGATTCTTCTGAGCTGTCGAGAGCATCAGCTTGATACGGTTCAGCTGATTTACCTCGCTGGCACCGGGATCATAGTCGATGGCCACAATGTTTGCCAGAGGATACTGATGACGGATCTCTTTGATCACACCTTTTCCTACGACATGGTTCGGCAGGCAGCCGAAGGGCTGGGTGCAGACGATATTGTTGACTCCGCTATGGATCAGTTCCAGCATTTCACCGGTCAGGAACCAGCCTTCACCGGTCTGGTTTCCAAGAGAAACGATATCTTTGGCATAGTTGGCAAGGTCTTCAATGTGTGCCGGCGGTGTGAAATGACGGCTGGCACGGAATTCTTTTGCAGCGGCTCCGCGGAGCTGTTCCACCAGTTTGATTCCCATGTTGGCAATGGTGGCAGAAGATTTTTTCATACCCAGTTCTTCTGCTTTGAAATTGCTGTTGTAAAAGCAGTAGAGCAGGAAGTCAATGAGATCCGGCATGACAGCCTCTGCACCTTCGGTTTCCAGAAGTTCAACCAGATGGTTGTTGGCAGCCGGAAGGAATTTGACCAGGATCTCGCCTACGATACCTACTTTCGGTTTCTGCACATCCGTAATGGGGATGTTATCAAATTCCCGGATGATCTGGCGGCAGATTTTTTTGAACTGACCGTAGGAAGGATAACGGCTGGAAATAAATTTCTTGCAGATGCCCACCCATTTTTCATGGAGCTTATCTGTGGTGCCCTTCACCTGCTCATAAGGCCGCATCCGGTAAACGCAGCGCATGAAGACATCGCCGAAGAAGGCAGCGTAGACGCCGCGGATCAGAAGCTGGGGTGTGAGCTTGAAGCCCGGGTTCTTCTCCAGTCCGCTTAAATTGATGGAGATGACAGGGATCTGTTCCATGCCGGCTTTCTCCAGGGCACGGCGGATAAAGCCGATGTAGTTGCTGGCACGGCAGCCGCCTCCGGTCTGGGAGATCAGAACCGCTGTTTTGCTGAGGTCATATTTGCCGGAAAGTAAGGCACTCATGATCTGTCCCACCACAATAATGGAAGGATAGCAGGCATCATTATTTACATATTTAAGACCGAGGTTTACCGCTTCCCGTTCATCGCGGTTCAGTACCTCCAGACGGTAGCCGGAAGCATTGAAGGCGGTTTCCAGAAGATCGAAGTGGATCGGTGTCATCTGCGGACAGAGGATCGTATAATCTTTCCTCATTTTTTCAGTGAATACCACACGGTCGAAGCTGGCAGGAACGATCTTTCGCTCCTCTTTTTTCTCTTCACGGGCACGGATGGCAGCCAGGAGGGAACGGACACGGATACGGGCAGCACCAAGGTTGCTGATCTCATCGATCTTCAGGCAGGTATAGATTTTTCCGGAATTTGCGAGAATATCTTTTACCTGATCGGTGGTAACGGCATCCAGACCGCAGCCGAAGGAATTCAGCTGGATGAGATCGAGATTTTCCGTGGTTTTCACGTAGTTGGCAGCAGCGTAAAGACGGCTGTGGTACATCCACTGATCCATGACAATGAGGGGACGCTCCGGCTCATTGAGATTGGAGATGGAATCCTCGGTAAGCACTGCCACACCATAGGAATTGATGAGCTCCGGGATACCGTGGTTGATCTCGGAATCGACATGGTACGGTCTTCCGGCCAGAACGATACCGTGGCGGTGGTTGTCTTTCAGCCATTTTAAGGTTTCCTGTCCTTTTTCCCACATGGCCTCTCTGGTTTTTGCCAGTTCATCCCAGGCCAGACGGACCGCTTCTTCTATTTCAGCAGCCGGGATCTCCGGAAATTCTCTGGTCAGTCCCAGGGTAATGGTTTCCGGACTTTCAAAGTTCAGGAAAGGATGGCGGAAACGGATCCTGTCGTCACGAAGTTCATCAATGTTGTTCTTGATATTTTCCGGATAGGAAGTGACGATGGGGCAGTTGTAATGGTTATTGGCATCCGGGAATTCTTTTCGTTCATAAGGAATGCTGGGATAAAAGATCTCCTTGATCCCCTGACGGATGAGCCAGGTTACGTGACCGTGCGCCAGCTTGGCCGGATAACATTCCGACTCGCTGGGGATGGATTCGATACCAAGCTCATACATTTTATGCGTGGAAGCAGGAGTCAGGATCACCCGGTATTTCAGTTTCGTGAAAAAGGTAAACCAGAAGGGATAATTTTCGTACATGTTCAGGACTCTGGGAATACCGATCTCACCTCTTTCCGCCTCATCTGCTTCCAGTGGTTCATAGCCGAAAAGAAGTTTGTTTTTATATTCGAAAAGGTTCGGGATTTTTTCTTTGTTTTTTTCTTTTCCGAGTCCGCGCTCACAACGGTTTCCGCTGATGAACTGACGTCCTCCGGTGAAACGGTTGATGGTCAGGCGGCAGTTGTTGGTACAGCCCTTGCATTTTGCCATGGTGGTCGTGAACTGGAGCTCATTGATCTTTTCAATGGAAAGCATGGTTGTTGCAGCGCCCTCCACATAGCGTTCACGGGCGATCAGTGCAGCACCGAAAGCACCCATGATACCGGCGATATCCGGACGGATCGCCTTGCAGGAAGCAATCTTTTCAAAGCTTCGAAGGACCGCATCGTTATAAAAGGTTCCTCCCTGGACGACGATGTGACGGCCCAGTTCGGTGGCATCGGAAACCTTGATTACTTTATATAAGGCATTTTTGATCACGGAATAGGCAAGGCCGGCTGAAATATCCGCTACGGTGGCGCCTTCTTTCTGTGCCTGTTTTACCTTGGAGTTCATAAATACGGTACAGCGGGTTCCAAGATCGATGGGATTCTCTGCAAAAAGAGCAGCCTGTGCAAAATCCTGTACGCTGTAGTTCAGGGAATTTGCAAAGTTCTCAATGAAGGAACCACAGCCGGAGGAACAGGCTTCATTGAGCTGAACGCTGTCTACGGCGTGATTTTTGATCTTAATGCACTTCATATCCTGACCGCCGATGTCCAGAATGCAGTCTACCTTCGGATCAAAGAAGGAAGCGGCATAATAATGGGAAATCGTCTCAACCTCACCCTCATCCAGCATGAGACCGGCTTTGATCAGTGCTTCCCCATAGCCGGTGGAGCAGGAATAGACGATCCGGGCAGTATCCGGCATCTGGGAATAGATTTCCTGGACTGCACGGATCGCAGTTTTTAACGGGCTTCCGTTGTTGCTGCTGTAGAAAGAGTAGAGAAGACTGCCGTCTTCACCGACAAGTGCAGCCTTTGTGGTCGTGGAACCGGCATCAATTCCGAGAAAACAGTTGCCTTCATAAGTGGAAAAGTCTTTTTTGGCAACGCTGTACTGGTTCTGACGTTCCGTAAAGGCCTGATAGTCTTCCTTTGTGGCAAAGAGAGGCTCCAGTCTGTCTACTTCAAATTCCAGCTTGATGTTGGAGGAGAGTTTCTTTACCAGTGCGGAAAGGGAAACGGAAACCTTCTCGTCATAATTCAATGCGGAACCGATAGCTGCAAAAAGATGAGAGTTTTCCGGTGTGATGGCATGCTCATCATCCAGCTTCAGGGTGCGGATAAAAGAAGCCTTCAATTCGGAAAGGAAATGAAGCGGTCCGCCGAGGAAGGCGACATGACCGCGGATCGGTTTACCGCAGGCCAGACCACTGATGGTCTGGTTGACGACTGCCTGGAAAATAGAAGCAGAAAGGTCCTCCTTGGTAGCCCCCTCGTTGATCAGGGGCTGGATATCGGTTTTGGCGAAAACGCCGCAGCGGGCGGCAATGGTATAAAGTGCTTTGTAATTTTTTGCATATTCATTCAGGCCGGTAGCGTCTGTCTGAAGGAGAGAAGCCATCTGGTCAATGAAGGAGCCGGTACCTCCGGCACAGATGCCGTTCATACGCTGTTCGACATTTCCGCCTTCAAAATAAATGATCTTCGCATCCTCTCCGCCGAGTTCGATGGCGACATCTGTCTGTGGTGCATAATGCTGCAGGGCAGTGGATACGGAAATAACCTCCTGAACAAAAGGAACACCCAGGTGTTTGGCCAGGGTCAGTCCGCCGGAACCGGTGATCATGGGATGGACGGTCAGTTCCCCCAGGGCATCATGGGCTTTTTTTAAAAGAGAAGAAAGCGTCTCCTGAATGTTGGCAAAATGCCGTTCATAATCGGAAAAAAGAAGATTTTTTTCCTCATCCAGAATTGCAATCTTCACAGTTGTGGAACCGATGTCGATTCCTAAAGTATATCGGATTTGCGTCATATGTATTTACAGGAAAATCCTGCGACCTCCTATTCTCTGTATAGAGTAAACGGTTGTGTGTTCCTCTCTGAAGCAGAAACTTCCTTTTATAGTAAAAGCTTCCTCAGAGCATACAAAATTTATTATAGGGCAAACAGAAAAAAAATTCAATCGACAAAGATACCAAACTGTCAGCTTCCAGGGCAAAAGTTCTTGCAAAAAAAGCCATATCAAGGTATACTGAATGGATGAAAACTGTGGCGGAAAATATACGAAACAGTTTGATGAACGAGAAAAAGGATGGTGAATCATGTATCAGCTGATAAAACAGGACGGCAAGGCAAAAAGAGGCCGTCTTACAACCGTACATGGAGTGATCGAGACTCCGGTGTTCATGAATGTGGGAACGGCGGCAGCGATCAAAGGCGCTGTCTCTACCATGGATCTGCAGGAGATCGGTACCCAGGTGGAGCTTTCCAATACCTATCATCTTCATGTGCGCCCTGGAGATGAGATCGTGAAGAAAATGGGAGGTCTTCATAAATTCATGGTCTGGGACAAGCCGATCCTGACGGATTCCGGCGGTTTCCAGGTATTTTCACTGGCAGGTCTTCGGAAGATCAAAGAGGAAGGTGTCAGATTCAACTCTCATATTGACGGCAGGAAGATTTTCATGGGACCGGAGGAGAGTATGCAGATCCAGTCCAATCTGGCTTCCACGATCGCAATGGCTTTTGATGAGTGTCCGCCAAGTACGGCCAGCCGGGAATATATCCAGAATTCTGTGGAACGCACGTATCGCTGGCTGGTCCGCTGCAAGAATGAAATGGCCCGCCTGAATGGTCTGCCTGATACCATCAATCCTCATCAGATGCTCTTTGGTATCAATCAGGGTGGAATTTATGAGGATATCCGTATCGAAAACGCAAAAGAGATCGCAAAGCTTGATCTGGATGGCTATGCGGTAGGCGGTCTGGCGGTAGGAGAGTCTCACGAAGAGATGTATCGGATCCTGGATGAGGTAGTGCCTCATCTTCCGGTAGAAAAGCCAGTCTATCTGATGGGTGTTGGAACGCCGGCCAATATTCTCGAAGCTGTGGATCGTGGCGTGGATTTCTTCGACTGTGTATATCCCAGCCGGAATGGCCGTCATGGTCATGTATATACCAAATACGGAAAACTGAATCTTTTCAATGCAAAGTATGAACTGGATCAGAATCCCATCGAGGAAGGCTGTCAGTGTCCGGCCTGCCGCCATTACAGCAGGGGCTACATCCGTCACCTCCTGAAAGCCAAGGAGATGCTGGGCATGCGTCTGTGTGTCCTTCACAATCTGTATTTCTATAATCATTTAATGGAAGAGATCCGTACAGCCATTGAAGAAGGCCGTTATAAAGAGTTCAAGAAGGCAAAGCTGGAAGGAATGGAACAGGGCGAATAACAAGAAAAAAAGCTTGATGTATTCGGGAAAATTGTGTATAGTAATAAGCATGCACAGGCGTTAGCCATAAGGAGGAAAAAATATGTTTTTATTAGCAAGTGATACTGCTGCAGCAGGCGGTATCGGTATCGGTTTCACTCTGGTGTACATTGTTGTGATCGTTGTGATCATGTATTTCCTTGCGATCAGACCCCAGAAGAAAGAACAGAAAAAACTGAACGCTATGCTGGCAGAGCTGGCAGTTGGCGACAGCGTAGTGACCACCAGTGGTTTTTACGGCGTTGTTATCGATATCACAGATGAGGACGTGATCGTGGAGTTCGGAAGCAATAAGAACTGCCGTATCCCCATGAAAAAGACTGCCATTTCTCAGGTTGAGAAGCCAGGAGAAGAATAATTCAGAGAATG
>CAKRQP010000076.1:0-11264 GCA_934393555.1 uncultured Lachnospiraceae bacterium
GGGAGCTGGGATTTCTCATTCAGGGACAGGAGTTTGTAAGAGAGGAGGAAAGTATATTGAAAGAGACAAAGCATGAACTAATCGTGGCAATTGCCAATTACGGATATAACACCCAGGTGATGAAAGCCGCAGAAGAGGGTGGTGCAACCGGTGGAACTGTTCTTCACGGAAAAGGGGTAGGAATGAAGCGTGCCGAACAGTTTCTTGGCGTTTCCCTGGTTTCCGAAAAAGAGGTGATTTTCATTGTGGCAAAATCAGAGCAGAAAAATGCCATTATGAATGCTATCATGGAAAAAGCCGGTCTCACCTCCAAAGCAGGAACCATCGTATTTTCCCTCCCCGTAACCAGCACAGCCGGGCTGCGGATCCTGGAAGACGAGGAAGAAAATTCATAATCTCCATATAAACTCCATAGTTAAAAAATTATTTGGAAGAAGCAGGATACCAAGTGCTTTGCGCCTCTGATGGGGTGGAAGCTATTAATCTGTATGAGAAGGAAAAAGAGAGGATTGCCCTGGTTCTTCTGGACGTGATGTTGCCTAAGATTGATGGCTTTGGGGGTGTTGCAAAATCCACATAGATTTTGCAACACCCTTTTTGTCAAACCAATTTATCGAACCAACCGCCTAACAACAGCACTCTTTAGTCCTGTTTTTATGAATGCTTATTTTAATGGAACACAATAATAATTATCTTCTGTTGGTATTTCTCCTACATTGATGGTATCTTTTGTAAAAAGGACGCTTTCTATCTCATTGACATCAATCACCTGATTGAAGGCATAGCTAGCCACATAAGTATTTGTAGTATCATCTACAAAACCGCTGGTTCCCGGGCCTCCGTACAACATTGTCAATAATGTTCCATCTTTCAGCTTCACACCTTGCGGCCACGGTGCTTCCTCATATTCTGTAGACGTCTCTGTTGTTCCATCTGCCAAAGTAAATTCTTGGGTAATCTCTGTCCTTGGAAATTCGTAAGTAATGTGACACGATACTGGGGAAATTTCAATTTCTTTTACTGTTGCTCCGGTATCGCCTAATGATTCATTCATTTCATATACTTTTGCAGTATCTGTACCGCCTAATGTCCAATCCAATACCCATGTTCCATCCAAAACCGGAAAATGCTCTGCCTTTCCTGCAGTTCCAAGGTTTTTAAATTCTACATGAATTGGTTTACCCACAAAAGATCCTTTTTCTCCACTATTTGCTAATACCATGTGATATTCCAAACTTCCATCATCTCTTTCATAATGCCCAAGTATCGGCTGGTCATAATCAATAGGAGAACCATCTGCATAAACAGCTCGCCCATCTGGGCCACAGATCAATCCGTCATAAAATGAACCACTCCAGGAAAATTCATTACTGCCGTCTACCGTTACTGAAACATTTTCAATACTTGGTTCTTTTCCTTCTTCCAACTCATAACCTTCGAATTTAAAAGAAAGATAAGTATAATAATTATCTGTAATACTCTGCTGTGCAGTCACCGTCACCCCGGCATCTGTGCAGGATACTTCTGAAAAAGCAGCCATACCAGTATCTTCCAGCATTTTCTGTTTTTCTTCATCGATTCGAAGTTCCTCTGACAGACCGTTGCTCCAGTTATAATATGCAGCAGCGCCAACCGTTAATGTACCGAATACAAGTACTGCTGCTGCCGTTATTGCCATGAAAGATTTTTTCTGCTTTTTATTTGCCATATTTTCTACCTCCAATGATATTTGTTCGGAGGATGTCAATACATCAAACGCCTTTTTATACTTCTCTTTATTCGTCATCTGCCCATTCCTCCTTTAACACATTCTTTAAGAGTGTACGTCCTCTGGATAACCGTACTTTCACATTACTTACACTTGTATGCACTATTTCAGATATTTCCCGAATATTCCAGTCCTCATAGTAAAACAGATGTATTACGATTCGATATTTTTCAGGAAGATGCATAACTGCTTCAAACAGATTACTATCCTCTTTCGTTTCGAACGGTAATGACTCTATATAATCTTCCAGTGGCATTTTATTTCTGTGCCAGAAAGACTTCTTTACATCTTTTGCTTTATTAACTGTAATTCGGAAAAGCCAGGCTCGTATATGCTGCTCATCATTATACTGTAAATCGGATGTATAATAGGCGATAAAGGTATCCTGCACAACATCTTTTGCATCTTCAACATTTTTACAAACCTGAAACGCTGTCACAAACAGATTCGTTTGATACTCCTCTATCAGCCACTCTACTGGTAATCTCATGAGTAATTCCCCATTTTCTTTGTTCTTTGTAAAGATCCTTACACTAATATATCGATTCAAACCCTTAAAAGGTTACATTTTTTGATTATTATTATCTTTTTTATTCTGTATCTCATCTGCAAAAATTCCCCACCCATTTGCAGGGGAAACCACAGAAATATTTCATACAATCAAACAGACAGACTCTGTTCTTTCTTAATTTTACGACCAACCAATTAAATAGCAAACCCACGGTGACAAAGAGGAAGTTCCCTTGACCGCCGCTTTTTACGTTTGAGATTAGAGGAATAAAATAGAAGCACGAGCTTTACAATAGAATAGAACTTATTTTTGAGGAGACATCCTATGCTTGGAAAGGCAATAAGAAAGACGGTTTTACCTATTTTGCTGGCCAGTTTCATGGTGGGACCTGGTTGTCGGATTGTATATGGGGAAGCAGATATATCGTTGAAGGAAAGGGCGGAAAATCATACAAGTGATAATACCGCTGCATCTCCGGAAGAACAAGAAAAAACCACAGAGCCAGCGGCACCGGATGATGCGCTTGTGCAGGCACCTTCTGCTCTTTTAATGGAGGCCAGTACAGGCACTGTAATTTACGAGAAGGATCCGGATACCAGACGAAGTCCTGCCAGTATTACGAAGATTATGACTTTAATCTTGATTTTTGATGCACTGGAGAATGGAACTCTGAAAATGGATGATATTGTGACTACCAGTGCCTATGCAAAGTCTATGGGTGGTTCCCAGGTTTTTCTGGAAGAAGGAGAGACACAGGATGTTGAGACGATGATCAAATGCATTGTGATCGCATCGGGAAATGATGCAAGTGTGGCAATGGCAGAGCACATTGGAGGCAGTGAGCAGGAATTTGTGCGGCAGATGAACGAGCGGGCAGCCGGCCTTGGAATGAAAAATACTCATTTCGTGGATTGCTGCGGATTGACGGAATCAGCAGAGCATTATACAACTGCCCGGGATATTGGAATAATGAGCCGGGAACTGATCATTAAATATCCGAAGATTTTGGAATATTCATCTATATGGATGGAAAATATTACCCATGTGACCAGACAAGGCTCTAAGGAGTTTGGACTTACGAACACAAATAAGCTTCTGCGAAGCTATGAGGGCTGTGAAGGTCTGAAAACAGGAAGCACCAGTCTGGCAAAGTATTGCGTTTCGGCTGTGGCCTCCAGGAATAATATTACTCTCATATCCGTAGTTATGGCAGCGCCTGATTACAAGGTCCGTTTCAGGGATGCGGCGGCTATGCTGAACTATGGCTTTTCTAAATGCAGTCTTTATGTTGATGAAGCTCCGGAAAAGCTTCCTTCTATAGAAATCCAAAAAGGAACAAAAAATACCACTGAAGTAAAATATGAAAAAAATTTCAGATATCTGAGCACTGATGGAAAAACCATAAGTGAGGCAGAGCGGAAGCTTAATCTGGAATCCCAGGTGCCGGCACCTGTAAAAGAAGGAGATATTGCCGGTACTTTAGAGTATTATGTGGATGGACAAAAGCTTGGAGAAATTAATATTCTTTTTACAGAAACCATAGAAAGAGCTACCTACAAAAACTGCCTGGAGAAAATATTTGCAGAAGCATTTTGACAAAACACTCCCAGTCGGTTTATAATAAACTCTGTATGAAAATTTTTGCTGCTGGCTAATAAAAATGATAGCAGTAAAAGCGGAGGAGAATCACATGAAACAAGAAAAAAAACAGCCTGGCAAGCTGAAGATGCTTGCTGGCTATTACAAACCATATAGGGGATTGTTTTTTGCAGATCTGTTTTTTGCATTTCTAGGGGCGGCAGTTACCCTTGTTATTCCATTGATGGTTCGCTACATTATGAATTCAGTAAGCGAGTTATCAGCGGTGGAAGCTAAGACTATCATTCTGAAAATAGGTGTGGGAATGCTGCTGCTGATCCTGGTGCAGCTGGGAAGCCGCTATTTTATCACCTATTATGGTCATATGATGGGTGCTTATATTGAGCACGATATGCGAAATGAAATCTTCAGCCATTATCAGAAGCTTTCTTTTGCATTTTACGATAACCAGAAGGTGGGACAGCTGCTTTCCCGTATTACAAGTGACCTTTTTGACATTACAGAGCTTCTTCATCATGGACCGGAGGATATTCTGATCTCCGTGATCAAGCTGTTCGGAGCGCTGATCATTCTCCTGAATGTAAAGCCGCAGATGGCGTTGTTGTGTTTTGCCGTTGTGATCATCATGTTGATCTATGCGCTAATCTACAACAAGAAAATGAAAAGCGCATTTAAAGAGAATCGTGTGCGTATGGGTGAGATCAACAGTCAGATAGAGGATAGCCTTTCCGGAATCAGGGTGGTAAAATCCTTTGGAAATGAGAAGCGTGAGATTGAGAAGTTCCGTAAAGGAAATGAGCGCTTTGTGGATTCAAAGCGTGTGACTTACCGCTATATGGCAGGCTATCATGCAGGAATGGATGCTTTTACCACATTGATCACGGTAACAGCACTTGTTTCCGGTGCTATGTTCCTGGCATCTGGAAATTTAAGCGCTACAGACCTTGTGACATTTCTTTTGTATATCAATAATTTTACTGAGCCTGTTACGAAGCTGGTGAATTTCACTGAACAGTTCCAGAATGGTTACAGCGGTTATGACCGTTTCCTGGAAATGATGTCCATTGCACCGGATATTGAGGATGCACCGGATGCTGTGCCGCTGGAACATGTGGATGGAGATATCCGTTTCGAGAATGTATCATTCCATTATGAAGACCATAATGAGAAGGTGCTTTCTAATGTGAATCTGGAAGTAAAGCCTGGTGACTATGTTGCCCTTGTGGGTACCTCAGGCGCCGGAAAGACCACTCTTTGCAGTCTTATCCCCAGATTTTATGATGTGTCATCAGGAGCAATCTATCTGGATGGAAAAGATATCCGTAAGATCAGACTGAAGGATCTGCGTGATCATATAGGAATCGTTCAGCAGGATGTGTATCTGTTTGCCGGAAATATTATGGAAAATATCCGCTATGGACGTCCGGATGCTACAGACGAGGATGTTATCAGGGCGGCTAAGCTGGCAAATGCCCATGATTTTATTATGGAAATGCCGGATAATTATGGTACAGATATTGGGCAGCGTGGAGTGAAGCTTTCCGGAGGACAGAAACAGCGTCTTTCCATTGCCAGAGCTTTTCTGAAAAATCCGCCTATTCTGATTTTTGATGAGGCAACATCTGCGCTGGATAATGAGAGTGAGAAGGTGGTTCAGGAATCATTGGAGCGTCTTGCAAAGGACAGAACTACTTTTGTAATCGCTCACAGACTTTCTACAATCCGCAATGCCAGAAGAATCCTTGTCCTTACAGAGGATGGAATTGCAGAAGAGGGAACACATCAGGAACTGATGGATAAAGATGGCGTTTACGCAAAGCTGTGTAAAGCCGGCTTATAGGATATAAGTGTTAATGATATTTTAGCACCGTATGGAAAGGAGGAATGACAGGATGAAAGAAATAAGAACAGAAGACGCAGTAGGCCATATTCTCTGCCATGATATAACGCAGATCATCAAAGATGAGAAAAAAGGAGTCCTGTTTTCTAAGGGACACGTTGTAAAAGAAGAAGATATCCCTCTTTTACTTTCTGTAGGAAAAGAGCATCTTTTTGTATGGGAAAAGAAGGAGGGCATTCTTCATGAAAATGAAGGTGCTGATATTCTTTACAAGATTTGTGCAGGGGCTTCTATGCATGGGACTGATGTGAAGGAGGGGAAAATCGAGCTCATAGCAGATGAGGACGGTGTGCTGAAAATCCGTCGCGATGCTCTTCTGGCTGTAAACTCTCTTGGAGAAATGATGATCGCTTCCCGCCACGGGGATTTTCCGGTAAAAAAAGGAGATAAGCTGGCAGGTACCAGAATCATTCCTCTTGTGATCGAAAAAGAGAAGATGGATAAAGCTGTGGTGGTGGCAGGAACAGAACCTGTGTTTTCTATACTGCCTTATCATTTTAAGAAGGTTGGAATTGTTACAACCGGAAGTGAGGTGAAGAAAGGTCTGATTCAGGATACCTTTACACCTGTATTGAAAGAGAAGCTTTCCCAGTATCCTGCAGAAGTGATCGGTCAGACCACTCCGGGCGATGATAAGGCACAGATCACCCAAGACATTATGAAATTCATTGATCAGGGTGCAGATATGGTGATCTGCAGCGGTGGTATGAGTGTTGATCCGGATGACCGCACTCCTGGCGGAATCCGTGATACAGGAGCCAGAATAGTTACCTATGGTGCACCGGTGCTGCCAGGCGCGATGCTTCTTATTGCTTACTATGAGAAGGAAAATAAACGTATTCCCATTCTTGGACTGCCTGGCTGCGTGATGTATGCCAAGCGTACAGTATTTGACCTTGTTCTGCCCAGAATCATGGCAGATGATGAGATTTTTGCAGAAGAAGTGGCAGCATATGGAGAGGGCGGACTTTGCCTGAATTGTAAGGTCTGTACCTTCCCTAACTGCGGCTTTGGTAAATAAAGGAGATTTATGGAAAAATTCCGCACAGTAGCTTATGAGGTCCACAATCCTAAAATAAAAAATAATGTCCGCTTTGCCCTTCTTGCAGATCTTCACGGAAGCATTTTCGGGGAAAATAATGCCCTTTTGCTGGAAAAGATTCGGGAATACGCTCCGGATGCCATTCTTCTTGCAGGGGATATGGTGGTGAGGATGGATCCGTCTACTCTGGATACTGCGAAAACACTGTTATGTACATTGGCACAGACGTTTCCTGTTTTTTATTCAATGGGAAATCACGAATCAAAGATGAGGGCAGAGGGACATGTTTATCAGAATGAGTATCTGGAATATGAGGCTGAATTAAAGAAGTGCGGGATTTGTTTTCTGACAAATGAGAAAACAGAAGTGATCCTGGCGGGTAATCCTTTTGTGATAAATGGACTGGAGCTTCCTCTTGAATACTACCATAAACCATTTTCGCCTGCCCTTACAGCCGGGAAAATGGCAGAGCTTATGGGAAAACCAGTATCAGGGGCGGTGAATATTCTTCTTGCCCATAATCCCAAATATGGAAAGATTTATTTCAACTGGGGGGCAGACCTTATCCTGTCTGGCCACTATCATGGTGGTGTGCTTCGTTTTTCCAGGCATGTGGGGGCTATCAGTTCACAGTTTATTCCTTTTCCCAAATATTGCTGCGGCGATTTTTACAGGGGAAACCAGTGCATGATTGTAAGTGCAGGACTTGGCGAACATACAGTGCCTCTCAGACTCCATAACCCGAGAGAACTGATTTTTATAGAAATGAAACCTTAGAGAGGAAAATTCATGGCAATTCCCGTAAAACTGAATGTTTTTGAAGGACCGCTTGATCTGCTCCTTCATCTTATAGATAAGAATAAAATTGATATTTATGATATACCGATCGTAGAGATCACAGACCAGTATATGGAGTATATTCACGCCATGGAAAAAGAAGATCTGGGCGTTATGAGTGAATTTATGGTTATGGCGGCCACTCTTCTGGATATTAAATGCCGAATGCTTCTTCCAAAGGAGATAAATGAGGAGGGAGAAGAGGAGGATCCAAGAGCTGAGCTTGTCCAGAAACTGTTGGAATATAAGATGTATAAATATATGTCTTATGAGCTGAAGGATAAGATGGATGATGCCAGTGGCGTTTACTTCCGGGAACCGGATGTGCCAAAGGAGGTTCTTTTGTATCGGGAGCCGGTGGATACTTCCCAGCTTCTGGCTGGTCTTACTCTTGAGAAATTAAATGCGATTTATCAGTCCATCATGCGCCGGCAGGATGACAGGCGGGATCCTATCCGAAGTCAGTTCGGAAGAATTGAGAAGGAAGAAGTCAGTCTTTCCGACAAAATGCTTGAGATGAAAGAATTTGCAAAAACTCACAGAAAATTCAGTTTCCGGGAACTGCTGAAAAAGCAGTGCTCCAAGGTGCAGGTGATCGTTACCTTCCTTTCTGTTCTGGAGCTGATCAAAATGGGACATATCCATGTGATCCAGGAGGAGATTTTTGACGATATCCAAATCGATGTTGTGACGGAACCGGAGACCTGGAAGAATCTGACGGAATTTGCAGAGGAAGGATAATATATGGAAATCAAACGATTAGAAGGAGCCATTGAGGCTATTCTGTTTGCAATGGGTGAATCCGTGGAGCTTGGGCAGATAGCAAAGGCAATCCAGCAGGATAAGGCTACCACAGAGAAGCTGATTCACAATCTGATGGATAAATATGAGGATGAGGGCAGAGGAATCCAGATCATAGAATTGGAGGATTCTTATCAGCTTTGCACAAAAAGGGATTATTATGGCTGCCTGATACGGATTGCGATGCAGCCCAAAAAGCCCGCCCTTACAGACGTTATGCTGGAAACCTTATCTATTATTGCCTACAAGCAGCCTGTGACAAAGGCTGAGATTGAGAAAATCCGCGGAGTAAAAAGTGACCATGCAGTGAATAAACTGGTAGAATACAATCTGGTAAAAGAATTGGGAAGACTGGATGCCCCCGGGCGTCCCATTCTGTTTGGTACTACGGAGGAATTTCTTCGTACCTTTGGGGTGCAGGGACTGGAAGAGCTTCCTTCTGTAGATCCGGTGAAGCTGGCAGATTTCAAGGCTGAAGCGGAAGAAGAAGTACAGCTGAAGCTGGATGTGTGATATAAATTGTGACTGCACTGCGGATGCAAAAGACAGGAGAGAAAAATAATGCCAACAACATATGCTCATGATTTGTTTGGACAGAAA
Source organism: uncultured Lachnospiraceae bacterium (assembly GCA_934393555.1). GTDB lineage: Bacteria > Bacillota > Clostridia > Lachnospirales > Lachnospiraceae > Limivivens. Next base: position 9,059 of record CAKRQP010000076.1, read on the forward strand.
GTATACAGACAGATGCCGGATGAAGTGAAAAGGATTATCCGGGAAAATGGTGAATTGTACAGGATTGGCCTGCACGGACCGGATATTTTTTTCTACTATTTTATTTTTAAAAATCATGTAAGTGGTGTGGGATATCGAATGCATAAGGAAAAAGCCCGGGCATTTTTTACCCAGGGGATGAACCAGGTACGAGAGTCAGAAGATGAGGCTCTGCTTGCCTATCTGCTTGGCTTTGGCTGTCATTATCTTCTGGATTCTGTCTGCCATCCTTTTATTAATGAAATGAATGATAAATGCAGGATCTCCCATGCTCTTCTGGAGATTGAGTTCGATCGCTTCCTTATGGAGAGAAACGGGAAAAATCCATATGCGTATTATCCTTCTGATTGCATTAAGGCAACAAAGAAAAATGCAAAGGAGCTTCACAAAGCTTTTCCTCTTGTGAAGACAAGGGATATTCTTCTGAGTCTGAGGCTGATGAAGTTTATGACCAATCAGCTGGTCTGCGATGATGGAGGTGCAAGAAGAGCCAGATTATCCAGAATTTCCAGTCTGGGAGGAAGAAAAGCACAGTCAGCACTGATCGATCATTACATGATGGCTCAGCCGGCAGGCGGCAGCAGGAAGCCGGTGGAGGAGCTGAATGTACTATTTGAAAAGGCAGTGAAGGATGCACCGGCAGAATTGCTGGAGCTCTATCGGCTTTCCAAGGAGGACAGCGACCTTTCACCGCGGTGGGATCTGACTTATAACGGTTAATGTCATATTAGGGACAGGTCAGCGTAAAATTATAATATAGGAAAAATGAAAGCTGGGAAGGCAAGGTGGACTATGAAAGGCAGATATAAACTGTTAACCTTTGTACTGATTGCTTTGCAGTTTTTTACCGGACCGGTTCCTGTGGCAGGAAGCAGTACAGCCTGTAGAGGTGAGACTGTCAGTTCTGTAGTGCAGATGATTCCTGCAGCTGTTGATATGAAGAAAACAGATGGACCGGGCAATCTTTATGCGCTGTCAGCTGTTCTTATGGATGGAGATTCCGGAAGGATCCTGTATGAAAAAGAGGGCTACACAAAGCGTCCCAATGCAAGCACTACCAAAGTATTGACCTGCATCCTTGCGTTGGAAAATGGTGCGGGAGATGATTATGTAATGGTATCCCAAAATGCAGCCTCCCAGCCGGAGGTGAAGCTGAACATAAGAGAAGGAGAGCAATATTATCTGGAGGATCTGCTTTATTCTTTAATGTTGAAAAGCCACAACGATACAGCGGTAGCAATCGCAGAGCACATTGGTGGCTCGGTGGCTGGATTTGCCCGGATGATGAACGAAAAAGCGAAGGAAATCGGCTGCACAAGCACTCATTTTGTTACGCCCAATGGTCTTGACAGCGCAGATGCCGGTGGTGTACACCAGACAACTGCCCGTGATCTGGCGCTGATCATGAGTTACGCTGTGAAAAACAAAGCCTTTCTTCATATTACACAGACCAGAGATTATTCTTTTTCTGATATTTCCGGAAAACGCAAGTTCAGCCTACACAATGCAAACGCTTTTCTGGATATGACTCCGGATGCTGTTTCCGGAAAAACCGGCTTCACAGGAAATGCAGGCTACTGTTATGTTGCCGCCTGCGAAAACCAGGGCAGAAAATTTATTATTTCCCTTCTCGGCTGTGGCTGGCCGAATAATAAAACCTATAAGTGGAAAGACACAATGAAGCTGTTAGAATATGGCAAGGCGAATTTCCACAAGGAGACATACTGGCAGGAGCCATCAATTCCAAAGCTCCCGGTAAGTGACGGGATAGAAGAGAATCAGGGAATAAAATTTGGCGGGGAGGAAACGGCAGGTGCTTATATACGTGGTGTGATCCAGGCTGAGGAAGCAGATAAGAAAAAGCAGATCCTGTTAAAGGAAGGCGAAAAAGTCACCTGTTACCTGCGCTTGGAAAGAACCTTTGTCGCACCTGTGGAAAAAGGACAAAAAATCGGCATGGTTACATTCTGCCTTGGAGAGCTTGTTCTGGGCAATTATAATGTGACTGCTGACCGCAATATCGGCAAAATAACCTATTTATGGTGCGTAAACAAAGTGTTTCACGACTTTTTTCACTAAAAAACAAGACTGAATATGTATGATATATCAAAAAATCCCCCGAAAATCGAGGGATTTTTTTGCATAAAAACACGGAAAACTATTGAAA
>CAKRQP010000077.1:0-11168 GCA_934393555.1 uncultured Lachnospiraceae bacterium
GTATCTTCAAATGTAGGAATATGTAAATCTAAGATACAATCTGCCGTTGAAAAGTATCTTCAAGTCGAAGAATAAGCAGATTGAGGATGTAATTGTACTTGGAGGGAAGGGCGAAATGTATCTGCAAACTTAAGAATAAGCGAATGGAAGATACGTTGGTCTTAAAAAATGCATCTGCGAAAGGTCCAGGAAGCCAAATGAAGATACAATGGCTGGCAGAAATGTATCTGCAAACTTCGATATCTGGAGGATGAAGATATCTATTGACATTAGATCTGCCTGGTGGTAATATAAGTCCAATCCAATACGAGGGAGTAGCCAAACATCTGAAAAGATGAGGTTTGAAATCGACAGCCGATGCTGATGAGGCATCCGTATCAAATGAGAAGGCAAGACTTATATTGTGACAGTGGTCATGGTATAAGTCTTTTTTTATCTCAGAAAAACGTCAGTAGGAAAGGAGAGATGAATATGCTGACATTATTATTTTCTGTATGGTTGTTGTGCGCAACATGGAAACTGGCCGTTTTTGCGATCAGAGCAGGCTGGGGGATCTTCAAGATCCTGTTGTCCGTTGTGTTTCTGCCTGTTATGATCGTGATCCTGTTGATCGCAGGTATAATACAGCTGACGATACCGTTTTTACTGATCATCGGTATTTGTACGGTAGTGAAAGAACTGTTTGGAAAAAGAATGTAACGGATATGAAAACAGAAGAGGAAAAAAACAATGGATGACAGATATGATCGTAATTATGAAAAAGAAAGAAGAGAAGCAATAGAGGCTGGACAAAGGGTCCTGAACAGTCTTCGTGCAGCACAGAAAGAGCTGGAAAGTGCCAGAAACTGGGGAATGGTGGACCTGTTTGGAGGCGGTTTCATATCCTCTATGCTGAAACAGGGAAAGATGAACACTGCGCAGAATCATATGGAGCAGGCAAGGTATGATCTGCAAAACTTCAGTAAAGAACTGCGGGATGTGGAACGAGGTGTGGATCTTCATATCGATACAGCGGATTTCCTGACATTTGCAGACTGGTTCTTTGACGGGTTTGCAGTAGACTGGATGGTACAGAACAGAATCAACCGGGCAAGAGAACAGGTGGGAGAGGCGATAAGAAGAGTGGAAAGAATCCTTTCTGCCCTGGAGATGGAATGGACGGAACGGCGCTGAGTCCCGGTGTGATTCGTTTGGCACCAATCGGATTTTGAACGTCCTGAACAGTTACGAATTTTTATAGACATAACAAAAGGGGAAGTGTATAATATAGGAAAAGATGATTTGTGGGCAAATCAGATGAAAATCTGAGACGCAAAGCCAAAGGAGCTAAAGTCAGATGGATATCTGACCATGCCAGCCGGTTGCCATTGATCTTATGATGGTGGAGGAAAGACCGTTTGAACCTGATATTATAAGATAAGTGTCAGAATGAATACCTGGTATTTGCGATGAAAGTTCCGGTAAATGTTTTTTACGTGGAACTTTTTTTGTTCGTTGGAAGAAAAACGAAAGGGAAAGAGAATTATGAAAATGAAAAAAGCAGTGAGTGCATGTGTTGTTCTGACCTGTATCACAACGGGGCTTGCAGGATGCCAGAAGGCAGACAAGACATCAGAGGAACAGGAAGCTCTCACCTTTATGGCTCCTTATATGGATGTTGACAGCTTTATAGAAGAAGTGCACAAAACATATCCGGAGATTAATCTGGAAGTAATCCCATACAGTGGAGCAAATACAACGGTGTACCTGAACACGATACTGAAGGAAAATGATCTGCCGGATATCTGTACGCTCACCCTCTATGACCCGGATCAGCTGGATCTCAGTGACAAAATGCTTGATCTTTCCGGCTATGCTTTCACGGATAATTATGTAGAGTCCCGTCTGAAAGAGGTATCGGATGACGGGGCGATCTATATGCTTCCGTCTGCGTACAACTGCTTTGGCATTACCTATAATAAAACGTTGTTAAAGAAACACGGCTGGACACTTCCGCAGTCTTTCGCAGAACTTGAGCAGCTTGCAAAAGAAGCAGAAGAAGCAGGGGTTCAGTTATGTCTGCCCCAGATCCAGTATCCGGGATATGGTTTTCAGTATTTATGCAATATTGCAGACACCGGATTTTTAAGTTCTCTGGATGGAAGGCAGTGGCAGAAGGATTATCTGTCAGGAAAAGCAAATGTCAGTGATACAAAGGCCATGATGGACAGCATCGAATATATCCGGAAATGGAAAGAACTCGGTATGCTTGACGGCAGCAAGAGTGATCCGATCGATGATGCCATAACAAGAGAGGATTTTATCAAGGGGAATACACTGTTCATGCTTGGTTCACAGAATGGCATCACGGATTCCGATGCGACAACAGATGAATTCGGACTGATGCCGTATCTGTCAGAAGATGGGAGTAAGAATGTCTACATATTGTCAGTAGGCCGTTATTACGGGCTGAATAAAAGGCTGGAGGACGACCCGGAGAAGCTGGAAGATGCGTTAAAGGTCATGGAGGTGCTGTCTACGGTGGAAGGAACCTCGTCCCTTTACCCGGAGACATCCTTAAAAGCAAGTCTTCTTCCCTTCAAGGATGCAAAGGCAGATGATACCTATTATGGTGATATTGCAGCTGCGATCAATGCCGGAAATACGGCACCGCTTATTTACACCGGATGGGAAAACACACTGGTTACGACAGGAACAAAGATGCTGGAGTATATGCAGGGAAAAGCAGCCTTGGAGGAAGTCGTGAAACAGCTTGATGACGATCAGGAGAGTGTGGTAAACAATAAACCGGAGGTCATTACCACAGTAACGAAAGAGATTTCACAGGAGAACTGTGCAAAGCTGATAGGCAGATGTTTTGCAGAAGCAACCGGCAGTGATCTGGCACTCGTTTCTCTGGGAAAATGGATCAGCGGAAATGGTCTGAACCAGAACAATGACGGTGTGAGTGGAAAGCTGTATGAAAAAGACCTTACCGTTGATGATCTCAGCGCGATTCTTCCTACCGGCTGGTCACGGACAATCCAAACGGTCAGATTAACCGGGAAACAGATCCAGGATTTATATAAAGAAGGATACGATGCAGCCGGCACAGGAAACAATTATTCCTATGTGCTGGTAAGTCCGGCAGGACTGGAAGATGATAAGACCTATCAGGTGGCAATTTCCGGAATCAGTGAAAAGCTGGCAGCAGAGACGGAAGTGACGGACAGCGGTATTGTGGGGATGGATGCTGCAAAAAAGTTTTTTGGAAAATTTGAAAGCTTAAGTGAAGCAGACGCTGAGTGGAAATAATCGGAGGAGAGGAATGCAGAAGGGAAACAATTACCGGAACTTAATATTGGGATGCTGTATGACTGGTATCGTGATGCTTCTGGCATTCATTTTCCTGTATCAGACGTATATCCGGAAAATCATTTATGATGAACGCCTGAACCAGATGGAAGAGGTTACCCATCAGATGTTTCAAAATCTGGAGGATGTGATCGATTCCCACTGGGATCGGGTCACGGAAGAATGTAATTATCTGAAAGATGCAAACGTCCAGACGACAGAGGAACTCTGCAAACATATGAAAAAGAAGTATGAATTATCAGCATATGCAGAGCAGAAGATCACGTTGATGGCAGTGGATTCAGAAGGCGGATATTATACAGAACGAGGAAGCAGAGGGCTTTTCCGGGATCTGGACTATTTTGAAGACAGTCCGGAACAGATCAGCTTCGTTTTTGATTCCATGACAGATAACCAGTCAGAAATGGTATTTCTGAGACGTCTGCCGGAATCAATCCATATTCAGAATGGAGAAAAGGAGATTACGATCCGTTATTATGGAATCGTTCAGGACATGGAACAGCTGAATCCTTATTTTAACTGCGATGCATATGACGGGAATAACAGTGTGTATATTTTGGATGTGAATGGATTTAAACTGTTCAACACTAACCAGGTGGAACTGATCAAGGGGCATAATGTGTTTTCCGTTTTACAGAAGATGAAATATCTTCATAATTCTTCTTTTGACAAAACAAAGGCAGAGCTGGAAAAAAACGGCTGCAGTTATTCCAATGCAGTACTGGATGGAACCGAATATTTTTATGCATTAAAAAGAATGGAAAATGCGAAATGGACCCTGATCTTTCTGGTTCCGGCAGAGTATGTAGCCATGAATACCTTAAAACTCGTTAATTTTGTCATGCTGTTTATTGTTGTTTTTACGATTATTGTAGCTGTCTGTGTTATGCTGGGAATTTCCTTTGTTATGCACAGAAACCAGCAGAAAGCGATCTGCGTGGAACGGGCAAATAATGCGAAGCTGGAAACAGTGAACGAAGAACTGAGGCAGGCGAATCTGGCTGTGGAACAGGCTTTTCAGGTGGCACAGGAAGCGAACCGGTCAAAGAGCAGTTTCCTTGCGAATATGTCACATGATATCCGGACGCCTATGAATGCCATTGTGGGGATTACTTCTCTGATCGAGCATGATTGTGATGATAGCGCGAAAGTGAAGGAATATGCAAAGAAGATTGAGGTTTCTTCGCAGCATCTGCTGGGGCTTATCAATGATGTTCTGGATATGAGCAAGATCGAGGCAGGAAAAACCATGCTGAAATATGACGATTTTTCTATTTCGGAACTGCTTCAGGAAATGCATACTATTTTTCAGCCGCAGGCGGATGGAAAGTATCAGACATTTGTGATCAGCAGAGAAGATATCCGGCATGAATGGGTAAATGGAGACAGCGTCCGTCTGAAACAGATTTTTACGAATCTTTTGTCAAATGCAGTCAAGTATACGCAGGTTGGAGGCAGCATTGAGTTTGTTGTGGAAGAATGTCAGACAAACTCTTCTGTATATGCAAAATTCCGTTTTCTGGTCAAAGACAACGGGATGGGAATGAGTCCTGATTTTAAGGATAAGATTTTTGAAGCTTTCACCCGGGAGGAAAGCTCCCTTACAAATAAAATACAGGGAACCGGACTTGGAATGGCGATCACCAGGAATCTTGTGGAAGTAATGGGTGGAACGATTGATGTGGAAAGTGTGAAAGGTCAGGGAAGCTGTTTTGAGGTTCTGATGGATTTTAAGATTGCAGAGGACAGAACGGTCTCCCTGGCAGAGCAGGCAGAAAAGGATGAACCGGCTGACAATGTCCTGAAAGGAATGAGGTTCCTGTGTGCAGAGGACAATGAACTGAATGCGGAAATCCTGACAGAGCTGTTAAAGCTTGAGGACGCAGAGTGTACCATCTGTGAAAACGGTGAAAAGATCCTGAAGGCATTTGAGCAGTCTGTTCCGGGAGACTATGATATGATCCTGATGGATGTGCAGATGCCCGTCATGAACGGCTATGAAGCAACGAAAGCAATCCGAAGGAGTTCCCATGAACTGGCAAAGACGATTCCGATCATTGCCATGACCGCCAATGCATTTTCGGAGGATATCCAGCATTCTCTTGCTGCCGGTATGAATGCCCATATCTCAAAACCGGTGGATATGAAGACTCTGGAAAAAACGATAAGAAGCATAAAATCTGGCGGGGGGGGGCGAAATGCAAGCCATTGAACAGTGATAAAATGGAAAGGAAATGGATATGAGAAAAAATCGAAAGAACAGCTCCCATACCCGTGGAAAAAGAATTTGCAGGATAGCATTTCTTCTGGTTGGCAGTCTTGTGCTGGGAGGATGTGGAGAAAAGAAAGAAAAAGCTGCGGACAGTGAACTGCCGGAGCTTATTATCGGAATGGATTATTTTGAACCCTACAGTTATCAGACGAGTGACGGTGAGTATAAGGGCGTCGATGTGGAACTTGCAGAAGAGGCATTGCAGAGACTGGGGTATCAGCCAAAGTTTGAGAATATCATCTGGGAAGACAAAGATGAACTTCTGGCAGATGGAACCATCGACTGTCTGTGGAGCAGTTATTCCATGAATGGAAGAGAAGATAAATATCAGTGGGCAGGACCGTATCTGTACAGTCGTCAGATGGTGGTTGTAAAAGCCGAGAGCGAAATCCAGACGCTTCAGGATCTGAAAGGGAAGCGGGTTGCAGTTCAGGCAACCACAAAGGCAGAGGATCTCTTCCTTCATAATATCGCATCGGATCTGCCGCAGATGGAGCAGGTAAACTGCTTTTCTACGACGAATGAACTTTATGCTGCACTTAGAAAAAATTATGTAGATGCGATTGCGGGACATGAAGCAATGCTGGGCAGTCTGGTGAAGGATGGCAAGGGTATTTACCGTATGCTGGAGGAAAGTCCTTATAAATCAGAGCTTGGAATCGCTTTCAAAAAAGAAACGCACAGGGAACTGGCAGCAGATCTTACAGAAACGCTCAAAGAAATGCAGGATGAGGGCGTCACAGAAGAAATAGTTACAAAATATGGACTGGATGCGGACAAAATTCTGCCGGGAGGAGAACGTAAATGAGCAGACAGATAAGGACACGGATGCCGCAGACACAGAAAAAGAAGTTTGATCCAAATGCATGCTTGCTGGTGTTTATCCAGATTTTTTCCGGAATCCTGATATTTTTTCTGCTGACAGCGAGCGATAATAAAAAACTGAACCGTACGCTGGATGAGACCTTTGATTTTGTGAAAAATCGGATTGAAAGGTATGAGATTTATAATACGAATGATCAGGTGAAGAGTCTGGTACGTCTTATGGACAAAACAACAGAACTGAGCAGGGTCATAGCACAGGAAAAAAATCTCAGTGAGGAAATGCTGGATGAATACGCCAGGGAACAGCGTCTGACAGGGATACTGGTGCTGGATCAGAACCAGAAGGTGACAGAACAGACTGCGAAAGATGGAGATGTTATGCCGTTGTGGCAGAAACTGATCGAGAGTGATTATGTACGAGATATTGCAGAGCATCCGGAAAAGACTTATACGACCCGCCTGAGAAATGAAGGAAAACTCTATGATTTTGCGGCGGTGGCAAGACAGGATGATGTCGGGATCCTGATTGCATATGCGCAGAAAGAGGAAGTAAATGAGCTGAACGGAGATCTGACGATGGCATCGCTATTTTCAGAGTTTCCTTTTGAGATGAATGGAAGTGTTGCGATCTGTGATGAGGATAAGGTTGTCAGCACAAATAAACAGGAGCTCACTTCTCGTTCTGTAGAAGACTCAAAGAATCTGTATGAAAATGAATTTAAGGCAGATAAAAATGGAATTGTATGCCTTCATTCAAAGAATGGAAACTGGTATGGGCGCCGGGAGAAAATCAAAGCTTATGATGCGTATATCTTTTTTCCGGAGCATCAGGTGTACCTCACACGAAATACGGTATGTGTGATCTATGTGCTGCTTGCACTGCTTCTCTTCTCACTTTATCGGGTAAGCAGGAGCAGAACAGAAAAGAGAAGCATCCTTCAGGACCAGAAAAGACTTCGAGTGATCAATGCACTTGGTCATGCCTATGCTTTTATCTCCCTTGTGAACGTAGAAACAGAGGAAATTGAAATTGTAAAATCTTCAAGAGACATGAAGCCGGATCAGAAAGGAAATCTGCTTTCCAGAGCACACCTGGAAGAAGTGATACAGCAGGTCGTTGCAGAACCATTTCAGGAAGCATATTGGGAATTTGTTGATATGAGCACGGTGGCGAAGCGTCTGGAGGAACGTGAGACACTGAGTTTTACAACTCAGACGGTGGATGGAAGATGGCTGACGATCATCATTGTGCCGCAGGGATATGATAAGGAAGGGAAGCTGTGTACAGTCCTGATCGCGAACCGTGATGTGACAGAAGAAAAAGAGCGTGAGATAGAGCAGGATAAGAATCTGAGAAATGCGCTTGCGGCTGCAGAACATGCAAACAAGGCGAAGACGGCATTTCTGAATAATATGTCTCATGACATCCGTACACCAATGAATGCGATCATCGGATTTACTGCACTTGCAACAGCACATATTGGCAGTAAGGAGCTTGTTCTGGATTATCTGAAAAAGATCCATACATCCGGTCAGCATCTGCTCAGTCTGATCAATGATGTGCTGGATATGAGCAGGATCGAGAGTGGTTCTGTCCGGATTGAATATACAACGGTACATCTGCCGGATATTCTGCACGATCTGAGAACGATCATTCAGGGATATGTACATTCGAAACAACAGGATCTTTATATTGATACACAGGATATACTCCATGAAGACGTCATTACCGACAAACTGCGTCTGACCCAGGTGCTTCTGAATATCAGCAGTAATGCAGTGAAATTTACACCGGTCGGCGGTACGGTCAACATCCGTGTTTCGGAGAAAACATGCAGAAGAGCCGGCTATACAACGATAGTCTTCCGTGTGAAGGACAACGGGATCGGGATGTCACCGGAGTTCCGGGAGCATGTGTTTGATTCTTTTTCCAGAGAACATACCGTTACGGAAAATGGGATCGGAGGAACCGGCCTCGGAATGGCGATCACCAAAAACATCGTGGATATGATGGGAGGTACGATCCGGGTTGAAAGTGAAGCTGGAAAAGGAACGGAATTTACCGTTATGCTGGAATGTGAAACAGCAGGAGAGACCGTGAAGCGGGAACCTGTTCCGGAACTGAAAGGTGCCAGAGCACTTGTGGTGGATGATGATGCGGAAACCTGCATGAGTGTAAGCAGGATGCTGCGCGAGATCGAAATGACGGCAGACTGGACGACTTCCGGAAAAGAAGCAGTACTTCGGGCAAAAGAAGCTTATGAGCAGAATCAGGAATTTAAAGTATACATCATTGACTGGCTGATGCCGGATATGAACGGAATCGAGACAGTCCGAAGAATCCGCACGGTGGTTGGAGAAGAGTATCCGATCATCATACTGACTGCTTATGACTGGTCAGATGTTGAGCAGGAGGCAAGGGAAGCAGGCGTTACTGCATTTGTGGCGAAACCACTGTTTCTCTCAGAACTGCGGGAAGTCCTGATGAGTTCGGAGCAAAGAGAGCTTCTCAGGAATGAGAAGCAGAAGACCCGGGCAGAAAGCCGGAGAAGTTATGAAGGGAAGAAAGTTCTTCTTGTAGAGGACAATGAACTGAACCGTGAGATCGCAACAGCGATCATGGAAGAAATTGGTCTGGATGTGGATAACGCGGAGGATGGCACGGATGCTGTGAATATCATGTCATCCGCAGAAGGCAGAAAATATGATCTGATCTTTATGGATATCCAGATGCCGAAGATGGATGGATACACGGCAACCAGGGAGATACGTACGTTGAATGATCCGAAATGTGCAAATATACCGATCATCGCAATGACTGCAAATGCTTTTGAGGAAGACCGTAAAAAAGCGATCAAGGCAGGTATGAACGGTCATATTGCAAAGCCGATCAATGCAGCTGTGATCCTGGAAAATCTGGATCAGATTTTCGGGAGATAAAAACGGATGCTTGTAGTGACAGCTGTTTTGTCCGGATGCAATCATCTGTGGGTAATAACTATTTCCATGTAACAGGAGGGATTTACGGTATGTGGATATTTTATGCAGTAGGTTCTTCATTTTTTGCGGGAATCACAGCGATTCTCGCAAAATGCGGGATTAAGAAAACCGATTCGAATGTGGCGACAGCGATCCGGACCGTGGTGGTATTGGTGTTTTCGTGGCTTATGGTGCTGATCACAGGAACATGGGGAGGGATCATGCAGATCGATGGCAGGACGCTTCTGTTTTTGATTTTATCAGGTCTGGCGACAGGCGCATCGTGGCTGTGCTATTTCCATGCCCTTCAGAAAGGGGACATTAATAAGGTTGTACCGATTGATAAGTCCAGCACAGTATTGTCGATTCTTCTGGCGCTCATTTTCCTTCACGAAGGGGTGACCGGGGCAAAAATAGTATCGCTGGTGCTGATCGGAAGCGGCACGATGATGATGATAACGAAAAAAGACATAGAGACCGATCCGGGAAAAAAGAGTGGTGGATGGCTGATCTATGCGGTGCTGTCAGCAGTATTTGCAAGTCTGACGTCTATTCTGGGAAAGATTGGAATCGAAGGGATTGATTCCAATCTCGGTACAGCGATCCGCACCACGGTAGTGCTGTTTATGGCGTGGATCATGGTGTTTGTTACCGGAAAACAGAAAGAAATAAAGAAGATAGAGAAGAAAGAATTCTGTTTTATCAGTCTGTCGGGGCTGGCAACGGGAGCGTCATGGCTCTGTTATTACCGGGCATTACAGGAGGGACCGGCGAGCGTGGTAGTACCGATCGACAAACTCAGCATGCTGGTAACGATTGCTTTTTCGTGGCTGGTATTTCACGAGAGGCTGACCAAGAAAGGGGCGGTCGGCGTTTTACTTATTACAATGGGAACGGTAATGCTGGCAATCACCGCCTGAGGGAGCCGTATTTTCATGTCACAGGAGCGGGTGCATGGGGGAAAACGACCATAGGAAGCGCTTTTTGGAGAGTATTCCTGTGGAGGGTTGATCCGTTTTCCATATTGAATAAAAAGGCGGAGGCTCTTCACAGTTATGGGCAAAAATTCAATAAAAATCGCCCTCGGCGATTGGGATTTTGCATGCAGCTTTCAGGATTTTGGCATATTCATGCCCAAACACCCCGCGGGACAGTGGCTGCTGAATAATTTGCACTACCCTGCCACCTGCGTGTCTCAGAAATGGCAAAGCCCGCCCCTGACAAGTGGGAAAAACGAATAGAGAGTCTCCGCCTGCCTGCAAAAACAAAAGATTTCATAAGAAAAGCAAATTAATAATAGACATTTATGAAAAAGGTAAGTATAATAAATCAAGAAATCATCTGTAATCTCCAAAATCGCAAAACAAGTCAATCACCCGGCAGCAAATGATTGCCTCAAATCTCCAAAACCGCAAAACAAGTCAATCACCCGGCAGCAAATGATTGCCTGTAATCTCCAAAATCGCAAAACAAGTCAATCACCCGGCAAGAAATGATTGCCTCAAATCACCAAAATCGCAAAACAAGTCAATCACCTGGCAAGAAATGATTGCCTCAAATCTCCAAAACTGCAAAACAAGTCAATCAAGCGGCAAGAAATGATTGCCTCAAATCTCCAAAATCGTAAAACAAGTCAAACATACTGTTTCATATAAGTTAAAGCAGGTCTGAAAAGATTTCCACTTAGTAGTCAGACCAACAGCAGAAAGGATAAAAAATGCAAGGTTTAAAAGAAATG
>CAKRQP010000078.1:0-11151 GCA_934393555.1 uncultured Lachnospiraceae bacterium
ATCGCCGAATCCGAACAGGTAGATGAAAAATGCCTGTTTACGCTTGAAGCTGCGGCTCTGACGCACGATATTGGTATTCATTTATGTGAAGAAAAATACGGAAACTGTAATGGAAAACTACAGGAAAAAGAAGGTCCTGCTTTAGCTGAAAAGCTGCTTGGGGAACTGGGCTTTGATCGTGACGTTTCTGAAAGAGTGCAGTATCTGATCGCACATCATCATACCTACGATGCGATTGATGCGATCGACTATCAAATACTTGTGGAAGCTGATTTTCTCGTTAATATCATGGAAGGCGCCCTTTCCAAAGAGAGCGCCCGGAACATCTATCAGAATATTTTCAAAACAACCTGTGGAAAGAAGATCTGCAGGGAAATGTTTGACCTCTGATCATCCGTTTAAAATATATTCCATCTGCCGTTCCTTTGTTTTCATACCCATTTTTTCATAAAATTTTTCTGCTGAAGTATTTCCTGCCCATACATTTAATGTCACTTCATAGCAGCCCATTTGTTTTGCTTCATTTTTTACATAGTCAAACAGTCTTTCACCGATGTGCTGCCCCCGTACCTCCCGATCGACACACAGATCATCTATGAAAAGGGAGGTGAACGGTACCATATTGTTTGAAAAAGGCTGTTCTTTCAATTGACAAAAGGCATATCCTATACACACATCTTCCTCATTCACGGCAACATATACCGGCTTTTTTTCATTTTTCAAAAGCTCTCTCAAGTCATCTGTGCTATATTTTGTCGTGCCGGGAATAAAAATGTCCGGTCTTATGTCTGCATGAATTTGCAGCACCTGCCCCAGCAGTTCCATCATTCTCGGAATATCTTTTTCCTCTGCTCTTCTGATCATCACTTTTTTTACCTCCTGTATGTCCGTCTGCTTTTAGTTTATCAACACCGGAAGCAAAAATCAATGATCGGATTTCAGTGTTTTCCGGTAATACAGATAGGAATAAATCCCCGGTAAAATGGCCGGGATAAAAGCCAGTGCAAGAAACAGCCATATGTTCTGAAACGGTAACGTTACGATCATGGCAATCCCTCCTGCCACCATACATTTTCCTCCGAACCGATGGGTATGATACCAGTTGTCAGAATCGTACAATGCCCAGGGGACACGGAAACCAATGCTGTAGTTCGGCTTTGTTTTCGGAATAAAATTACCTAAAATAAGATACAAAATGCCAACAAGTATGGCACAGAGATACTGGACATTCAGTTGATATCCTGCATTATACATATAGATGGTGCTGCAGACAAACAAAGAAGTCAGCGGACAGATCCATAAGACAACCTGGAATATTTTTTTGTTGATATTTTTTGCTTTGGGATCCATGCTTGTGAAAATCATACATAAGAGATGAAAGAACAACAGCATTGCCGGAATTCCAAATACTGCAAAGGCTTTGGAGCTGTATCCGTTCGGCTGATTGTCTGTTCCAAAATGTGTTGCAACCGTATCCGGTAATTGTTTCCATAAAAATAATCCTATAAAAATGGGTAATAATGTTACGATAGATGTCAACAGTATCATTTTTTTATGTTGTCTGATCATGGTCATTTCCTCCTTTTAATTCGCTGATCCATAACAAAATCTCCTCCAGCACCGTGGCATTAAGTTCATAATAAATAAATTTTCCCTCCCGCTCGTCACGGATCAGATCTGCTTCCTTTAAAACAGACAGATGGCGGGAGATTGCCGCACCTGAAATTGAAAAATGATGACTGATCTCGCCGGCAGACAGGCGTGACTGCCTGAGCAGATTAAGTATTTCACGTCTTGTAGGATCCGCAAGTGCATGAAGCGTGTCTTGCATACTCAAATTCATCCCCCCTTCATTTAACATTTAATTTAAATGTTAAATGAATTATACCATGCTATCCTGCTTTGTCAAGATTCTTTCATTTTATGTATTTTTTTCAAAAAATTCATTTTACTTTTTCAATTCTGTGCTATACTAAAGCGTCATAGGAAAGTCATATTTATAAAACGAGGTGAAGTGAAGCAGGTGAAGAAAAAGACACTTGTGCCTCTTATCGTTTTTTTACTGGGCATATGCCTTATTGGTTTCATTGTGTACAAAACAGACACCCACGAAAAAGAGCAGAGACACACAACAGCACAATTAAATGCAACAACCTACGGTGAACGTATAAAGAACCAGATTACGAGCGGAATTGAGATCACGGATGTCCTGAAGCAGATCCTGATCAGTGAAGACGGAGAATTCCATCAGTTTGAAACGGTCGCAGAAAATATCATGTCTGATTCCATCGAAAGTGTGCAGCTTGCTCCGGATGGCATTGTGACAGAAATTTATCCTGCAGAAGGAAATGAAGCCGGTAAGATCGATCTGATCCATGACAAAGACCGTGGAAAAATTTCCTGTTATGCAAGAGATCATCATACCATCATTACACAAGGTCCTTTCGAATTGAAACAGGGCGGCTCGGGAATTGCTGTCCGCAATCCGGTCTACCTGAAAGATAAAAACGGACAGGACTATTTCTGGGGTTTTACCATTGTTATCCTGCGCGTTCCTGACATTTTTTCAGACACGATCCAGGCACTTTCCAATTTTGGATATGAATACAGGCTTTCCAAAACAGATGCTCCCTGGAGTGACACTTACAAAGTCGTTGACCAGTCAGAGGGTCCATTGACTCACCCTGTTTCTTATGCTTTTACGATCGGAGAAGAAAGCTGGCGATTCGAAGTAACTCCTGAAAGTGGATGGGAAAACAGCACTTTGACAGCAACCGTCATCGGAATCTTTCTTGCGATCACCCTGCTTTTTTCAGTTCTTACCCGCGTATGGTTAGTATCAAAAGAAAATAAAAACAAATTTCAGATACTGGCGCACACGGATTCGCTTACGGCTATTTACAACCGCTATGGATTTGATGAAGCAGCAGAAAAAATGATGGAGAAAAATCCGAAGGCGCATTTTGTGGCTGCACTCCTTGATATTGATGACTTCAAGTTTATCAATGACATTTACGGACATAATTACGGAGATCGGGCATTAAGGAGCCTTGCAGACAGCATGAAAGCTTTTTTCCCATCCGATGCATTACTGGGAAGAAACGGCGGCGATGAATTCTGTATTCTTCTGCAGAATGCTGCCTGCGAAGATGTAAAAGAACAGCTGCAGCAGTTCACCAGCCTTCCAAAGACATTTTCATGCAGGGGAAAAGAACAGCACTTTCATATTTCTCTTGGATATGCGGAATATCCGACATTTGCATCCAATCGTTCACAGCTCATGCGCTGTGCAGACGCAGCCCTTTATGAAATAAAACTTCACGGAAAAAACGGCTGTATGGCTTACCGGGAAGGGCTTCACTCAGGAGTCCGCAAACAGCTGGGATTCGCATTTAAGGATGTCTCGGAACACCTTCCCGGCGCATTTATCATCTACAAAGCAGACAAAGCGGAGGATGAACTCTTTTATGCAAACCATGAGTTCCTTCATATGACCGGCTATAAGAACATGGATGAGCTCTTTCATCTCACAGAGAAAAGCTTCCGTAACCTGATCCGAAAAGACGAACGGCAGCAGATCGAAGCGAGTATCTGGGAACAGATCGATAACGGCAATGAAAATGACTATATCCACTTCCATCTCCGAAAAGCGGACGGCTCTTATCTTTCTGTGCTTGATCACGGAAGGATCGTGGAGAGCCAGCAATACGGAAGAGTCTTTTATGTATTGTTTATGGACTGGGATGACATGCGTATTCATTACAGCGATAAATTTTCAGAATAAACAACGATAGAAAAAAGAAGCGCTCCATTGGTTTTCTTTTCCCAATGGAGCGCTTCTTTTTATAAGACAGTCCAAAACAATCCGTGTCTATCTTTCTTTTATTGCTTTGTACTCCTCTTCGATACCGGCAGCTAAGGTTTTGATCGTATACTCCAGGAGTTCATTACCGAACGCTTCCGATGATTCTTTGACCGGATGGCGTCCTGCGATTCCGATCAGATTGCTCTCATCGTCTTTTACCTGTCCGAAGTCAACCAGCTCCGGCCGCACAGCCATCACGATAGAGGTCTCATTTGCTCCGGCATGGTCGCTCTGATATTTCAGTCTCTCATCTTTCGCAAATGTCCAGGCTGTCAAAATACGCAGGCCATACTTTTCTTTTGCCTCTTCCTCCAGCTCTGTAAATGCATTTATCGACGGACCGTGTCCATGTCCGACAACGATACGGATTCCCACTCTGGAAAGCTGGGCAAAAATACTGCGCAGATACTCCTGAAACAGTTCCTTTTCCATCCAGTAAGCGCTGCCTTTCAGCTGCTGGACACAATAGGTATGCAGTGCGCCCTCCGTATTGATATCCATTCCATAAAATGCTTTCCCACCGTCATGAAAGATACGGTCGGGTCCCATAAACAGCATCGGAAGTACCACACCGCCGACCTTTTCCGCTACCCGGACAAACAGCTCTTTTGACTGGATCCCGTCAGCTCCAAGGGGCATATGTGGACCATGCCATTCCAGTGTACCAAGCGGCAGGTAGGCAACCGGCATCTCCTGTACTCTCTGCACCAGTTCTTCTGGAAGCAATTCCTCGTATAATACTTTCTTCATCCTGCTCTCCTTATCCAAAGAAATGATATGCCACTATTATACATTTTATTTTTCAACAAGTGCAAGCAGTTTTTCCTTTATTTTTTCCTGTTCTGCAGGATCCGGATACATCCGCTTGGTCCACTCAAGTGCGATCGGAAGATATTCCTCCTTCACGGCCTTATCATCGATCGGTTTGGGATTTCCCGGCTGAATCACGCTTCTGTAAGTATCCCGGTAAATCTTCTTCAGCGCTTCATCTGAGAGATTTAATCCTTTACAACGATAGCCATCTGCATTCATATAAACAGCATCTGTTTCCAGACTGCTGCGCAGACACTCGATCCGTCCTTCCCAGTCTGCCCCGAAAATGTCTGTTCCATAGACAAGCCTTCCGGCATATTTTTCGATGAATCCACGCCATCTTTCATCCCGTTCAAAGCCTTCATACATTTCCCAGCCCGGGCACAGATCAAACGTCAGATTCGGATACGTCTCCAGCAATTCCTCCGCAAGGTCATACCGATCCGAATTGGAAAGGAAGAAGATATGTGCGATCGTCATGTTCAGCTTCGGATGCTTCTTCAGGATTCCAATCGTTTCCTCCCGGATCTGCTCATGAGTCGGATACGTTTCATCACAGTAATATCCGGCGCCGATCGCCCACTTTGGAATCCGGTCTTTGTCCCAGAATTCCACCGGATCGTTGGAATGCAGGAGCACCGGGATGTTGTTTTTTTCCAGGAAATCGTACATCGGGTCGTAACATGCATCACACAGAGAAACACCATACGCCTTACGACATTCCGGTTTTCCGAACAGCAGCTTCATTCCGTCAAATCCGACTTTATGATAAGCCTGTACCTGCCGCAGCAGCTCGTCCGCCTCCGGTGCCCCCTCTCCTGTCGTATGAAGGCATGCATAAGCATAGATCTTTTCCGGTGCTTTCTTCTTGATATCCAGAAGTTCCAGATTACCCCAGACACATTTGGGTGCGATACTCCCTGATAAAAGCACATACTGTTCATATTCTGCTTTCTTCACTGCTTTGTTGATCTCTTCGATGTCTCCTACATGAATGTGTGTATCGATGATCGGGTATTTAAAATACATTTTTTCCTCCTATTCCGGCCTTAAGCCTTGGTTCCTGTCATTGCGATTCCTTCTACAAAGCTCTTCTGGAAGAAGAAGAAGAGAAGGATCATCGGCATGGCGGCGATCGCACCGCCTGCCATAAGTTCCGGGTAATTGGTAATGTTCTGTCCTACCATGTTTGCAAGTCCTGCAGACAGTACCATCTTATTCATATCCACGTTGATGATCAACGGCCACATCATATCTTTCCATGCGCCAAGTCCTGTCAGAATACAAAGGGCCGTGATCGGTGCTTTCAGAAGCGGGAGCAGGATCTGCAGGTAAATCCGGAAACGGCTGCAGCCATCCAGCATTGCCGCCTCGTCCAGTTCCAGCGGCAGTGAGGAGAAAAACTGCCGCAACATGAACAATGCAAAAATATTAAAGACCTTCGGCAGCCAGAGCGCTGTCAGGGTATTATTCAGATGCCATGCCACCATAATGTCATAATGTGGAATCAGAAAAATCTGACTTGGGATCATCATCATGCTGAGGATCAGCAGAAACAGCAGATTTTTTCCCGGAAACTTCAGTCTGGCAAACGCATAGGCTGCCAGTGAACAAACCAGGATCTGGCTGGCGATTGACAGGATCATGACAATAAAGGTGTTCACATACAGTCTCAGGATCGGATAGTTATTCCATACTTTTGCATAATTTGACCATTGAGGGAGCTCTGGAAAAACTACCATAGGGATCTGAATACTCTCGGCATACGTTTTTAAAGAAGTCAACAGCATCCATCCAAATGGAACCAAAGTGATCAGGGCACAGAGGATCAGAAACGCATGGATTGCGATCGTCGCTTTTCGTTTTCTCACTTATCATCACCTCCGTTTTCTGAATAAACCCATTTTTTCTGAAGTTTCATCTGAACAATCGTGATCACCAGAATGATCAGGAACAGCATATTTGCAATTGCCGCACCGTATCCTTTGTTAAACTTGGTAAATGCCTCCTCATAAAACAGCATAACGATGCTTCGTGCTCCCTTCATTCCGGAACTTGTCGATGAGATCATCAGGAAAATAAGGTCAAATACCTGGAAGAATCCGATGATTTCCGTCACAACCAGCATAAATGTTGTTGGTGAAAGAAGTGGAAACGTGATGGATCTGAATTTTTGCCAGGCGTTCGCGCCGTCGATTTCTGCTGCCTCATAGTAGGTGCCCGAAATCCCCTGCAGACCGGACAGAAAGATAATGACTGCCGTTCCGATGCTGGACCAGATCAGTACGATACAGACTGCCAGCAGCGACCACTTCGGATCAGACAGCCAGGCCGGCCCGGAGATCCCGATCCCTGCAAGCAGTTCATTGATCAAGCCGAACTGGTTGTTAAACAGCCACTTCCACAGCATTCCCACTGCGGTAGGCAATGTGATGACCGGAAGATAGATCAGGGTACGATAGATTCCCATTCCTTTGATTTTCTGATTCAATGCCACCGCAATAACAAGTGACAGGATAATCACTGCCGGCACGCAGATCACCACATACAACAGCGTATTCTGGATCGCCTGATAAAATTTCGCATCTGCCAAAAGCTTCACATAATTGCTCAATCCGACAAACTTTGCCTGACCGAGACTTTTCTTGTTTGTAAAGCTGATGATGATATTCTGAACGAATGCATAGACATTAAAGATTGACACCCCAACCAAAAAGGGCAGCAAAAAAAGATACGCCTCCACTGCCTCTTTCTTTGCCCGTCTGCTTTTGTACTGCCGCACGTTTTCACTCCCTTTCATATTAGTTCAAGAATACTCCCGGCAGGATCGCTGTGAAATGCGCCTCATCCAACATCTGACGTGTTCCTCTGCGCATCCTGACAACCCTGCCGGAGATCCTATCAGCCAGGAAATCTGCTTCCTTCACTGATCATTTTTTGTTGTATTACTTACCAGCTTCAATAGCGGCATTGATATCTGCTGCCATCTGTTCCAGGCCTTCCTTTACTTCGACATTTTTGTTGAAGATTTCAATCATCTGCTCATTCATGATGGAGTTGATTTCATCTGATGCATAAGCCGGTCCACTTTCAGCTGGTTTTGCTGACGGGATCACATCTACGAATGCCTGGCCGTCAAATTTGGTAAAGCTTCCTCCGTAATATTCCTGGGAGGATAATCTTGCCGGAAGGTCGATTCCGCTCTTTCCGATGATATCATTTGCTTCCTCACCTGCCAGATACTCCAGGAATTTCCATGCCTCATCTTTGTGCTCACTTGCCGCATTCATGCCGTAATGCATGGTGGAAGCGAGGAAGTCCTGTGATTTTGCAGTCGGGATCTGGATCAGTTTTACATTTTCCATCTCTGCCTGCTCAACCTTCTGTGCACTGAAGGTCGGCAGATACAGCATACATGTCTGTCCGGAAATGAACAGCTCTTCTGCTGCGGTATCACTGATCGTCTGGTAATCCGGAATGTATCCCTCATCGATCATGTCCACCAGTGCCTGAATACCTGCAACTGCTTCGTCGGAAGCAAGTGCGCTGGTGCCATCCTCATTGAATAACTGACCGCCAAATTCATAGATCACAGGCTCCCAGGCTCCGTTTGAGGAATTCAGGATAAAGTCCATCGGATAGATGGAATCTCCTGCTGCTT
The DNA here is from genome assembly GCA_934393555.1 of uncultured Lachnospiraceae bacterium. Classification (GTDB taxonomy): domain Bacteria; phylum Bacillota; class Clostridia; order Lachnospirales; family Lachnospiraceae; genus Limivivens. The sequence continues at coordinate 8,340 of CAKRQP010000078.1, forward strand.
CGATCGCCGTTTTCAGCTCTCCACATACCGTGAGCATATCATCCCAGGTCCATCCATTCTCCGGCTCTGTCACACCGTATTTTTCAAACAGTGCGGAATTGACGATCACTGCCAGAGAATCGGTTCCTTTCGGAACTGCGTAGTGTACACCATTGTATGTGCTGCTTTCAACTACTGACGGAGCATAAAGGGAAAAGTCAAAATTAGATTTCTCCATATAGTCATCCAACGGTTCCAGGATTCCTGCTTCTGCATATTTGGGTACCCAGACATTCATAAAGAATACATCTGCTGCCTGGTTTGCACCTGCGGATGCATCAAATTTTGTCCAGTACTGATCCCACGGTGTGAGCTGCATCTCCACATGGATATTCGGATTCTGCTCCTCAAAATTATCGATCAGCTCCTGATATACTACGGACTGGATTTCATCCCAGAGTGAAAAGGTGATCGTTACCTGATCCTCTGCTGCTGTACCGGTTACTGCCATTGAAGCTGCGAGCACGCCGCTTAATACCATTGCTGTAAGTCTTTTTCTATTCATTTACATTTCCCCACTTTCATTTTTTTGTTTTCATTCTTTTTTCTATCATTTACGCACTGCGAAACTGCCGGCCTTTTCGCTTTGCAAAATGTTTCTCTGTTTTTTGTTCTATTTTCTTTCTGCACAGCTGCCCTTTTCCAGCAGCTGATACCCTTTTAATCCATAGTGTCCTGATTTTCTTTTTTCCGTTGTTTCCTTTTCTTCCTCACAGGCTTCCTTTTTGGGAAGCTCAAGGATTTCCGTGATTGCCCTTACCAGGGCATCCACATATGCATCCATCGGAAATGCCATTGTGGTAAGACGCGGCATCATACAATCCCCAAGCGGGATCCCATCCAGACCGATGACTGAAACATCCTCAGGAATCTTTATGCCATGCTGCATCAGATACATCATTGCACCGATGGCCGTCTCATCACTGTAACACACGATGGCAGTCGGCTTATATGCGGAATGCATGATCGCTCCAACGCGTTTGTTTGCTTCCTTCATCGTGCTCACATCATCCAAAACAATATCATCAATATACGGAATACCATATTTTTTGAGTGCCATCTGAAAACCACGTTTTCGTACCCCCACAAAGCCTGTCCGCCTCTCATCTTCTGCGAAAATTCCGCCGATCACCCGATGACCGAGCCCGATGAGATAGGAAGTTGCCTCATAGATTGCTTTTTCGTTTACTTCTACCCAGTGATCTTCCCACACCTCGTTCGCGTCAAAAAAACAAGTCTGGCGGCTTCTTGAACGAAGAAGTTCTTCTTCTTTCCTGCTGATCTCCATGCAGCAGAAGACCAGCTCTACATTCTGTTCCTGAAGGCGTTCATATGTCCGTATAAAGTTTTCATACCCCTCCTTCGCAAAGGCCATTGATACATTATAGCCGGCCTCTGTGATCCTGGTGTTCAGGCACTGAAGCAGATACAAATGATACTGGTTCATTTGTTCCGGAAAAATAATTCCGATCAGCCTGCTCCGTTTCGTTGCCAAGCCTCTGGCCATCGCATTCGGATGATAATCGTATTTTGCGATCACATCATAAACTCTCTGTTCCAGCTCACTGCTTACCCGTTTGCTCTTATTGAGCACCCGTGATACCGTCGCCGGTGAACAGCCTGCCTTTTTTGCTATAAAATCAATGTTTACAGTATCCATTCATTTTCCTCCGTGAAAGCGCTTTCCGTGATTCTTATTCTAGTGGGAAAGCCCTTTCCTCGCAATTGACAAAATACATAAATCGAAAAAAACTGTCAAAAACCGGATGATTTCAGAAAAAGCTTCTGAAACCATCCGGTTTTACGACAGTCTTCTTTCTTTTCTACAGCCCCATACTCAATCAAAATCTCTGGTAATGTTTGTAAGCCATTTCCCTTTGAAATAATGAATGAATACCACAGGCATCTTTTCAAACTCATCCAGAGTCATGATAAAGTACACCCAGATCGGCGGCAATTTGAAAACATATGCAGCAAGGAAGGTAAGAGGAACTGCAACAAGCCACATAAATATGGAATCTACGATCATTCCAAACCTGGAATCACCGCCCCCTCTGAAGCAGCCGCAGATCAGGCAGGTATTGATCCCTTCCCCCACAAGACGCCAGGTCGTCATGATTATAAAAATGCCAAGATAATAAATGGCGGTTTCTGTCAGTTTATCCCGATAGAAATCCAGTATCAGCGGACGGATCGCCAGAATAATGACACATCCGATCATACTTACAGCAATGGTTATCTTCAGCATGCGTTTCCCATATTCTCTGGCGGTATCCTTGTGATCCTGCCCCAGCTCCTGGCTGACAATGATGGTAGTCGCATTCGCAAAACCACGGCAGGCGATAGCACCGATATTTACCACCATAACAGCAACGGCATTGGCAGCAACCATATCATCGCCAATATGTCCAAGGATTGCTGCGAAAGCGGAACTGGCAAAGCTCCAGACAACGTCATTTATCACGGCTGGACTGGCAATTTTCATAAAGTCCCGGAACAGAATACCCGATTTTGCGAAAAAGTATTTTATCCGAAAGCGGACATCAGAACTGTTCCATGAGTAGATGAGACAGATCAATACTTCTACCATTCTGGCAATAACCGTACCAAGGGCAACACCGGTGACGCCAAGCTTTGGAAGACCAAACAGACCAAAAATAAAGGTTGCATTACAAATTACATTGACACAAAGAGAAATAATGTAGGTAATCGAAGGCAGCATGATTTTTCCGATGCTTCGAAGAGCACTCATAAACACCTGAGAAAATCCCAT
>CAKRQP010000079.1:0-10984 GCA_934393555.1 uncultured Lachnospiraceae bacterium
GGAGCTGCATTGCAGTGAAAAAATTTGCAGATATCTGAATATTTCCGAAAGAAAGAAGGAATACAGTTTGAATCGTGAAGCATATATGAAACTCATTGAGGAGATCTCATTGAATGCCTGGCCCTCCCACAAGATCGAGCTTTATGACGGCTGGCTTATACGGTTTTCTCACAATTATACACATCGGACCAACAGTGTGCAGCAGGTGGGGATTTCTTCGGTTCCTGTGGAGGAAAAGATCGCATACTGCGAGGCGATGTATGCCAATTATCATACACCGGCTATTTTCAAGATCAATCCGTTGATGGATCCGTCCTTTGACCGGATGCTGGAGGAGAGAGGATATGAGATCCAGCATACCACAGAAGTGATGACCATGGATCTGAAGAAACTGAATGCGTATGCGCCACTTTCTGTGGAGTATGAATATTATGGAAGAAACTCCGGCCTGCCTTCGTCCATTTACTACCCGAACGAGACCATCGTACAGCTTCGTGACCGGATCACGGATGAATGGATCCATTCACTCTTCCGTCTGAACGGTACTTCCAATCCCACTCTCCGGCGGATCGTCCCTTCTATGTTTAAGGCGATCCCGAAGGAGACGATCGTGGCCAGCGTGGAGATCGAGGGCAGGACTGTGGCTGTGGGCCTGGGAATCCTGGACCGTGGTCATGTGGGGCTTTATGCCATCTATGTGGATGCCAGCTGCCGGAGAAAAGGACTGGGACGCTGCATCTGCAGCTCCATTCTTTCCGAGGCGAAAAAGAAAGGGGCAGAACATGCCTACCTTCAGGTAGTGAAGGGAAATGTTCATGCGAAACATTTGTATACAACATTAGGCTACGAAGATTTCTATACGTACTGGTTCCGGGTAAAAAATGTCACCGGGACGCAGCAGGAGATCAGTTAAGGAGAAAGGATAACGATATGTGGATTGCAGATCAGTGGAAAGATTATGAAGTACTGGATACGTCCGGAGGAGAAAAACTGGAGCGCTGGGGAGAGTATCTTCTGGTACGTCCGGATCCCCAGGTCATCTGGAATACTCCGAAGGAGCTTCCGGGCTGGAGAAAAATGAACGGTCATTATCACAGAAGCAGCAAAGGCGGAGGAGAATGGGAGTTCTTTGATCTTCCCAAGCAGTGGGAGATCGCTTATAAAGAGCTCCGCTTCAATCTGAAACCCTTCAGCTTTAAGCATACGGGGCTTTTCCCGGAACAGGCAGTGAACTGGGACTGGTTTTCCGATAAGATCAGAAATGCGGGACGTCCGGTAAAGGTATTGAACCTTTTTGCCTATACCGGTGGGGCAACGCTGGCAGCCGCAGCAGCAGGAGCAGCTGTGACGCATGTGGATGCCTCTAAGGGCATGGTAAACTGGGCAAAAGAAAATGCAAAATCTTCCGGTCTTGAGGCGGCACCGATCCGTTGGCTGGTGGACGACTGTATGAAATTTGTGGAGCGGGAGATCCGCCGCGGCAACCACTATGACGGCATCATCATGGATCCGCCCTCCTATGGAAGAGGACCCAAAGGAGAAATCTGGAAAATTGAAGACTCCATTTATGATTTTATCCAACTTTGCACGAAGATCCTCAGCGATGACCCGTTATTTTTCCTTGTGAATTCCTATACTACAGGTCTTGCACCTGCAGTACTTACCTATATGCTGTCTACGGAACTGAAAAAGTTCGGCGGCCATGTGGATTCTCAGGAGATCGGCCTGCCGGTAACAAAGACCGGTCTGGTGCTGCCCTGCGGTGCATCCGGACGCTGGGAGAAATAAAAAAGCCATCTGACAGGAGATATGCCCTGGAATTGATCCGGGCATATCCGGTCAGATGGTTTTTTTGTATTCCGGCTGTACTCAGCAGTAAGGTGGTTTAAGCAAAAAGCTCCAGAATCATTCCGGCAAGGACGCCGATCACATAGAGAAGACTGAGTATCTTTAAGTTTTCCCGTCTGTCCTTGTTCATTTTGAACAGTACCAGAAGACCGGCACCGGCACCGGTACAGAGTCCGGCAACAACGGAGGCAAAGCTGATCGCACCGCTCAGATAAAGCTGGGTCAGAATCACGGAGGCCGCACAGTTGGGGATCAGACCAATGAGGGCTGCCAGGACCGGCTGGAAAACGGTATTGCCGAGAAGCCAGGCAGAAAGCTGTTCTGCACCAGTCAGTTCCATGACAACATTCAGGATCAGAGTCAGGACCAGAAGCCAGGAAAAGAGATGGATGGTATGGTGAAGAGCGGGTTTTAAAATACCGTTTTCTTCCTCACAATGGCAGTCGGAGCAGATCTGCTCCATATTTCTTCCCTGTCTCTGCTTGAAAAAGATCAGGTCTGTCACATATCCGGCAAGGATACCGATGATGACTTTGGTCAGCATCAGCTTCAGAATATCGCTTCCGCGGCTGGAATCAGCCAGCAGAAGAATGATCGCTTCATCTGAAGTGGAAAGATAGACAGCGAGAAGAGTACCAAGTGTGATCAGTCCACCGGCATAGAGGTTGGAAGCGATGACAGAAAAACCACATTGGGGGATACAGCCAAGAAGGGACCCGGCCAGAGGTCCTCCCCATTTGGATTTTTTCAGGATCGCGTCCATATGTTTTCCATAATGCTTTTCCGCTGCCTCCATGAGAAGGAATGCACCGAAAAGAAATGGAAGCGTTTTCAGAGAATCAAGGATCGCGTCAAGTAAAACATCAAGCATGAAGATCCTCCTTTCTGTTAAATGGTTCATTTTTTTGCATCGAACCCTATTGTAAAGGAATTCCCCCTGGAATGCAAAGACTTTTTGAAAAAATGGATTGATTTTTCTATGGTTTATTGCTATCCTTAAAGAGTTTTAGAGTGTTTCACACCAAGACAGATAAAGGAGATTTGATCATGGGTGGATTTTTTGCAGTAGCTTCAAAAGAAAATTGTGTACTTGACCTGTTTTTCGGAACGGACTATCATTCACACCTGGGAACAAGAAGAGCCGGTATGGCAGTTCACGGGGCAACGGGATTCAACCGGGCAATCCATAATATTCAGAATTCCCCTTTCCGTACAAAGTTTGAACAGGATGTGGAAGAACTGGATGGAAATCTGGGAATCGGCTGTATTTCAGATTTTGATCCGCAGCCTTTACTGGTACATTCCCATCTGGGAAGCTTTGCCATTACCTGTGTGGGAAAGATCAACAATGCCGATGCATTGATGCAGGAGTGCTTTGAGAAAGGTTTCAGTCATTTCCTGGAGATGAGCAACGGAAATATCAACCAGACAGAGATCGTGGCAGCACTGATCAATCAGAAAAACTCTCTTGTAGATGGATTGAAATTTGTGCAGGAGATGGTGGATGGTTCCATGACCGTACTGGTCATGACGGATAAAGGAATTTATTGTTCCAGAGACCGTCTGGGACGGACACCGGTGATCCTGGGTAAAAAAGACGGAGCCTACTGTGCGTCCTTCGAAAGTTTTGCCTATCTGAATTTAGGTTACGATCATCTGAAAGATCTGGGACCGGCTGAGATCGTCTATATGACACCGGAGGGCGTGGAGACCGTCAGCGAGCCGGGAGAAGAGATGAAGATCTGTTCCTTCCTGTGGGTTTATTATGGTTATCCCACATCCACCTATGAAGGGGTAAACGTTGAGGAAATGCGTTATGCCTGCGGCCGTATGCTGGCGAAGCGGGATAAGGATAACGTGCATCCGGACAGTGTGGCAGGCGTTCCGGATTCCGGTATTGCCCATGCCGTTGGTTATGCCAATGAGTCAGGAATCCCGTTTTCCCGTCCTTTCATCAAATACACACCGACCTGGCCGCGGTCTTTCATGCCGACGACACAGAGCCAGAGAAACCTGATCGCCAAGATGAAGCTGATCCCGGTGGATGGTCTGATCCGGGATAAAAAACTTCTTCTTATCGATGACTCCATTGTCCGCGGAACGCAGCTTCGGGAAACCACAGAGTTCCTCTATCACAGCGGAGCCAAAGAGGTACATATCCGCCCGGCCTGCCCGCCGCTGGTTTACGGCTGTAAATTCCTGAATTTCTCACGGTCTTCTTCCGAACTGGACCTGATCACGAGACGGATCATTCAGGAAAGAGAGGGGGATAACCCCAGTGCCGAGACTCTGCAGGATTACGCAGATCCGGACAGTCAGAATTATGCAGAAATGGTGGAAGAGATCCGTAAGAGACTGAACTTTACTTCTCTCCGGTTCCATCGTCTGGATGATCTGGTGGAATCCATCGGTCTTCCGAAATGTAAACTCTGTACCTATTGCTGGGACGGAAAAGAATAAAGAATAAAGAATAAGAGAAGAGCCGGTTCATGGGCGGAGGATCCATGGAGCGGTTCTTTTTATGCAGAAAAGGTTTCTGATGCAGTATTTTGCAGAATTGCTATATTTTCTTGAACTGAACAGGAGGGAAATGGTATAATAAAAAAGAATGCGCAGATCATCGTCTGCCGGAGAAATGTGAGAGGAGAGTGTATTCTATGAACAACAGGAAAAGAATGGCAGTACTGCTTATGGCTGGTGTTTTAAGCGTACCCCAGGGAGGCAGTATCCTTGCCCAGGCAGCAGAAGAGCCGGAGACAGCCACAGCAGCAGAGAGCCTTTCCACAGCCAAAACATCCAACGGTCTGGTGAAGAAAAATGGAAAGTATTATTATTACAACAAAAGTGGAAAAATGCTGAAAAACCGCTGGGTGACGGTGAATAAAAAGAAATATTATCTGGGAGCAGACGGAGCGGCTAAGACCGGCTGGTATACGATCGGTGCCAAAACCTACTATTTTGGTACCACGGGCGTGATGAATTCCAGATTTACCAAGTCTGTGAGTGCGGATCTTCGGAAAGTTATCACTTCCGTGGACCGGATCGCCAAGAGCCAGAAGATTACCTATAAGACCGGAACCAATACGGCCCTTTTAAAACTCTATAATTATATGAGAACTACCTGCAAATATGGGCGGGAAGACTTCCCCGCAGCTTCTCAGAAGGGCTGGGATGTTACTTATGCGGGAAAAATGCTGAGCACAAAGGCAGGAAACTGCTACAGCTTTGCGGCCGCTTATGCCTATCTGGTGAAACGGACCACCGGCCTTCCCGTGAGAATTGCTATGGGAAGCACAAACCTTTTCCGGGAGAGCAACTGGCAGCTTCATGCCTGGTGTGAGGTCCAGATCGGCAAAACCTGGTATACCTTCGATCCCAACGCAGCCTGGGTGGCAAAAAATAATCCCCAGGGCATCACGAACCCCGCCGCCAAAGGCAAATCCTTCTACAAGCAGAAACGCAGCGCCATGGTCGGAAAGCTCTATAAAGGAGCCAATGGCGTCGGAAATCCCACCTATGTGGATGTAAAGATCTGATCAGGAAAGGAAGTTTGAGATATGAGAAAGAACAAAGCAATGACAGCTCTTCTCGCCTGCACGATGGCTCTTCAGGCTCCGGTGGCAGCAGGAGCAGCAGCTCCGTTGGACAACACCGCGAAGGCAGTGGCCTCCACGGAGAATACCCTTCAGACCGCAGCAAAGAAAAGCGGACTGAAATATGAGAAGGGAAAATATTACTACTACAAAAATGGTGTCAAGGTAAAAAACAAATGGCTCACGCTGAAGAGAAACGGAAAATATTATAAGTATTATTTCGGAGCCAACGGAGCCGCCTATGCCGGGACCAAAGTGTATGGCACCTCCGTTCCCGCAGTCAAAAAGATCAGCGGTGCTTACTACGGTTTTGACCGTCTGGGCCACATGCTGAAAGGTACCTATGTGGCGAATAATAAATTCTATGTATTTTCTTCCAAAAACGGAAAAATGAACGGAACACTCAGCGTAAAGCTTCGTGCTGCCTGCAAGCAGGGAAAGAGTACGGCTGCGTTGAAAAGACTTCTGAAAAACATTGGTCTGAAACCGTTAAAGGTATTGAAAGCGGAAGGCTGTTACGGTCCCGGCTATGATATTCTCTATACCTATAAGAATTTCCAGATCTCTGCTTATGAAGATACCGATGGAACCGAAACCTTTTTAGGTCTCATCGCCAGATAAGGAGAACAGAAGCAATGGTTTTCAGTTCCATGGTGTTTTTATGCATCTTTCTTCCTGTGGTATTCCTGCTTCATCTGCTGCTTCCCGGGATCCGGGCAAAAAACGGAATGCTTCTTCTCGCAAGCCTGATATTTTATGCTTATGGAGAGCCGGTCTATGTGATTTTGATGATCGCTTCCGCATTTGTCAATTACCTTTCGGCGCTTCTGATCGGGAGAAAGCCGACGGGAAAAAAAGCAGTCATGGCAGTCAACGTGATCCTGAACCTGGGTGTGCTGGTGCTGTTTAAATACACCGGTTTCCTGGCAGAATCCGTGAATACTATTTTGGGAACAGCAATTCCGGTGCCATCCATCCGTCTTCCCATTGGAATTTCCTTCTTTACATTCCAGGCAATGTCTTACGTCATTGACGTTTATCGGGGTGTGACCGGAGCACAGAAAAATTTTGGAAAAGTACTTCTGTATATTTCCTTCTTTCCGCAGCTCATTGCCGGACCGATCGTGAAGTATCATGACATCGCGCAGGAGATCGAGAACCGGACACAGACAGTGGACGGTGTCACAGATGGCATCCGCCGTTTTATTGTGGGACTTTCCAAAAAGGTATTGATCTCCAATACAGTCGGTCTGGTGGCGGACACTCTTTTTGCGGCAGATGTTTCCGGTCTCAATGCGGCGGCAGCCTGGATCGGAGCGGTTTCTTATATGCTGCAGATCTATTTTGATTTCAGCGGATACAGTGATATGGCCATTGGGCTGGGAGAAATGTTTGGTTTTCATTTCAAGGAAAACTTTAACTATCCTTACATTTCCGGAAGCATCCGGGAATTCTGGCGGAGATGGCATATGTCTCTTTCCGGCTGGTTTCAGGAGTATCTTTATATTCCGTTGGGAGGCAGCCGGAAAGGAAAGATCCGGACGGTCATCAACAAATTCATTGTGTTTCTCTGTACCGGTATCTGGCATGGTGCCAACGTGACGTTCCTTTTCTGGGGGCTGTATCATGGCTGTTTCCTCATGCTGGAGGAAATTGTCCCGGCTATCCGGGAACAGGGCGGAAAAGTGAAAAGCTTTTTCCAGCATATCTATACCCTGCTGGTAGTCCTGATCGGTTTTGTTTTCTTCCGGGCCGACAGCATGCATCAGGGTGCTGCCTGGATAAAGACCATGTTTACGGGCTTCGGCAGCAATACGGCAGCCATGTCCCTTGCACTGGAACAACTGACGCCTCTTTATCTGGTGACTGTTGCAGTGGGGATCGTTGCCTGCTGTCCGGTTAAAATGCTGGTAAAAAAAGGCAGAGCCTACGAAGCAGTGACAGCAGCAGGAAGTCTGGTGCTTTTGCTTCTCTGTATGCTGAGTCTGGCCAGCGGTACCTACAATCCCTTTATTTATTTCCGGTTTTAGGAGGCAGAAACGATGAAAAAATGGAAATTGGCATACAGTGTCCTGTTTTTCGGCATCTGCCTGACCCCTTTTGTCGGGATGGGGCTCACCAGGGAAGAGGCATCCACAGAAAACCGGACACTCAGCGCTTTTCCGTCTTTGAAGACGGAGGAAGGGCTGAATATCAACTGGCTCTCTGATGCGGGAGACTACTTTCAGGATCATTTTGCTTTCCGGAATGAACTTGTGACGGCAAATGCCCTGGTGAACGGAAAAATCTTTCAGGTTTCCACGGCTTCCGGCGTGATCCAGGGAAGCGGAGGCTGGCTTTATTATAAGGATTCTCTGGATGATTATCTGGGGATCAACCAGCTTTCAGACAGAGGGCTTTTTAATATTGCCCATACGCTGTCTCTGATGCAGAAGAATCTGACAGCAAGAGGAAAAAAATTCCTCTTTACGGTCGCACCAAACAAGAACTCTCTTTATGGAGAGCATATGCCCTATTATGATTCACTGAAAGTCACCGAGGTCAATCATCTGGCCCGGCTGACACCCATCCTGGAACAGGAAGGGGTCAATTATACGGATCTCAAGAGTCTTTTTGATGCGCAGGACGAAGTTCTTTACCATGAACGGGATTCGCACTGGAATAACAAGGGAGCGGCTCTGGCGGCAGACGCCATCATGACGGATCTGGTGAAAATCCATGATTCTTATAAAGAAGAAGCCTACGAGATCCGAACCGACCACATCGGTGATCTGGACAAAATGCTTTATCCGAAAGCTTTGACGCCGGAGGATGAAGTTTATTATGACAAGGCGACAACGTTTGCCTATGTGGGCGAAGTGGAGAGCAATTTCGACCCGAAGATCACCACGGTAAATCCGGTGAAGGAGGGGAGTCTTGTGATGTATCGGGATTCCTTCGGAAATACCCTTCTTCCTTTCTTTGCGGATGCCTACGCCAACGCTTATTTTTCCAGGGGTGTTCCTTATCAGCTCAGTGATGTGGATGCGCAGAATGCGGATACGGTTGTTGTGGAACGGGCAGAACGTTTTCTGCCGGAAATGGCGAAAAATCCACCGGTGCTGGAGGGAAGTCTGACGCTTCTTGATAAAGAGGAAGAAGCGGCAGATGCTGACGGCGCAGAAAATGTAGTCATGCGCAGACAGGGGCTTTTCTTCCAGATCACAGGAAGGATCCGCCCGGAATATCTGGACTGGGATTCCAGAATTTATGTACGCATCAACGGACAGATGGTTTATGAAGCATTTCCGAGAAGTGAGGAAGGAAGTGATGGAGCTTTTACACTCTATCTTTCCACAGATAAGCTTTCCGGAACGGGAGACCGTGTGGAAATCCTCACAGACCGTGGAGAAGTCCTTGATAAAATATATGATCATGAAATAACGGAGGAGATCAAACAATGAAAAAAAAGACAGTAAAAGCAATGCTGGGGCTGGCAGTGGTATCTGTACTTGGAATGACCGCACCGGCTGTGTCTGCAGCAGAAAACGAGACAGAAACGGTCAGCACTGAGCTGGAAAGTGAGAGCGAAGCAGAGACAGAAACCGAAGCCGAAACGGAGGCAGCACCGGATGTGGAAGTAAAGCAGGATGGCAAGACCATTGTGACTCTGAAAAATGAATCCGGTTATGTGGTGAAAGAGGCTCTTGCAGGCACTACGGAAACAGCGGAAGAAGAAACAGAGACAGAAGCTGTTGCTGAGAAAGAAGAGAACGCTGCAGGTATTACACTTACCGGTGAGGATGGAGCGGTCCATGTTTTTCCGGATGCAGATGCAACCGCTATGACAGAACCGGTACTGGTGAAAGATCATGGTTTTCTTTATATCCAGTACAAAAATGCAGAAGGAAAAGAGAAGGAAGCAGCTGAGACTGCGGAGGAAGTGGAATTTGATCAGCCGGAAACCATGTATGTGGTGAATGACGTTTATATCCGTGAAGAGGCAAATGGCGATTCTGAGGCACTGGCAGTGGCATCCTTAGGACAGGAGATCCGCGTGATCGGAGCAGCTCCGAAATGGTATAAAGTAGAACAGGGAGAAGTGACCGGTTATATTGCACGTTCTTTCCTGAGCAAAGATAAAGAGAGTGCAGACGCAGCGGTGAAAGCAGAAGAAGCAGCGCAGGCTCAGGCGGCGGCAGCGGCAGCAGCTCAACAGGCGGCAGCTCAGCAGGCAGCAGCTCAGGCATCTGCCGGACAGAGCAGTGCGGCACCTCAGGGCAAATACGAAGTGAGCCGTCAGGCGTATGATGACTGTGACGGAAGCGGTCATGGTTATTATGAGATCACCTATTCCGATGGAAGCACCGCAAGAGAAGAGTATTAACCGATCGTTAGAACATCAGCAATAAGAAAGAGAGAAAAATATGAAAAAGAGAAAAATCAGCCTTCTGGCTTTGCTGATCTGTCTCCTTCTGAGTCTGCCGGTTTCTGCAGCAGCAACGAAAAAAGATGGATGGCATAAAGCCTCCAACGGAGTGGTTTACTATTATAAGAATGGAAAGATTGCAAAGGGCTTTGTTAAGATCAAAAATAAGACCTGCTATTTCAACAAAAAGGGAAAACTGGTAAAAAATGCCTGGGTCATTTATAAAGGAAAGAAATACCGGGCAGACCGCTGCGGTACGATCAAAAAGAACTGTTTTGTGAAAGTAGACGGTAAGTTTTATTCACTGAAAGCAGATGGAAGCGTGAGAAAAGGCTGGCAGAAGTTTTCTTATGGAATTTCCTATTTTGGCAATGACGGAGCCATTCGCAAAGGACTTACGGCCATCAACGGGAGAACGTATCTTTTCAGCCAGAAAGGAATTCTTCTCACCGGAACCCAGACGGTAGGAAAGACCACCTATTATCTTTCTGACAGAGGACGGCTGGAGATGAAGAAGGTTTCCACCGGAAACGGAACACTTTATTATGACGGCAATGGCAAGAAACTCAGCGATGTGAAGGTGCAGGATATTGAAACGCTGGAGCGGGCGAAAAAGATCGCCGCAGAGATCACAAATTCAGGTATGAGCCAGTCACAGAAGCTGAAAGCCTGCTTTGACTGGGTTATCAAGAAGCCTTATGTGATGAGACGGAAATTTGTCAATGAACCGGGCTGGCCGGCACTTTATGCCAATGATCATTTCCTTCTCGGTGGTGGAAACTGCGAATCCGATGCATCAGCGTTTGCCTATCTGGCAAAGGCCATTGGTTACACAGATATTCATGTCTGCACCGATTCCGATGGAACCTACGGACTGGCACACAGCTGGGCTGAGATCAATGGTCTGGTTTACGATCCGCTGTTTGCAGAGGCAAAAGATTACAATAAATATTACGGAGCTCCCTATGGAGTCTACGAACTGCATCCGATCCTCCGTGTAGCACTTTAAGAGAGCTAAGGAGCGCGCATGAGATGAGACAGACAAGAAGACGGGCAGTCTTAAGTACGGTTCTTTTATTTGTGTTTTTTGCAGTGACTCCGGCAATGGCTGCTGAGAATGCGGAAAGCATAAAGA